>JANYGT010000035.1 GCA_025362355.1 Lacisediminihabitans sp. | reverse complement strand
CCTACCGTTACTCGCGAGAGGCACGTCGCGAGTGTCACCTGGCCAAGATCGACCCGACGAGGGCGAACCTGTTCTGGGCGTCGTAGCGGTAGAGACCGTAGTGCGCAGGACTCGGATTGCCCTGGCCGTCGAACGCGATTGCGCCGGTCAGTCCGTCATAGTCGATGTCGCGGGTGGTCTTCAGCACGCCGAGGCACTCCGCGAAGCTCGTGCACTTGATGCCGCCCGCGGACACGGCGCGAAGGTGGCCGGCGATCGACTCCCCTGCCGTATCTTTGGCGGTGACGGCGGCCAGCGCGGCGAGGACTGTCGCGTCGTACGACTCCGCGGCATACCGAAAGTCGGTCACCGCGGGGTCGAGCGCCTTTATCTTCGCCTCGAATGAGGCTCCCGCGGGCACACCCTCGAGGAGTCCGTTGACGCCGGCGAGGGCACCGGCGGGGAGTGCCTGCGAGTAATCGGCGGTGTTGGCGCTCACGAGCCAGAGTTTCGCGCCACCGAGGCCCGCGGCATCCAGTTGGGTGATCACGGCCGTGTTCTGGGCCATCGTCGAGAAGGTACTGACGAAGACGACGTCGTCAGGCAGCGCTTTCTTCACCTGGGCCACGAGGGGTGCGACGTCGGTGGTCGCCGGGGTGAACGGAACCGTCGCGGCGAGCGCGCGACCGCTGTGCTGCAACGCGAGACTCAGCGTCCCCTTGATCGCCTGCCCGGCCTGGTTGTCGAGGTAGATGATCGCGATGCTGCCCTTGCCGCCCCCGATCGTCTGCGCGAGTACCGTGCCCTGCTCGGCCTCCGACGGCACCGTGCGGAAGAGGTAACCCGACTCGCCGAGGTTCGTGAGCCGGACGGATGTCGCAGACGGCGAAATCATCGGGATGCGGGCGGCCAGCGTCTTCGGCAACAGGCGCTCGGCGAGCGCGGACGAGGAGGGTCCGATGATGACATCCGCCTTCTTCGCCTTGAGATCCGCGAACGACGCCTCGATGGTCTGCGTGGTCACATCGCCGGAGTCGTCGTGCACGACCGTCACCGGGGAGCCGAGCACCCCGCCGGCCGCGTTGATGTCTTTCACCGCGGCATCCACTCCGTCGGCCTGCGCAGGACCGAGATAGGAGGCTGATCCGGTCACCGGAAACAGGGTGCCGACCGTAAGACTCCCGTGACCGATGCGGGTGGCGGACACGGAGGGCGCGGGCGAAGCACTCTGCACGGTCGACGTGCCGGTGCAGGACGCGAGCAGAAGGGTCGCGAGAGCACCAGCGGCGAGAGCTGCCAGGCGGCGCGATCGTGACATGACGTGCTTTCTGCTGGGGTGATCCCGACACTACCGCCGCATCAGGCCACGACCGGAACGACGCGTCGCCCGGCACGACCGGCGAGCAACAGGTCGATCGAGAGCACGATGAGCGCGAGCCAAACGAGAGCGAAGCCGAGAAGACGTGGCGCCGGCATCGCCTCGTGCAGGAGGAGCGCCCCGATGGCGAACTGCAGCAGCGGGGTGATGTATTGGACGAGCCCCATGTAGACGAGGGGAAGCCGGCGGGATGCGGCCGCGAAGAACAGCAGCGGTATGGCCGTCGCCACCCCGACGAGCACCATCAGAAGGGAGTGCACGCCTCCGGCCGAGCCGAAGGTCAGCCCGACGTTGACGCTGACGGCGATGAGTTGGGCTACCGCTATCGGCACGAGCCAGGTCGTCTCGATGACCAGGCCGCTCAGGGCATCCACTCTCGGTCCGATCCTCTTCTTGATGAGGCCGTAGATTCCGAACGAGAAGGCGAGTGTGAGGGCGATCCACGGGAAGGCGCCGTAGTTGAGCGCGATGACCAAGACGGCGACGGCGCTGATCGCCACCGCGATCCACTGCATCATGCGGAGCCGTTCGCGAAGCAGGATGACCCCGAGCAGCACCGTCACGATGGGATTGATGAAATAGCCGAGCGAGGTCTCGATCACTCGACCGGTGGTCGCGCCGTAGACGTAGACCTGCCAGTTGATGTAGATGAAGAACGCTGCGAGCCCCATCGTGAGCAGCAGTTTCGGCTGACGAACGATCGCCGCGATTCTCGCCCACGAGCGGGTGACGGTGACGAGGATGGCGCAGAAGCCCAGCGAGAAGACGATGCGCCAGGCGACGATCTCGAATGCGCTCGCCGGCTGGAGCACGATGAAATAAAGGGGGAGGAAACCCCACAGGAGGTAGGACGCCACCGCGAAGAGGAACCCGGAGCGCACCGTCTTCCGCGCGGGGACCTCGGGAGTTTCTGACACTTCAGAATGCTACGGCACGCATCCGGACGAAAAAGGCCCCACCGGATCGCCGGCGGGGCCTCTCTCAGATTCGGACCGTCAGGCGGACCGGATGGGTCTAGTGGACGACGACCGCGAGCACGTCGCGAGCCGACAGCACGAGCAGGTCGTCGCCGCCGTACTTGACCTCGGTTCCGCCGTACTTGGAGTAGATCACCTTGTCGCCAACGGCGATGTCGAGCGGGATGCGATTGCCATTGTCATCGATGCGACCTGGTCCGACAGCGACGACCTCGCCCTCCTGGGGCTTCTCTTTCGCTGTGTCAGGAATGACGAGCCCGGATGCAGTGGTCTGCTCGGCCTCGACCTGCTTGATGACGATGCGATCTTCGAGCGGCTTGATGGACACCGACACGGTTGACCTCTTTCTAGAAGAAATTGGGTTAGCACCCTCACTGTGAGAGTGCCAGAACCACTGTACGGCGTGCGCTGGCACTCGTGCAAGGTGAGTGCCAGCCCTCCCCTCCGAAAACGCAGGAGATTCTCGTCTCAGCGAGCAAAAGGTGCCGGAATGGTCGGATTTCGGGAGATTCTCCTGCGTTTTGAGACCAGACTGGACGGATGGAGCGAGCCGATCTGCAGCAGTTGCTCTCGGCGGAGGGGCTGCGGCTTCTCGATTCGCTTCCCGCCTGGCGCTCAACCGACGACGTACTGCGCGCCGTGAGCACGCTTCGCGCTGCCGGGCACTCCCCCGAACTGGTCGCCGTGGTGCTCAGCCAGTCGAAGCTCCGCACGAAGGCCGCAGCCAAGTTCGGGCCGTTCGCCTCGCGGATGCTCTTCACCGAGGCCGGTCTCGAGCAGGCGACACGGTTACGGGTCGCCGCGCTTCACGCCGGGCGATTCCAGGCAGCCGGTATCACGAAGATCGCGGACCTCGGATGCGGCATCGGCGGTGACGCCATGGCGATGGCCGCGCTCGACCTCGATGTCACCGCCGTGGAGATCGACGAGGTGACGGCGGCCATCGCGTCGTACAACCTCGCCCCGTGGCCGGATGCGCGAGCGGTCAATGCCGACGTGACAGCGGTGGAGCTCGACGGATTCGATGGCATATTTCTCGACCCCGCGAGACGGACGGCCGGACACAGCAACACCTCCCGCCTGACGAACCCGGCGGACTTCTCCCCGAGCCTCGACTTCGCCTTCGCGATCGGCGAGCGGCTTCCCACCGGGGTGAAACTCGGTCCGGGCATCGACCGTGACCTGATCCCGGATGACGCGGAGGCACAGTGGATCTCCGTCGACCGTGACGTCGTCGAGCTCGGGGTCTGGTTCGGTGCTGTGGCGAGGCCGGGCATCCGTCGGTCGGCACTTGTCATCGGCGACCACGGAACGGCCGAGTTGAGCGCCGGTGACGACAGCGAGGATGCGCCGACCGGTGCGCTCGGGCAGTACATCTTCGAGCCGGATGGGGCCGTCATCCGCGCCCGTCTGATCGGCGACCTCGCGCGCACCCTCGACGCGCGGATGGTCAGCACCGGCATCGCCTACCTCACGGCGGACGAGCCTTCAGACTCCCCGTTCGCCACCTGCTTCCGGGTGATCGACGTGCTTCACTACGACGAGCGCTCGCTTCGCAAACATCTGGCATCACGGGGCGTCGGAACGCTGGAGATCAAGAAGCGGGGAGTGGATGTCGACCCGGCAGCCCTCCGCCGCAAGCTGGCGCTGAAGGGCGCGGCGAGCGCGACGCTCTTCGTCACCCGCGTGGCAGGCAGGCACACCGCGGTGCTCGCCGAAAGGCTCCCGCGCGCCTGAGCCATCGCGATCCCGCGCCGGGTCAGCTGTTGTAGCCGTAGGAGCCGTAGTTGCGGCTCTGTGAAGCGGCGAAGACGAAGAAGATGATGATGAAGATTCCGGCGATGATCGAGATCGCGAGACCGACGTAGCCGGTGATCATCCCGGTCAGCCAGAGCCCTCGTGCCCAGGGCTGTCGTTTGCGCGCGAGGTGCCCGGTGACGATGCCGGCGATGCTCGGCAGCAGCCCGAGTCCGCCGAACGAGAAGATCACGCCGGCGATGCCGCAGATCAACGAGGCGATGCTGAGACCCTGGGGCCTTGCCGGAGCGTACGCACCGGGGGTGCCGTAAGCCGGAGTGGCGTATGCGGGTGCTGTGTACCCGGGGGTGGCGTAGGCGGGAGCACCCTCGGGGGGCAGCGGCGGTGGCGCCGGCGGCAGGTCGCCCGAATACGCCGGCGGGGCGGAAGGGGCGGTCGGCGGGGCGGGCTGCTCGACGGGTGCAGCGGCAGGCGGGACGGCGGGGGCCGGCTCGACCGGCGGTGTCACCGACTGGTCCGGGGTCGGCGTCGGGATGGGTGGGGTGTCGCTGTCACCGAGTGTCACGGTGTCTCCTTCGTCGTCGGTTGCTGGCTACGCTACCCGAGCATCCGCTCCCCGGCTCACGAGCTCAGAACTTCGAATACGTCGGGCTCCCGGTCTGGGTCAGCAGAGGAACCACGGCGACGAGCACCAGCACGATCAGGACGATCGCGGTGAAGATGTATCCGAGCACGGTGGCCACAAGGGCTAGGCGATGCCCCGGTTCGCCGGTGCGCCTCGTCTGCGCCATCGCCAGGTGGCCCATGATTATCCCGGCGAGAGGCACGAAGAACGTCGCGAGAAGGGCGAGGATCGCGAGCGGACTCGTGCGAGCACCGCCGCCGGGCGAGATAGCAGCGTCTGCGGGGATCTGCGCGCCGGGCGCGACCCCCGGGTCGGGCGCTGAAGACGGCGTCGTGGTCATACGACAACGCTACTTCAGCGCGCCGGCCCCGTTTTTAGTTGTTCAGCGAGTTGGTCGTGCCGACGACAGCGACGATGAAGACGACGTAGGCGATCGTGATGATGATGCCCAACGCTGTGAACGCGTAGCCGATGATGGTGCCGGCGAGCGCGAGCCCGTGGCCAGCTTCACCGGTTCGTTTGATCTGACCGAGCGCGATGTGCCCGCAGATGATGCCGCCGATGGGCACGAAGATTCCGAGAACGAGCGCGATGATCGCAAGGACATTGGTACGCGGTGCAACAGCCTGGGCTGAGTAGGCCGGCGGGGCGGGAGGGGGCGTTGTGGTCACAGGCGTGCTCCTTCGAGGTGGCGCCGACGACACGTCGACGGCTCATAGTGTCAGGCGGGCGACGCGGGTGTCAATCCGGACGGTGCACCCGACTATGCCTGGATGACCGTCACCGGCAGCGTCGAGTCTGCCCCGAACGCGAGCGTGGATGGTGCGTGTCCCGCCATGATCAGCTGCGACGCGATCGCCGCGATCATCGCCCCGTTATCGGTGCAGAGCGACAGCGGGGGGATCCGCAGCTCGATGCCGGCGGCCGCGCAGCGCTCCGCGGCGACCTCCCGCACGCGGGCGTTGGCGACGACGCCACCGCCCAGCAGCAGCCGCGGGATCCCGTGGTCGAGGCAGGCGGCGATGGCCTTCGTGAGGAGCACGTCGACGACCGCCTCGCGGAAGCTCGCCGCGACATCCGCGATCGGGATCGGCTCACCGGCATCCGTCCGCTGCTCTGTGTAGCGGGCGACAGCGGTCTTCAGCCCGGAGAAGGAGAAGTCGTAGCGGTGCTTCTCGAGATCTTTCGGCAGGGTGAGACCCCGCGGAAAGCGGATGGCCTTCGGATCGCCGGATGCCGCGACCCTGTCGATCTGCGGTCCGCCGGGGTAGGGCAACCCGAGCAGCCGCGCGACCTTGTCGAAGGCCTCCCCCGCCGCATCGTCGATGGTTTCGCCGAGCAGTTCGACGTCGGAGACGAGGTCGCGGACGAGCAGAAGCGAGGTGTGGCCGCCGGAGACGAGAAGCGCGATGGTCGGATAGGCGAGGGGGCTTTCGGAGGCGGCGTCGGGCGTGCGGAGCACATCGGCCCCGACATGACCCACGAGGTGGTTGATCGCGTAGATCGGCCGGTCGAGCGCCACCGCGAGTGCCTTCGCGGCGCCGACGCCGACCATGAGCGCGCCGGCGAGACCCGGGCCGCTCGTCACGGCGATCGCATCCAGCTGCTGAAGAGTCACGCCGGCCTCGGCGAGCGCCGCGGTGACCGCCGGGGTCAGAGCCTCGAGGTGTGCGCGGGCCGCGATCTCCGGGACGACGCCGCCGAAGCGCGCGTGCTCCTCCATCGAGGATGCGATCACGTTGGCGAGGAGGGTCGTTCCCCGCACGATACCGATGCCGGTCTCGTCGCAGCTGGTCTCGATTCCGAGGACGAGCGGCTCTTCGCTCATGCCCCCACCGCCGGCCTGGTTCGCGGATCGGAGATCTCGAGTCGCATGACATTCGCGTCGACGCCGTCCGGCTGGTAATACGCCACCCGCACGGCGATCTGCTCGAAACCGAGGGTCTCGTACAAATGTTGGGCTCCCGGGTTGTCGGCGCGCACCTCGAGGAAGATCTCGCGCGCTCCCCGCTTGCGAGCCTCGTCGATGAGCGCGAGCATGAACGCCCGACCGAGCCCGCCGCGCCGGGCGCTCTCCGCGACGGCGATGGTCTGGATGTCGCCCTCGAGCGCCCCCAACGGCGCGAAGAGTCCCGCATAGCCGTCGAGCACGCCCGGGAAGCCGGTGCGCTCGGCGACGAGATACCAGCATTGCGGATTGCGCAGGTCGCTGAGCATGCCAGCGCTGTTCCAGGCATCGCTGCCGAAGGTGCCGGTCTCGAGCTCCATGATCGCGTCGAGGTCGGCCTCGCGCGCCTGGCGGAGATCCCAGCCCATCAGCTGACCCGCTTCGGCGCGTTCGGCACCGTGACATCCGGTGAGCGGAGGTAGAGCGCCTGCGAGCCGGCGAACTCGCGACCTTGCTGGAATAGACCCTCGGCGAGCATCCCGAGGGATCCGGCCGAGACCTCCGTTGCGTCGAGACGACGATAGTTCGCGTAATCCGTGACCGCCGCCGGAAGGTCATCGGGCTTCGCGAGTGCCGGTCCCTGGCTCCGCTGCGGGAGGCCGAACTCGTCGGCGCCCTGCCAGGTGCTCCAGTAGACCTCGCGGCGGCGGGCATCCGTCACCACGAGGAGTGGCCCCTCGCCACCTGCCGCATAGTGCCCGAAGGCGATCGCATCGTGACTGACCACCCGGACGACGGGTTTACCGGCGCCGAGGGCGAAGGTATTCGCCGCGGCGATGCCCACCCGAAGCCCGGTGAACGGCCCGGGCCCCATCCCGGCCGCGACTGCGGAGAGGTCGGAGACGGTGACCCCCGACTGCCGCAGACAGAGCTCGATCAGCTCGCCGATCACCTCGGCGTGACGACGGGTGTCGCTCTCTCCGGCCTCGACGATGACGCCGCGATCACGGTCGACGACGGCGACGCTGGTGCCGGCTGAGGTGTCGATGGCGAGAAGCACTAGCCAAGCCTAAACTCGGCCCAGCGCGCGCCGTGCCCGATGATCTCGACCTCGCGGGGCTCGACGCCGTCCTCGGTGGCGGTGCCTCCGTGCGGCCGCTCTATGCGGAGCTCGAGCCAATCGTCGCTGACGCCGTCGATCATCCCCGCCGCCCATTCCACGACGACGATTGATGCCGGGAAGTCGATGTCGAGATCGTCGAGCTCCGCCGCCGAGCCGAGTCGGTAGGCGTCCACATGCACGAGCGGTGGAGCGCCCTCCCGTGGATGCGTGCGCGCAAGCACGAAGGTCGGGCTCGTCACCGCGCCGCGGACCCCGAGCGCCTCGCCGATCCCGCGCGTGAGAGTCGTCTTGCCTGCGCCGAGTTCGCCGTCGAGCGCCACGAGATCGCCGGCGCGCAGCTGCGTCGCGAGCGAAGCCCCGAGCGCGCCCATCTCCGCGGGAGTACCGATTGTGAGCCTCATGATCGGTACGTGCGCTCGATGCGCCCGCCGATACGGGTCACGATCTCGTAGTCGATCGTGTCGGCGGCCTCAGCCCAGTCGGTCGCCGTCGGCACCCCGTCGGCCGGGTCGCCGAAGAGGATCGCGCGATCGCCGACGCCGACCTCGGCGTCACCGACATCCACCACCAACTGGTCCATCGCGATGCGACCGGCCACCGGATAGGTCACCCCATTGATCGACACGGGCCCACGACCGGACGCGTGCCTCGGGATGCCGTCGCCGTACCCGAGCGGCACGAGCGCGAGAGTCGTCGGCCGCGTGGTGCGGTAGTCGTGACCGTAGGAGACCCCGGACGATGCCCCGACCCGTTTGACGGAGGCCACGGCGGCGCTCAGTTCCATCGCCGGCCGCAGCCCGAGCTCTGCCGACGACTCCGGGCCGAATGGCGAGAGACCGTAGACCCCGATGCCGAGTCTCACGAGATCGAATCGTGCCGACGGAACGCCGATCGCGCCCGCGGTGGCGGCCAGGTGCAGGATGTCGGGGGCGAGCCCCGCCTCGCGCGCGACGGCGACGGCCTGCTCGAACGCCGCGACCTGCGCGAGATCCGCATCCTCTCCCGCATTCGCGAGATGACTCCAGACGCCCCGGACCATGATGCGACCCACCCGGGCGTGAGCGGCAGCAGCCTCGACCAGCTCGCGCCACTCCGTCGGCGAGGCCCCGTTGCGGCCGAGGCCGGTATCGATCTTGAGCTGCACCGCCGCCACCCCCGGGGTCGCCGCGATGCGATCGAGTTGGTCGAGGTAGCTGACGCCGAGGTCGATGCCGGCGTCGACCGCCGGGCCGAAGTCGGCGGCCGGATCGTGCAGCCAGGCGAGCACGGGAAGGCGGATGTCGGCCTCCCGCAACTCGAGTCCCTCCTCGATCGAGGCGACACCGAGCCACTCGACGCCCGTCTCCTCCGCCGTGCGGGCGACCTCGACCGCCCCGTGCCCGTATGCCCGCGACTTGACGACGACCATCGCGTAGTCCGTCGCCGTGGCCGCGCGAAGCGCCCCGATATTGTGGGCGATGGCGCCGAGATCGATACGGGCTTCGCGGAACGGGCGGGGGGTCATCCGTCTCCCTCGGCGACCACGTAGGCGATCGCCAGCCCGGCATCGTGACTCATCGACAGGTGGAGTCGGGTGATGCCCCGCGCGGCGACGATGCCCTCGACCGCGTTGTAGATCTCGAACGAGGGATTGCCGAGCCCGTCGGAGACGACGGCCATGTCGTGCCAGCGGAGGCCGGCCGAATCCCCGAGGGCTTTGATCAGCGCCTCCTTCGCGGCGAACCGCGCCGCCATCGACCGAAGGTTTCGACGGCTGTCACCGTTCACCTGCTCGGCCTCGGAGAACAGCCTCGTGAGCACGCCGGGGGTTCGGGAGGTCGCGCGCTCGAATCGCGGGACATCCACGATGTCCACCCCGATCCCGACGATCATGGCTGCCTTTACTACTCGACCGTGACGGACTTGGCGAGGTTGCGCGGCTGGTCGACGTCGAGGCCCTTCGCGGAGGCTAGCTCCATGGCGAAGATGTGCAGCGGCACGACCGCGAGCAGCGGCTCGAACAGTGTCGACGCGAGCGGGATCCGGATGACGGTGTCGGCGTAGGGAAGCACCGCGACGTCCCCCTCCTCGGCGATCGCGAGGATGCGAGCACCTCTCGCGCGGATCTCCTGGATGTTCGACACCACCTTCTTGTGCAGCGAATCCTTCGCGCGCGGGCTCGGCACGATCACGAAGACCGGCTGCCCGGGCTCGATCAGCGCGATCGGACCGTGCTTGAGCTCGCCGGCGGCGAACCCCTCGGAGTGGATGTAGGCCACCTCCTTGAGCTTGAGCGCGCCCTCGAGCGCGATCGGGTAACCGGCATGCCGACCGAGGAATATGACCGATCTCGTGTCGGTCATCCATCCGGCGAGCTGTTTGATCGAATCCTGCTGCTCGAGCACCCAGGCCAACTGGTCCGGCACCGCGCCGAGTTCACCGAGCAGGCTGGCGATCTCCGAAGCGGCGAGTGTTCCGCGAACCTCGGCGACCCTGAGCGCGAACAGGTAGATTGCGGCGACCTGGGCGACGAAGGCCTTCGTCGAAGCGACCGCCACCTCCGGACCGGCATGGGTGTAGACGACGGCGTCCGATTCGCGCGGAATGGTGGAGCCCTGGGTATTGCAGATCGAGAGGGTCCTCGCCCCGAGCTCGCGCGCGTACTTGACGGCCATGAGTGTGTCCATCGTCTCGCCGGACTGGCTGATCGACACGACGAGCGTGCGCTCGCTGACCACCGGGTCGCGGTAGCGGAACTCGTGCGAGAGCTCCACGTCGACCGGGATCTTCGCCCACTTCTCAATGGCGTACTTTCCGAGCATCGCCGAGTAGGCCGCCGTTCCGCAGCCGATGAGCACGATACGGTCGAGACCCTCCAGCACACCGGCACCGAGGGTGTCGAGCTCTGGGAGATGAACCGCGCCGTCCACGATCCGCCCGATGAGCGTGTTCGCGACGGCGACGGGCTCCTCGCTGATCTCCTTCGCCATGAAGCTCGACCAGCCGCCCTTCTCCGAGGCCGAGGCATCCCACTCGACCTGGAACTCGCGGGTCTCGACGGGTCTGCCGGCGAAGTCGGTGACGGTGACCGAATCGGGTGTGATGGTGACGACCTGGTCCTGGCCGATCTCCATCGCGCGGTGGGTGTGCTCGATGAAGGCCGCGACATCCGATCCGAGGAAGTTCTCGCCGTCACCAAGGCCGATCACCAGGGGCGAATTGCGGCGGGCGCCGACGACGACGCCCGGCTGGTCCTTGTGAAGCACGAGAAGGGTGAATGCTCCGTTCAGCCGACCGACGACGGTGCGCAGCGCCAGCGACAGGTCGTGGGTCTTCTGGTACTCGAGACCGACGAGAAGAGCCGCGACCTCGCTGTCGGTCTCGCTGGTGAAGACGGTGGCGGGGTGTCTCAGCAGCAGCTCGGCCTTCAGCTCGGCGAAGTTCTCGATGATGCCGTTATGGATGAGGGCGAGCCGTCCCTCGTCGCCGAGATGCGGATGCGCGTTCTCATCGTTGGGTCCGCCGTGCGTCGCCCAGCGCGTGTGCCCGATGCCGGTCGCCCCGTTCGCGAGCGGGTTGGCCTCGAGATCGTCGATCAGCACCTGCAGCTTGCCCGCCCGCTTGCGCGTGCCAAGGCGGCCGAGGGGGTCGATGACGGCGATGCCGGCCGAGTCGTATCCGCGGTACTCGAGACGACGAAGTCCACCCAACAGCACTTCGACACTCTGATCAGTCCCGACGTAGCCCACGATTCCACACATGAGAAACGACTTTACCGGTCCGGCGCGTCCGATAGCCTGATGGTCTATGTCTGAGCACGTGTCCGGCCACTCCCAGAACGGTGGCAACTCGACACCCTTCGTCGAGATCGCCCGGTCGGACTGGGCGGCCCTCGCACCGACGACCGAACTTCCGCTGACCCCGACCGAGATCGTCGAACTGCGGGGTATCGGGGATCGACTCGATCCGCGCGAGGTGACGGATGTCTACCTTCCGCTCAGCAAACTGGTGAGCCTCTATGCCGTCGGCGCCCGGCAGCTGCATCTCGACACGAACCGGTTTCTCGGGCGCGAGGCATCCGGTACGACGTTCGTCATCGGGGTGGCCGGGTCGGTCGCCGTCGGCAAATCCACAATCGCGCGCCTTCTGCGCGAGCTGCTGTCGCGCTGGGAGGACACCCCACGGGTCGAACTCGTCACGACGGACGGATTCCTGCTTCCGAACGCCGAACTCGAGCGGCGCGGGATCATGGCGAGGAAGGGCTTCCCCGAGTCCTACGATCGCCGCGCGCTCCTTCGCTTCGTCACCAAGGTGAAGAGTGGGGCCGAGGAGGTGCGGGCACCCTTCTATTCGCACCTGAGCTACGACATCGTCAAGGATGCGGAGATCGTGGTGCGGCGCCCGGACATCCTCATCGTCGAGGGCCTCAACGTGTTGCAGCCGCCCACCAGCGGCCATGGTCTCGCGGTCAGCGACCTCTTCGACTTCACCATCTACGTCGACGCGCGCACTACGGATATCGCCACCTGGTACGAGGATCGCTTCCAGCAGCTTCGCAAGGGTGCCTTCGCCAACCCGAAGTCGTACTTCCACCGGTTCTCGTCGCTGAGCGAGGAGGAGGCGAAGCAACTCGCGCACACCTTCTGGAGTCAGATCAACGAGCCGAACCTCATCCAGAACGTGCTTCCGACGAGATCTCGCGCCGACCTCGTGCTTCGCAAGGGTGCGGACCACGCGGTCTCGAGCGTGCTGCTGCGCAAGCTCTGACCTGCGGGGTGCGGCTAGAGCGCGAGCTGCCCGCGCACCACCGTCGCGAGCGTCTCCGCGATCCGCTCTGCCGTCTCCTGATGCTCGGCCTCGACCATGACGCGGATCATCGGCTCGGTGCCGGACGGCCGAAGCAGCACACGGCCCGTCTGCCCGAGCTCAGCCTCGGCTGCTGCCACGGCTGCAGCGATCTGCTCGTTGCCGCCCAGCGCGTGATGGTCGACGCCACGCACGTTGATGAGCACCTGCGGATAGACCGTCATCACCGACACGAGTTCGGCGAGCGACTTCTTCGTGCGGGCCATCTCGGCCACGAGCTGCAGGCCGGTCAGGATGCCGTCCCCGGTCGTCGCATGCTCCGTCATGATGACGTGTCC
>JANYGT010000013.1 GCA_025362355.1 Lacisediminihabitans sp. | reverse complement strand
AGGACTTCCCCGACCAGAAGCTTGCATACAACTGCTCGCCGTCATTCAACTGGAAGTCCCACCTCGACGACGCCCAGATCGCCACCTTCCAGCGGGAACTCGCGGCCATGGGCTACGCGTTCCAGTTCATCACGCTGGCCGGATTCCACGCGCTGACCCACTCCATGTTCACGCTGGCCAAGGACTACGCCGCTCGCAACATGAGCGCCTACGTCGAACTGCAGGAGGCCGAATTCGCCTCCGAAGCGCAGGGTTACACCGCCACGAAGCATCAGCGCGAGGTGGGCACCGGGTACTTCGACAAGATCTCGACAGCGCTCAACCCCGACAGCTCCACCCTCGCGCTCGTCGGCTCCACCGAGACCGCGCAGTTCCACTAAACCGACTTCTCACCTCACGTCAGGACCACGACCATGACCCAGCACAAGACGAGGATCGACATCCTCGGACCGATGGAAGACCGTTTCGACACGATCCTCACTCCGGAGGCGATCGCCTTCCTCACGAGATTGCACGATCAGTTCGCGCACCGCAGGCAGGAACGACTGCACGCACGGATGGCGCGGAGCAAGCAGATCGACAACGGCCAGAATCTCGACTTCCTTGTCGACACCGCCGCGATCCGTGACGAGCCGACCTGGCGCGTCGCCGGCCCCGGCCCCGGCCTCGAAGACCGCCGGGTGGAGATCACCGGACCGACCGACCGCAAGATGGCGATCAATGCGCTGAACTCCGGTGCGAAGGTGTGGCTCGCCGACCTCGAGGATGCGACGAGCCCGACCTGGGACAACATCATCGGCGGGCAGCTCTCGCTCTTCGACGCGATCCGTCGGCAGATCGACTTCACGGCGGAGAACGGCAAGACCTACTCCCTCGGCGAGACGACGCCGACGATCGTGATGCGTCCGCGCGGATGGCAGCTGACCGAGAAGCACCTGCGCTACAGCGATCGCGGGGGGCGGGCATCCGCCACGTCCGCGTCGCTCGTCGACTTCGGGCTGTACATCTTCCACAACGCCGCCGAACTGATCGCACGGGGCAGCGGGCCGTACTTCTACCTCCCGAAGATCGAGAACCACTACGAGGCGCGGCTCTGGGACGACATCTTCACCTACTCGGAGAACGCGCTCGGGCTCGAGCACGGCGTAATCCGCGCAACGGTGCTGATCGAGACGATCACGGCGGCTTTCGAGATGGAGGAGATCCTCTACGAACTGAAGGACCTCTGCGCCGGCCTCAACGCCGGACGCTGGGACTACATCTTCAGCCTCATCAAGAACTTCCGTGGACGCGGCAAGCGCTTCGTTCTCCCCGACCGTTCGAGCATCACGATGACCGTGCCGCCGATGCGCGCGTACACCGAGCTGCTGGTCGCGACCTGTCACAAGCGCGGAGCACATGCCATCGGAGGCATGAGTGCATTCATCCCGAATCGCAATGATCCAGCGGTGACCGAGCGCGCTCTCGCTGCGGTGTCCGCAGACAAGCGCCGCGAGGCGACGAACGGATTCGACGGCACCTGGGTCGCGCATCCAGACCTGATCCCGACCGCCCGTGCCGAGTTCGATGCGGTGCTCGGCGACCGGCCGAACCAGGTCGATCGTCTTCGCCCGGAGGTGCACGTGACCGCGAGCCAGCTGCTCGACGTAGCGTCGATCACCGGCGACATCACGGATGCCGGCGTGCACTCGAACGTATCGGTGGCCGTGCGCTACATCGAGAGCTGGCTCCGCGGGGTCGGCGCCGCGGCGATCGACAACCTGATGGAAGACGCCGCGACTGCCGAGATCAGCCGCTCGCAGCTCTGGCAGTGGATGCGCGAGGGAGCCGTCACGGCGGAGGGCACGCCGATCACCCCCGCACTCATCGAGCGCCTGCTCGCCGAGGTCGTCGGCAGCGAGGTTCAGCGCAGCGACTCCGACCGGTTCGCCGACGCGGAGGACATCTTCCGCACGGTGACCCTCGATGAGGAGTACCCGACGTTCCTCACGATCCCGGCCTACGCGAAGTACCTCGTCACGCCGCAGAGGTCGCTGGTCGCCGCCTGAAGTAGCGAACCCCCTCCGTCGATCGTCGGCGGAGGGGGTTTTCGTCGGTCAGCGCGCGTTCGACTCGGCGCGTTTCCGCAGTAACGGGGTCGCCCGATACGCCACCATCTCGCGCATCGAGAGCGCGATCTCGGTGCGCTGGATGCCCGGGGAGGCGAGGATGACCCCCGCGATCCGATACAGGTCGTCGGCATCCCGCGCGACAACCCGGATCATCACGTCGCTTCCCCCGGCGATCCCGTGCACCTCGACGACCTCCGGGATCGCGGCGAGCGCCACTTCGATCTCCTCGAGGAGGTGCTGGTCGACCCGCGCGTTGACGAACGCGGTGAGCGGATACCCGAGGGCGCGCAGCTGCACGCGGCGATCGCTCGAGCCGAGCATCCCGCCGGATTCGAGCCGCGCGAGCCTCGACTGCACGGTATTGCGGGAGAGGGAGAGGCGCTGGGCGAGTTCGACGCCGGAGAGCCTGGCGTCCTCGGCCAGGGCGAGCAGGATTCGCGAGTCGGTCGCATCGAGGTCGGGCATGTGACGCAGTCTTGCACGCCGCGAGGCAGGTGAACAGTGCATCCTGATCAATTTCGGCGGGAGAGGTTGTGCAGCCCGACATCCGGGGCGCAGCATTCGACTACAGAGAGTCAAGGAGGACCCTGGATGAGTATTGCCACCGCTCAGCAGCTCGACACCGCGGACACCGTCACACTCCTCACCGAGCACGGCGGCGATCTCCGAGAGGATGACCTCTTCTCCCCGTACCTCGCTGACATCGATGACGCCGAGCTCTGCCGCATCTACGAAGACCTCGTCGTCGTCCGACGCATCGACGCGGAGGCGACCGCTCTGCAGCGCCAGGGTGAGCTCGCGCTGTGGGCTCCGCTGCTCGGGCAGGAGGCCGCGCAGGTGGGATCGGCCCGCGGCATCCGTCCGGGCGATTTCGTGTTCGGCAGTTATCGCGAGCACGCCGTCGCCTACCTCCGCGGCGTCGATCCGACGCTGATCCTGCGTTTCTGGCGCGGATCGACGCACTCCGGCTGGAACCCCTACGACATCAACATGACGACCCCCGCCATCGTCATCGGCTCGCAGATGCTGCAGGCGGTCGGCTACGCGATGGGCATCATGCGCGATGCGAAACGCGACGACAGCATCCACGACATCGCCGTCACCTACTTCGGCGATGGAGCGACGAGCCAGGGCGGCTTCTCCGAGGCCCTCGGCTTCGCGGCCAGCTCTCACGCGCCGGTCGTCTTCTTCTGCCAGAACAACCAATACGCGATCTCCGCACCGGTCGGAATCCAGACGAGCGTGCCGATCGTGCAGCGGGCGAGCGGATTCGGGATGCGCGGCATCCGGGTCGACGGAAACGACGTTCTTGCGGTGCTCGCCGTCACCCGCTACGCCGCGGAGCGAGCGCGCAGCGGTGACGGGCCGACCCTCATCGAGGCTGTCACCTATCGGATGGGGCCGCACACGACATCCGACGATCCGACCCGTTATCGCGATGCCGACGAGCTCGCGCTCTGGAAGACCCGCGACCCGATCGACCGGCTGCTCCGCACCCTCGAATACCGCGGACTCGCGACAGACGAGATGCTCGCCGCCGTCGACGCGAAGGCCGACGCCGTCGCAGCCGAGGTGCGGAAGGGATGCCTCGAGACCGTCGAGCCGCGCCCGGAGTCGATCTTCGACCACGTCTATTCCGAACCGCACTCCCTCATCGAAGAAGAGCGGGCCGAGTTTCTCGACTACCACCGCGGGGGCGCCGAGTGACCACTCTCTCGATGGCGAAAGCGCTCAACGCCGGGCTGCGCCGCTCGCTCGACGATGACGATCGGGTGATGCTGATGGGCGAGGACATCGGGCGCCTCGGTGGCGTCTTCCGGGTGACCGACCAGCTGCAGGCCGAGTTCGGCGCCGATCGGGTCGTCGACACCCCGCTCGCCGAATCCGGCATCATCGGCACGGCCATCGGCCTCGCGATGCGCGGCTACCGTCCGGTCTGCGAGATCCAGTTCGACGGATTCATCTACCCGGCGTTCGACCAGATCGTCTCGCAGCTGGCCAAGATCCACACCCGCACGGAGGGGGCGGTCACCGTACCGCTCACCATCCGGGTTCCCTACGGCGGAGGCATCGGCGCGGTCGAGCACCACTCCGAGTCGCCCGAGGCCTACTTCGCGCACACCGCGGGGCTTCGCGTCGTCACCTGCTCGAATCCGGATGACGCGTTCGGCATGATCCAGCAGGCGATCCGCTCCGACGATCCGGTGCTCTTCTTCGAGCCGAAGCGGCGCTACTGGGATCGGGCGGATGTCGACCTCGACGCAGCCCCGACGGTCGGCCTCTACGACGCGAGGGTGGTCATCGCCGGCTCCGATCTGACGGTCGTCGCCTACGGGCCCATGGTCGCCACCGCGCTCGCCGCCGCGAAAGAGGCGGCGAGTGAAGGCACCTCGATCGAGGTCATCGACCTCCGATCTCTCTCGCCGATCGACTTCGACACGATCGATCGCTCGGTCGCGAAGACGGGACGCCTGGTTGTCGTGCACGAGGCGTCCGTGTTCCTCGGAATCGGCGCGGAGATCGCCGCCCGCATCTCGGAACGCTGCTTCTTCCAGCTGGAGGCACCCGTGCTGAGGGTCGGCGGGTACGCGACGCCGTACCCACCGTCGAAAGTCGAGCAGTATTACCTCCCAGACGTCGATCGGGTGCTCGACGCGATCGACCGTTCGCTGGCGGTGGAGTGATGGGCGAGGCCGGGTCGACTGAGTTCAGACTGCCAGATCTCGGCGAGGGCCTCGCCGACGCCGAGATCGTGCGGTGGATGGTCGCTCCGGGCGATTCCGTCACCCTCAACCAGATCATCTGCGAGGTCGAGACGGCGAAGGCACTGGTCGAGCTTCCCTCGCCGGTGGTCGGAGTGGTTGCGAAGCTTCGAGTCTCCGAGGGGGAGACCGTCACCGTCGGCACCGCGATCATCACGTTCGAGGGAGCCGATGTCCCCGCGATGGTCGAGATGCCTCCCGAGACGCCGGATGCGTCGATCGACGCGCGTACCGAGGCGCCGGATGACGAGGGCCGCTCGTCGATGCTCGTCGGTTACGGGCCTGGCGACGGGGACTCGCGCACCGGGGCACGAAAGCGGCGGCACGCGCAGCGACAGCGTGCGGTGCCGGTCGAGCAGCCGGCTGTCAGCGCAACCGTGGCTGCCAAGCCTCCCGTTCGTCGCCTTGCCAAGGAACGCGGGCTCGAGCTCTCGAACCTCACCGGCACCGGCGCGAACGGCGTGATCACGCGGGCGGATGTCGAGGCCGCTTCTGCGCCCACCGCGACATCGTCCACCCCCTCGAGAGATGGGCACGACGAGACCCGCGTCCCGATCAGCGGTCTGCGCAAACGCACCGCGGCAGCGATGGTGTCGAGCGCCTTCACGGCGCCGCACGTCACCGAGTTCGTGACCGTCGACGTCACGCCGACCGTCGAGCTCGTCGAGAAGCTGCGCGCGCATCCGGCATTCTCCGGCCGAAAGGTGACGCCGCTGCTCATCGTCTCGAAGGCGCTGCTGTTCGCGCTGGAGAGGCATCCGGAACTCGGATCCCGCTGGGATGAGGCCGCGCAGGAGATCGTCACCCGTCGCGAGGTGAACCTCGGTATCGCCGTCGCCACGCCGCGCGGACTCATGGTGCCGAACGTCAAGGATGCCGCCGGTCTCACCCTCGTCGAGCTCGCGGAAGCCCTTTCCGGGCTCACCGAGCGCGCCCGCGACGGCAAGACGGAGCTCTCCGAATTCTCGGGCGGAACGATCACCATCACGAACATCGGCGGATTCGGCATCGACACCGGCACCCCGATCATCAATCCGGGCGAGGCCGGCATCCTCTGCGTCGGGGCGATCCGCAGGCAGCCCTGGGAGTACCGCGACGAGATCGCGTTGCGCTCGGTGCTGACTTTGAGCCTCTCGTTCGACCACCGCCTGGTAGACGGCTTCGAGGGATCCGGATTCCTCGCGGATGTCGCGCGGGTGCTCGCCGATCCGACCGAACTGATCGCGCTCGGCTGAGTGCGGATCTCGACCGGCCTCATCACCGATCACCGATCACCGATGGTCGAGCCTGTCGAGACCGGCCGCGCCGGCTGACCCGTGTGCGCGCCTCCGCAACGGCGTCGAGAAGCCACTTTTCAGCCCGATTTCGCCATTTCGAGCCCCAAAAGTGGCTTTTCGACGAGTGCTCTATCGAGCCTCGAGACTCGCGCGTCACGGAGACACCCTGCGCAGCGCACAGCCAGTACCGACCGGGAAGAACCTCCGCCCTGACGACGTTGTCCCACTCGACACCACCACACGGAAGGATTCCCCATGCCACTGACCGGAACCTACGAACGAGGCACCGCCGACTGGGCGAGCGAGCAAGTCGACCTGTTCGAATCCACGAACGGCGCCGAGGGTAACGAGCTGCGCGGGCGTCCGATCATCGTGATGACCTCGGTCGGCGCGAAGTCGGGCAACCTGCGGAAGATCCCGTTGATGCGGGTCGAGCACGAGGGCGAGTATGCGGTCGTCGCGTCGCTCGGCGGGGCTCCGAAGCATCCGACCTGGTATTACAACCTGAAGGCGAACCCGCACGTCGAGCTTCAGGACAGGTCGGTGAAGAAGGACTACCTTGCTCGGGAACTCGAGGGCGCCGAACGCGAGCTGTGGTGGGAGCGGTCGGTCGCCACCTGGCCGGACTACGTCGAATACGCCAAGAAGGCGGATCGGGTGATCCCGCTGTTCCTGCTCACCCCGATCACCGACTAGCGCGTCCCCGGGCGGCGGTAGATTTAGCGGGTGAGTGAAACGACGACAGAGCTCGAGCACCAGTACGCAGACCTCAAGGCGAAGAACCTGAAGCTCGACCTCACGAGGGGCAAGCCGTCCCCGGCACAGCTCGACCTGTCGAACCCGCTGCTGATGCTCCCCGGCCCGGAGGATTTCCGCGACGCGAGCGGTACCGACCTCCGCAATTACGGCGGACCCGACGGTCTGCCAGAGCTCCGGGAGATCTTCGGCGAACTGCTCGGCATCCCGGCGGCGCAGTTGCTCGCCTACGGCAACGCGAGCCTCGCGATAATGCACGACTCGTTCGTTCACGCACTCCTGCACGGAGTTCCGGGCGGAACCGGCCCATGGCGTGACGTCGACGGCCTCGCATTCATCGCCCCGGTGCCCGGCTACGACCGCCACTTCACGATCTGCGAGGCGCTCGGAATCCGGATGATCCCGGTGCCGCCCGTCGACGGCCGCCTCGACATCGCCACCATCCGCGACCTCGTCGCTGCCGACCCGTCGATCAAGGGCATGTGGGCCGTGCCGGCGTACGCGAACCCGACCGGGGTCACCCTCACGGCCGACGAAGCGGAGGCGCTCGCCGGGATGGATGCCGCGGCCCCCGACTTCCGCCTGTTCTGGGACAACGCCTACGTCGTGCACCACCTCACCGAAGACGAGCCGCAGCCCCTCGACATCCTCGGCATGAGCGCGCGCGCCGGGCATCCGGATCGTCCGCTCGTCTTCGCCTCGACGGCGAAGATCACCTTCCCCGGCGCCGGCGTCGCCTTCTTCGGATCCTCGCCGGCGAACGTCGAGTGGATGCGGCTCCATACCTCCGCGCAGACCATCGGGCCCGACAAGATCAACCAGCTGCGCCACCTGCGCTTCTTCGGCACCGCCGAGGGCGTTCGCGAGCACATGCGCGCCCACCGCGAGATCGTCGCCCCGCGCTTCAGCCTCGCGCTCGACATCCTCGAGCGCCGTCTCGGCGACAGCGCGACCTGGTCGCGACCGCTCGGCGGCTATTTCATCAACCTCGACGTCGCGCCGGGGGCCGCGTCGCTGGCGATCAGGCTCGCCGGCGAGGCCGGTGTCGCGGTGACACCGGCCGGATCCGCGTTCCCGTACCGTCTCGACCCGGCCGACACGAACATCCGGATCGCTCCGACCTTCCCCTCCCTCGACGACCTCGAAGCGGCCATCGACGCTCTGTGCACCTGCGTGCTCCTGGCCGAGGAGCGCATCGGCTAACTGCGAAACTCCCCGTCGGGTCCCGTATTTCTGAGTGCGCGGCACCTACAGTGGCGGTGTGCGGCGTGCAAGCAGATCCCAGGACGACTTCTTCGAGGAGCCGGCAGACAGTGCTGCCCGCCCCGCCCTCCAGGTGACGGCTCCCCATGCCATCACTCTCGGAGATCCGAGCCTTACGCTGTCGAATGTGGCGGAACCGACATGGCAGGGATGGCGAACGCAGCTCGCGGCCGTCGGCGGTCGCTCGACCCTCCTGCACTTCGTCGACGGTCCGCGCACCCGGATCGAGCTCGGCGCGACGCATCCGGGCGGACTCGCTCAGTTCATCACCGGCAAGACGACCCTCCTCTCGAGCCTGATCCGGGATGACGTGGCCCTCCGCGGCGCGAAGCTCGCTGCCGGCGAGATCGCCGACAAGTCTCTCGAACTCGCGACCGCCCGTGGCATCGACTCGATCCACCTGGGCATCGGCATCGCCGAGTGGCAGCATGCCGGCGAGGAGTTCCGGGCGCCGGTGCTGCTTCGGCCCCTAGCCATCCGTCGCTACGGCAACGATTTCGAGGTGCGCCTGAAGGGCGCGCCGTTCCTCAACCCGGCGCTGTCGAGAGCTCTGACGGCCCAGTTCGGCATCGATCTCGACGCTCACGCGTTCGTCGCGCTGGCCGAGGAGGACGGCTCGTTCAAGCCCAACCCGGTCATCGATCGGCTGCGCGGTCTGACCTCCCATCTCGAGTGGTTCAGCGTCCAGCCGCGGCTGGTCGTCTCCTCCTTCGCGGATGTCGCGGCCGCCATGTACGCCGACGCCGCGAAGCTGGATCACCCTGTGCTCGATGCGCTTGCCGGCAATCCCTCGGCGAAGTGGACGGTGCAGGAGAGCTACGCGCCGGTCGAGCCGCAGCATCCCGATCGGCGCGCGCCGGAGACCGACACCCTCCTTCTCGACGCCGACGCTGAGCAGGAATTCGTCATCGCCCAGATCGCGGCCGGAAATTCCGTCGTCGTGAAGACCCTTCCGGGAACCGGCGCCACCCAGACCATCGTCAACGCTCTCGGCTGCCTCGTCACGCAGAACAAGCGCGTGCTCGTCGTCAGCGCCAGACGCTCCTCCCTGCTCGGGATCGCGCAGCGGCTCGGGGATGTCGGGCTGGCGGGCGTCGCGGTCTCGCCGTCCTCTCTTCGTCGGGACGTCATCCGCGCCATCGGCCGCAACGAGAAGGCAGCGCAACCGAACGTCGTCGAGATCGATGACGCGCTCGTGCGCCTCCGCAAGGTGCTGCTCGACTACCGCGGAGCGGTCGCCAAAGAAGATCCGGCGCTTCGAGTGTCGGTTCTCGACTGCCTCACCGAGCTCTCCCGCCTTGCCCTGCTGCCGACGCCGCCGGCGACCACCGCGCGACTCTCGCGTGCCTCGGTCGAGTCCATGTCGTCAGATCGCGTGCGCGCCGCCGAGGCGATCGTGCGGGCCGCGACCCTCGGAGAGTTCCGCTACGGCCCGGGGGATTCCCCCTGGTACGGGGCTACCTTCGCCACGAGCGAGGCGGCGATGCGGGCCCACGGCATCGCGAAGCAGTTGCATCACACCGAGCTTCCCCGGCTGCTCGACCACGCGGGTGCGCTCATCGCCGGAACACGGATGCGACCGTTCTCGACCATCTACGAACTCGGCGTGTATCTGCGACTCCTCGTCGACATCCGCGACACGCTCGACAAGTTCCAGCCGGTCGTCTTCGACCGATCGCTCAGCGAGCTGATCGCCGCGACATCCCCGCGCAAGGACTCCCCGCAGATGTCCGGCGCCAACCGTCGTCGCCTCAAGAAGCTCGCGCGTGAATACATTCGTCCGGGAGTGAACGTCGGCGACGTCCACGGAAGCCTGGTGCGCATCCAGCAGCAGCGCGTGCTCTGGCAGCGCTTCGTCGCGGTCGGCGTGACGCCGGAGGTGCCGGTCGGCATCGCGGATGTGCAGGTCGCATTCCAGCTCGTCGCGCAGGATCTCACCTCGCTCGACGAACCGCTCGGCGGGACGACCCGCGAAACGCAGCTGATGAACCTCCCGGTGGCCGAGCTCGTCGAGCTCGTCGGCGCGCTCGCCGAGGAATCGGATGTACTGAACAATCTCCAGGAGCGCGTCGAGATCCGCTCGACCCTCCGCGAACTGCAGCTCGACCCCCTGCTCGACGACCTCGCATCCCGGCACGTGCCCGAGAGCCAGGTAGCCGTCGAGCTCGAGTTGGCGTGGTGGCAATCCGCCCTGGAATCCCTTCTCGAGACCGATCGCGCGCTGCTCGGGGCGAACACCTCGGTGCTCGACCGTCTCGAGGCGGACTTCCGTCTCGTCGACGAGGCCCACGCCGCCAGCGGGGCACAACTGCTCGCCTGGCAGCTCGGTGAGAATTGGAGCATCGGGCTCGTCGACTGGCCGGATGAGGCCGCCGCCCTCAAGCGCGCCCTCCGTGGTGGCGACATCGACTCGCGCGATCTGCAGGAGGCGGCCCCCCACCTCTCGCGCACGATCGCGCCGATCTGGCTCGCGTCGCCCTATGAGGTGAGCACGATCACCGAGACCCTCAGCTTCGACACCGTCGTGCTCGTCGATGCCGGGGCGACGACTCTGGCCGAGAACGTCGGGGCGATCCGGCGCGGAAAGCAGACCGTCGCATTCGGCGACCCGGTAACGCAGACGCCGAGCGAATTCTCGATCGCCGTCACCGGCGAGGACGCGGTCGCGAGCGAGACCTCCCTCGACGAACTGCACGCCGACTCGGCGCTCGCCCGACTCGGAACACTGCTTCCGACGCTCTCGCTCACGCGCAGTTACCGTGCTGGCGGAGAGGATCTCGCCGAGCTGGTCAACCGCCGCTTCTACGCAGGCAAGATCGAGTCGTTCCCGTGGGCCGGCAGCTTCCTCGGGCACAACAGCATCCGCCTCGACTTCGTGGAGAACGGATCGGGGATGCCCGACCCCGAGTCCGGCGGCGTCGAGAGCGTCGACGCCGAGGTCGCCCGCGCGGTGGAGCTCGTCGTCGAACACGCGTCGCAGCGGCCACAGGAGTCGCTCATGGTGATCACCGCGAGTGCTAAGCACGCCGTGCGCGTTCAGCGGGCCGTCCTCGCTGCGGCGGTCGGGCATCCGGCGCTCAGCGAGTTCGTGCTCAGCGACCGCACGGAGCCGTTCACGGTCACGACGATCGAGCAGGCCGTCGCCCAGAGTCGCGATCGGGTCATCTTCTCGATCGGCTACGGACGAACCCCGCACGGTCGCGTGCTCTCCGACTTCGGGGCGCTCGGACGCGAGGGCGGCGAACGCCTCCTCGCCGTCGCCATGACCCGCGCGCGCCGCTCCATGGTCATCGTGACGTGCTTCGAGGCCGGCGACATCGACGAGAAGCGTATGAAGTACGGGGCGATCGCGCTGGCCGAGATCCTCACCGACGTGCAGGCCCGCACGAGCATCGAGCACGTTCCGGATGACCGTGACCCGATGCTCGTCGACCTCGCCCGACGGCTCGAGTTCCGTGGCCTCCGGGTGGCGCTCGGGCACCGCGGAAAGCTCGGACTCGTGGCCTCCCACCAGGGCATGTGCATGACCATCGAGACCGATTCGGTGCTCGCCGACACCAGTCTTCGAGAGTCGCTCAGGCTGCATCCCGACATGTTGCGTCGGCTGGGCTGGCACTACCTTCGCGTGCACGCCTTCGAGCTCTTCAGCGATCCGGATGCTGTCGCCACCCGCATCGCGGCGATGCTCGGCGTGGACTCCGCTCCCGTGACGGAGCCGATCGCGGTCACCCCGAGGTAGCTATGGCAGACCAGCCGGACTCGCCCGGCTCCTCGTCCGGGGGTCTTGCTCCGAGGCATCGCGCCGAGGTCGAACCCCGGCGCCCGAATCGTCGGGTGACGACGAGGCCGGTCGTCGGGTCGGATCCCTCGCCTCAGGCCGAGCCTCCGCGTCACGCCGAGAACGAGAACGACGACCGCCTGAGGGCCGACAAGCCGCCGCACTGGGGCTGAGCGCACCCTCTCAACTCGGCGGCCCGCGTTACCCGGCGGCGTGCGCGCCCGACGTGGTCGCAGTAGTGGGCAGCACGTGATCGCCCTCGGGTGACGGCGTGCCGGCGAGCAGATCGCGGATCTGGATGAGCAGCTCGGTCTCGGTCGGCGGAACATCGGCCGGGGTGGCCTCCGCGGCTTTCTTCGACTTCGCGAACGCGATCTTGCTGAGGTGGTTGATCGGCATCACGAGCGCGAAGTAGACCACTGCGGCGACGATCAGGAACTGGATGACCGCCGCGATGACCAACCCGAACTGGATGACCGCCGGCTTCTTACTACCCGGCGAGGGGATCTTGACTTCCAGAGCCCCCTTGAGGTCCGATGCATGGAACAGCAGCCCGATGAGCGGGTTGAAGATGCCCGTGACGAGGGCGGTCACGATCGCGGTGAACGCGGCGCCGATGATGATACCGACCGCGAGATCGATGACGTTACCGCGGAGGATGAACTCCCTGAATCCCTTGAGCATGCTGTCTCCTCGCTGCCGATTCGCGTCGCGGGGGAGCGACACGACTGCTGGCGAGACTACCGAAGAGTGACTACGAACCGGAACCCGACGACCCGCCGGAGGACCCACTCGAGGGCTTCGACGGGGTGGCCGGCTTCGATTCGGACTTCTTCGGGGCGGACGCGCCGTCTGTCTTCGACTCGGATTTGGCCGGCGACGCGGAGTCCGACTTGGGGGAGGACGAAGCATCCGAGGAAGAAGTAGAAGAAGCGGCGGCGCGACTGTCGTTGCGATAGAAGCCCGACCCGGTGAAGCTCACGCCGATCGAATTGAAGACCTTGCGCAGCTGCGGTTCGCCACAGTTCGGGCAGACCGTGAGGGTGTCATCCGTGAACGCCTGGTACTGGTCGAAGGCGTAATCGCAGCTCGCGCAGCGATAGGAATAGGTGGGCACGGGCGTCCTTGCGATTGGGTGGGGATCAGAAGTCGACGATGGCGCTCGGCGTCACGACGCCGTCAACTCCGCGGTCGTGTACCTCCGTCGGCACGGTATCGACCAACTCCCTGTCGAAGATCACAGCATAGACCGGCGGACACTTCTCCATCGATCCGAGCGTGCGGTCGAAGTATCCGCGCCCCCAGCCCATGCGCATCCCGGTGCGGTCGACGGATGCCGCGGGCACGATGATCAGGTCGACGTCGTCGATCGCGTTCGGGGCGAGGAGTTCGCCGATGGGCTCCGGCATCCCGAACAGCCCCTCGCGTTCCGAATCGCCGTCGCCGACCGTCCAGTCGAGAAGGCCGTCGTCGCGGGAGATCGGATAGAGAACGCGGATGCCCTGCGCGTCGGCCCAGTTGAGGAACGGACGGATGTTCGGCTCGTCATTGGCCGGAAGGTACGCCGCGATGACGCGAGCGTCGAGCCCCGTCACGAGGTCGCGCAGGTGCGCGCACACGAGCGACGTGCTGTGCTCGCGCTCGGTGGTGGTCATGGTGCGCCGCCGCTCGCGGAGCTCGGCCCGGAGTGCGCGCTTCTGGTGGCTCAGGTCCACGCTCATTCTCATATCCTAGGCTGGCGGATTGCGCGGAATTTGGCCCCGGCTACCGGATAACCTTGTGCCTATGGCATTTCACATCACCAAGGCAGTCATCCCCGCGGCTGGATTGGGCACCCGATTCCTGCCGGCGACGAAGGCGATGCCGAAAGAGATGCTGCCCGTCGTCGACAAGCCGGCGATCCAGTACGTGGTCGAGGAGGCCGTCGCGGCCGGACTCACCGATGTGCTGATGATCACCGGGCGCAACAAGAGCGCCCTCGAGAATCATTTCGACCGGGTCGGCGAGCTGGAGTCGACGCTGCTGCGCAAGGGCGACATCGAGCGCCTGCGCAAGGTCAACTACGCCACCGATCTCGCCGAGGTGCACTATCTGCGGCAGGGCGATCCGCTCGGACTCGGCCACGCCGTTCTCCGAGCAAAGATGCACGTCGGTGAGGAGCCGTTCGCCGTGCTCCTCGGTGACGACATCATCGACGAACGCGATGTGCTGCTGTCCCGCATGATCGAGGAGCAGGGCATCCGCAATGCGACGATCGTCGCACTGCTCGAGGTCGATCCGAAGCTGACCCACCTCTACGGCATCGCGACCGTCGAGGCGACGGAGACCGAGGATGTCGTTCGCATCACCGGGCTCGTCGAGAAGCCGTCGACGCAGGATGCGAAGTCGAACTACGCCATCATCGGACGCTACGTCCTCCGCCCGGAGATCTTCGGCATCCTCGAGCACACGCCCGCCGGCAAGGGCGGAGAGATCCAGCTGACGGATGCGCTGCAGACCCTCGCCGCGAACCCGAGCATCGCGGGCGGCGTGTACGGGGTGGTCTTCCGCGGCCGTCGGTACGACACGGGTGACCGGCTCGACTACATCAAGGCGATCGTGCAGCTCGCGGTGGACCGTGACGACCTCGGGCCCGACCTCCGGCCGTGGCTCAAGGCTTTCGCCGCAACCCTGGACTGAGCGGTGGCCATCCCGATCCCGACGATGCGTGAGGGGAAGGTCACGATCCGGCCGATACGGCTGAAGGATGCCCGACTGCTCGAGCGGGAATTGCTCGACAATCGCACCTGGCTGCGCAAGTGGGAGGCGACGAATCCGCATGGCGCGATGTCGTTCGACGTGAGGTCGAGCATCCGCAGCCTGCAGTCCAATGCCCGGGCCGGTCTCGGGATGCCGTTCATCGTCGAGTACGACGGCGAGCTCGCCGGCCAGCTGAATGTGTCGAGCATCTCGTACGGGTCGCTGTCATCCGCGACCATCGGATACTGGGTCTCCGAGCGTTTCGCCGGTCTCAACGTGACGCCGACCGCAGTCGCGCTGGCCAGCGACTACGGCTACTTCCAGGTCGGGCTGCATCGCATCGAGATCTGCATCCGACCGGAGAATGCGGCGAGCCTCCGGGTGGTCGAGAAGCTCGGCTTCCGCTACGAGGGTCTTCGGCGCCGCTACATCCACATCAACGGAGACTGGCGTGACCATTTCTGTTTCGCCCTCGTCGCCGAGGAGCTCCCGATCGGCGTGCTGCGCCGCTGGCTGAGTGGCGCCGTGCCGGCCGGCGCGGGCACGGTTCCGGAATCCGAGCGCATCGCAGCCCTCCAGCCCGGGACACACCCGCGCTAATCAGGCCGCACGGCCGTCGCGACTCGTACCGTAGGCGTATGCCAGTTGACGGAATCGGATCGGGAGTCATCATCGTGCTCGCCGCACTGCTCTGGCTCGCCTACCTCGTTCCGAGCTGGCTGCGTCGACGCGAATACCTCGCCACCGAGCGCAATGCCCTCCGCCTGCAGCAGACCCTGCGCGTATTGGCCGAATCGGCCGAGATCCCCGAGGCCATCCGCGTCGAGGCGACCGCTCGCAGCGCCGCCCGCCAGGAGAAAGTGCTGCGCGAGCAGCTCCAGCGCACAGAGGCCGTCGCCCGCGCGCAGGATGCCGCCGCCGCCCGCGCCGCCGCCCGTCGCCTCGCCGAGGTGCAGCCGGCGATCGCTGCGGATGTCGCATCCTCCTCCATCGCGTCGCGACGACTCCGACGCTCCCGCGCCATCACGTCGCTCGTGCTGCTCGCCTCCCTCGTGACCGACGGCGTCGGAGTCGCCCAGCTGGTCGCATCCGGAGCGTGGATGCTGCTCGCCATCGGAACCGCGGTCGCCATCGGGTCATTCGCGATGCTCGGGCAGATGGCCTCCGTCTCGCGCACCCGTGCGGAGCTCGCTCGCGGGCTGCGGGCTCGCCCGGTTCCCGTCGTGGCCGTGGCCGAGAAGTCGCGGGCGCAAGACGTGCCGCTCGTCGTTCCCGCCTCCAGCTGGACGCCCGTTCCGCTTCCGAAGCCGCTCTACACGCGCCCGCAGGTGGCGCGCGCCCGCGAGCTGTCGCTGGATGCCGCCGCAGAACTCCGCCAGGCCGCCGCCGACTCGGAGGCGCGCATCCGCAGGGCCGAGAGCGAGCCCGAAGTCACTCCCTTCCGTCGCCCCGCCCCGGCCGCTTCACCGGTTGCCGCGCCGAGTCGCTTCGCCCGCATGGGATTCGTGGATGTCGCGGACTCCGGCAAGACGGACCTCGACGCCGTCTTCGCCCGCCGTCGCTCCGCCGCGAGCTGAGCACCCCTGGTGGTCGGGTCCGCTTTCGGTGGTCGAGCCTGGCAGGGTTCGAAACGCCCAGTGCGAAAGTGATAACGTAGCTACGCACTGCGGGCCCTTGGCGCAGTTGGTAGCGCGCCTCGTTCGCATCGAGGAGGTCAGGAGTTCGAATCTCCTAGGGTCCACAGCACGGGATGCCCCGCTCGAGTTCGCTCGAGCGGGGCATCCGTTATTCCGCCGACATGATCGTGCTCCCGGGCATCCGGTGCGAGTCAGCGACTGATTGAATGAGCGGATGACCGACGCTCCCGACAACCCCTACGCACACCCCGCCACTTCGGCGCTTCCGTTGGGGCCGGCGGAGGAGAAGCAGTACTCGCTGCTCACTCACCTTCTGAGCATCTTCTTCGGATTCGTGCCGGCTCTCGTATTCTTCGTCCTCTTCAAGGATCGCGGCCCATTCGTCAGGGCGCACACCGTCACCGAGTGGAATTTCCAGCTCACCGTGCTCATTGTGCAGGGGATCGGCATGGTGCTCGCGTCCGCAAGTTTCTTCTCGGTTTTTGCAAGCGCCGCGGATGGCTCCACAAGTGCCCCGCCGGGCATCGGGCTATTCCTCATCGGCTACTTCCTCATGCTTATCGTGCGCGTGGTGGCAGCGATCTACGGGATCAACGCATCGGTCAAGGCGAACCGCGGTCAGTACTACCGCTATCCGCTGGCCATCCGATTTGTGAAGTAGCCAAGACGACCGGACCTCCGCCACGCGCATTGGGGCTGCGTTAGAACCTCATTGCGGGCATCCGTCATGTTCGGGAGTCGCACTGCCGGCCGGTCGTGACAATCCTCACGGGACAGTCATTACTTTCGGCAGCGTTCCCCGTCGCTGATCGCGAGGAGACTTGAGCCATGGCTGCCCTGCTGATGCCGACCCTCCGAGCACGCCTGGGCCGCGTGCCGGTCACGACCGCGCTCGTCGCGCTCGTCGTGGTGGTGAGCCTCGCCGGGCTGTTCTGGCCGGCGTTCGAAGCGTTGCTCGAACGCAACCCGACGCTGATCCTGCAGGGCCAGTGGTGGCGCCTGCTGACGCAGCTGTTCGTGCAGAAGCACGGCTGGAGCCAATTCCTGTTCAACGTCTTCGGCCTCGCGCTTCTCTGCGCTGTCGTCGAGCTTCGGATGCGCCGCGCCGTCGTGCTCCTCACGTTCCTCGCGGCGGGGGTCGGCTCGGCGGTACTGCTCGGAATACTGCAGCCGAGCCTCGTGGATGCGGGCACCTCGGACTCCGTCGCCGGATTCGTCGGACTGTTGACGGTTCTCTCGTTTCGGCGATCTCCGGCGGAGACCCTCCCCGTCGTACCGTTCGCCTATTCGGTATTCTTCGCGGTCTACCTGGCCGCCATCGACCTGCTTCCGCTAGCCATCGCGGTCATCGTCGGCTCGGTTTTCACCGGCCTCCTCACTAGTGTGCGACTCACTCGGAGCCCCCGGGCCGCCGCTGTGAGTCTTCTCGTCGTCGTCACTGCGGCAACCGTGGTGCTGTGCGCCGAACGAGACGGCCATGGCTTCGGGCTGGCGATCGGGCTGATCGTCGGCCTCGTGGCGACACAGGTGTCGAACGCGGCTCTCAGCCGACGAGCAGAGCCCGCGCGGCCTCGATCTCGTCGTCGGTGACCTCGTGCGCGGATCCCGGATGCACGCGGAAGTCGACATCCGCCCCCAGGTCCTCGAGAAGTCGGGCGGTCTCCTCGACCCTCCAGAGCGGCACCCAGGAATCCTCGGCAGCCGTTGACAGCAGGGTTTTCACGCTGTCGAATCGGCCCCCGCCGAGCGGCGTCGTACCGGGAGCGCCGATGAATCCGCCGGTGAAGGACATGAGCGCTCGATAGTCACGCGGTGACGTGATGGCCGAGTGCGTTGCGAGGCACGCGCCCTGCGAGAAGCCGAGTAGCACCACCCGGTCGGCATCGAAACCGACTTCCGACAGGTGCCGGACCTCCCGCTCGATGACCGCGAGGGCGTCGTCGAGCCACGGCTGGTTCGACTCGATCGGCGCGGTGAACGGGAACGGATACCAGGTCGAGTCGTCGGCGACGGGCGCGCGCCACGCGACATCCGGCAGGTCGATGCGCTCGGCGATCGCGCGCATGATGCTCGGGGGCTGGCCGCGACCATGCAGCGCGATCACGGCGAGGCGCGCGGTGGCGAGTTCGGCGCCCCACCGCTCGGCCGGGTGGGTTTCGTGAGCGTTCGACATCCGGTGCTCCTGACTGTTCGAGTGCTTCTGCGATCACATCACTCTCGCACAGGACTGTCATTTTTCAATGCATACGCATAATCTAACGAGGACGCTATTCCCGCCCCTGTGATCGAAGGAGATCATCATGACGTACGTAACCGGTTCGCATCACGTGACGCTGTCCGTCGGACACGCGCAGGAGGATGTCGACTTCCACACGAAGATCCTCGGCTTGAGGTTCATCAAGAAGACGGTGCTGTACGACGGATCCGCACCGGTTTACCATCTCTACTACTCGAACGCGAACGGCGATCCGTCGTCGGTGGTCACGACATTCCCGTGGGCGCAGGCCGGCCTGTACGGAACTCGCGGAACGAACCAGGCGCGGGAGGTCATGCTCTCGGTTCCGGAGCGGTCGCTCGACTTCTGGGCGTCACGGCTGACGGAGCACGGCGTCGAGTGCACCCCCGGAGATGTCTTCGGCAGCCGACGGCTGAACTTCCGCCATCCGTCCGGGATCGAGTATGTGATGGTGGCCACGGCGGGGGACCCGCGCGAGGGATTCACCGGCAACGGGGTCGCTGCCGAGTACGCGATCCACGGCATCCATGGCATCGGTGTGCACGTCTACGACCAGGACCGCATGGTCGAATTCGGCAACGAGGTCTTCTTCGCGAACGGCGAGATCGAGGAGGAGGGCGACCGCGCGCGCTTCCGCGTCGGCGAGGCGGCCTTCGGCAACTTCGTCGAGCTGACCGGCAACCGTACCGACCCGCAGGGCACCTGGCGCTACGGGGCCGGTGCGTACCACCATTTCGCCTGGAACCTCGACACCCTCGAAAACCAGAACGAGGTCAAGTTCGACATCGAGGGTGCCGGCTACACGGACATCTCCGAGCTGAAAGACCGCACCTACTTCAAGTCGCACTACGTGAGGACCCCGGGCGGCGCGCTGTTCGAACTCGCCGTCACGCACAACGAGGGTGGCTGGGACTGCGACGAGTCGCCAGAGGAACTCGGCCGGGCGTTCATGCTTCCACCCCGGTTCGAGCACGAGCGCGACTCGATCATGAGCCGACTGGAGCCGCTGGACAGCTAGCGATCTGCGCGCGCCCGGGTGACGCGTTCGTTCAACATCACCGCGCACTCCGATGTGGCCAATTTCTGATGTCGACGGCTTCAGGGTGTCAATTCCTGATGTTGAGGGAAAGTGGCCGGGGTCGAGTTTTCGCGTACCGGGTGTCACCCCCAAAGCCCACACGTTCCGCGCTCGGCGCCGGGTGGCAGTACCGTTGCCGCATGGCATTCGATGTCGAGGCTGACGCATACGGTCGTTTCATGGGCCGCTGGTCCATCCCGCTCGCCGAGCGTTTCGTGGGATTGATCGATCCGAGCTCCGGCCAGCGTGCGCTCGACGTGGGGTGCGGACCGGGCATCGCGACCCGTCTGCTCGTCGAACGACTCGGGGAGGAAGCTGTGTCGGCGATCGACCCGTCGGCGGACTTCGTGTCGTCGACTCGCGCGCTCTTCCCGCGTGCGGATGTCCGGCAGGGATCAGCCGAGCACCTCCCCTTCGAGACGGCGAGCTTCGATTTCGCCCTCGCGCAGCTCGTCGTGCATTTCATGTCGGACCCTGTCGCCGGACTCGGTGAGATGGCGCGGGTGACACGTGCCGGGGGAGTGGTCGCCGCCTGCGTCTGGGACCATGCCGGGCAACACGGCCCGCTCGCCGACTTCTGGACGGCGGTGCGGGATCTCGACGCCGACGCGGAGACGGAATCCCTGTTGCCGGGCACCCGCGAGGGCGACCTCGGGGCGCTGTTCGATGCAGCGGGACTTCGCGACCGCGAGGCAACCGTTCTGACGGTCACTGTCGAATTCGCCTCATTCGATGACTGGTGGCAGCCATTCACTCTCGGTGTGGGGCCGGCGGGTGACTACGTCGCGGGCCTCGATCCGCGACACCTCGACGAGCTCCGGGCGCTGCTGGCGCAGAGGCTGCCAGCGGGCACCTTCGAGCGCACCGCTTCCGCCTGGACGGTGGTCGGCCGAACGTAGCATTCGTCGCCTTCGGTGAGTCGGCATGCCCCGCGTCAGACCCCGGAGGCGACCTTGTGATGCGGGGTGAGTTCGCTCTGCAGCGCGACGGCCGCCGCTCCGAGCGCCGCCGACTCGAGGCCGACCTCCGACAGCTCAACGTGCACCGGATGCACCGACCGCATGAAGGCCAGGCTGTCGAGCTGGTCCCGGATGATGCGGTAATAGATCGAGCCGGCATCCGCGAATCCGGGCCCGGCGAGGTAGAGGCGGTCGAGGTCCACGAGGTTCGCGAGTGAGATGAGCGCCTTCGCCAGGAAGTTCGCGGACTGCTCGATCAGCGCCACACAGCCCGGATCGCCCTGCGCGGCGGCCCTGGCGATGCGGGCGAAGTCCATCCGCAGTTCGGACGGCTGCCCGCTCAGCCCGAGCGACGTCGCGAGGGTGGTGTCGGCGAGGGCACGCTGAACGACGGCGAGTGGTGCGGCGAGCATCTCAAGGCATCCGCGAGATCCGCACCAGCAGTCCGGCCCGTTCACGTCGATGATCATGTGGCCGATCTCTCCGGCGTTCGACGACGCGCCACCGTAGACACTTCCCCGGATGATGAGCCCGCAGCCGATGCCGGTCGCCATGTAGAGCGTCGCGAAGTCCTGGGTGGCAGGGATCCGCCCGACCCAGAACTCTCCGAGGGCCGCGCAGGCCGAGTCGTTTTCGAGAAAGACGGTGAATCCGGATGCCGCCTCGAGGGCCTGTTTCACGGCGAAGTTCTCCCAGTCGGGAGCGCTGAGGGAGGCGCGCAGCACAGCCCCGGAGACATCCCGGCGCCCAGCTCCCGCCACCCCGACCCCGACGACATCGCTGCGTTCGATGTCGAGCTGGGTGAGCAGCACGTCGAGTTCCGCCTGGATCCGCTCGATGACCGTCGGCGGATAGGTGTCGCCGATTCCGGCGGAGACCAGCCTCCCGACGAGCACACCGGCGAGGTCGGTGACGACGTAGGTCAGGCGCGCGTCGTCGAGCGAGATGCCGACCGCGTACCGTGATCCGGCGTTGAGTTCGAGAAGCGTCGGTCGCTTGCCTCCGGTGGAGTCACCGAAACCGGTCTCGATGACGAGCCCGTCTGACATGAGGGTCTTGACGATGCGGGTGATGGATGCGGCGGTCAGGCCGGAGGTCTCGACGAGATCGACCCGGCTGACCACTCCACCGGATCGAATGAGGTCGAGGATGGCGCTCCGGGTGTTCTCCGACGACGGCCCGATCATCTTCGCCATGGGCGGTCCCTCCGCTCGCACTCGGTCATCAGGTGCTCTCGCGCTCGACGATGAACGAGTTCGGGGCGTGCAGCAGCGTCGCCTCGCCCGTCGCCACGGTCTCGAGCAGAGACTGGCCCACGAGCATCCCGACGGTGTGAGCCTCGTTGCTCATCGCCGTGATCGACGGCTTCGCGCTCTGGCAGCGCACCGAATCGTTCCAGGCGACGACGGCGACATCACCGGGGACCGACAGTCCGAGGGCCTGGATGGTGACGAGTCCTGCGGCGGCGGACAGGTCGTCGTCGTAGACGATGGCGGTCGGAGGATCGTCGTCCGCCAGGATCTCGCGCGTCACCGCATCGCTCCCCCCGGCCGCCGGGTCCGGCTTCCGCACGTGACCGTCGAATCCTCCGGCGCGCGCTTCGGCGAGAAACGCCGCGGCGCGGATGGATGACAGCTCCTCCGCTCCACTGACGAAGACGATCTTCGTGTGCCCGCGGTCTGTCAGGTGAGCGACGAGGGCGTGCATCATGCCCGCGTAGTCGATCGCGACCGCCGAGAAATCACCGAGCTGGCTTTCGTCCGCGATGGCGGCGAACGGTACGCCCAGCTTCTCGAGAAAGGCGATTCGTCGATCGCCACGGGTGAGGCGCACGAGCACGACCGCATCGACGGCCTTCGACGTGTTCCAAGAACGGTAGACGGCGAGCTCGGCCGCCGAGTCGCGAACGACGCGGGTCACCAGCCGCATATCCGACTTGATGAGGATCTCTTCGAGACCGTGTTCGACCCCGGAAATCAGGGGTTCGTGCGCCACCTGCGGAGTGGGCTGAACCAGTACGAGCCCGATGTCCTTCATGGTGAGGCGAGCCTATTGGCGGCCGTCAGAGAGAGCAAATCATCTTTGCCGTCAGACGCGGGATGCGCCTTCCGGAGCACCGCGTCGTGCTCAGACATCCGTGGCCCCTCCGTCGTGTTCCTTTCCAGCCCGCCATCGATCCTCGGTGACCGAAACTCACTAACATTATCTTAGTAAGTATGTTCTTTCGGTGGTACGCTCACGAATCGTGAACGAAAAAACTCTGACCATCTTTGACACCGGCATCGACATCGGAGATGTCGGGGCGGCCGGCTCGGTCAGCTTCGCCGACGGCACCTACAGCGTCGCCGGCAGCGGCTACAACATGTGGTTCGGCACGGACGCCTTCCATTTCGTCTGGACGAGGGTCGACGGCGACGTGTCTCTCGCGGCAGACATCTCTTTCGCCGGGGCCGGCGCAGACCCGCATCGGAAGGGCTGTCTCATCGTTCGTCAGAGCCTCGATCCCGACTCGGTGTACGCGGGGATCGCCGTCCACGGCGATGGACTGACGAGTCTCCAGTATCGAGACGAACGCGGAGCGGACACCCATGAGGTGCAGTCGAACGTGACCGGTCCGAGCCGGGTCGCCATCGAGCGCCGCGGTGACTACGTCTCCGCGAGCGTCGACGATCGACCCTCCGGGGGATCGGTCCGACTGGAGATCAGCGAGCCGTTCTACATCGGACTCGCCGTCTGTTCGCACATTCGGGGCGTCGCCGAGACCGCCCGATTCTCCGACGTAGTCCTCTCCGGCATCGAGCGAGGGGACACCCTCATCAGCACGCTCGAGACGATCGAGCTCGCGTCAACGGATCGGCGAACGGTCCAGGTCTTCGAGGGTCACATCGAGGCGCCGAACTGGACCTCCGACGACCGACTCGTCTACAACAGCGGCGGGCTGCTGTACTCGATTCCGAGCGCGGGGGGCGCCAGCATCCGCATCGATTCCGGATTCGCGACCGCCTGCAACAACGACCACGGTCTCTCGCCGGACGGCACGCTCATCGCCATCAGCGACCAGTCGCAGGGTGACGGCGGCTCGGTCATCTACACCGTACCCATCGGCGGAGGGGCGCCCGTGAGGATCACCGACAGGTCTCCGTCGTACTGGCACGGCTGGTCACCGGATGGCGCCACCCTCGCCTTCTGCGGCGAACGGGACGGCGCGTTCGGCATCTTCACGATCCCGGCGACGGGAGGCGAGGAGACACGGTTGACGACGGCGGTGCACCTCGATGACGGGCCGGAGTATTCGCCGGACGGCGAATGGATCTACTTCAACTCCGACCGCACCGGGCTCATGCAGCTCTATCGCATGCACACGGACGGATCCGGCGTCGAGCGGGTCACCGACGACGACCGCGGCAATTGGTTCCCGCACGTGTCGCCCGACGGCAGGTGGTTGGTCTTCGTCTCCTACGAAGCCGAGGTCGACGGCCATCCGGCTGACAAAGACGTTCGTCTCCAGCTGCTCGAGCTCGGCACCGGCTCGGTATCGACCATCGCGAAGCTGTTCGGCGGCCAGGGCACCATCAACGTGCCCTCATGGTCACCCGACAGTACCCGAGTCGCGTTCGTGAGCTACTCCTACATCTAGGGGGCGTTCGTCTGTGCACGACCAGTGGCCCGGCGCACGATTCGCCGCCCCGCTACTTCAGGGCGCCGGCCGAGAGCCCCCGCTCGAAGAGCCGCTGAAGCAGAAGGTAGGCGACGATCTCGGGTATGGCCGTAACGACGGCCGCCGCGAGGATCTTGGTCTGGTCGTTGTTGAATGCCCCGATGAAGAAGTCGGGCACCTGGGTCACCGTCTGCTGGCTCGGATCCTGAAGGAAGACGAGCGGAAGCAGGTAGTCGTTCCAGGTGCCGATCAGCGTGAGCACGACGAGGGCGGCCGCGATCGGCGACGTGAGCGGCAGCACGATGTAGCGGAACGCCTTCCAGGTCGTTGCGCCATCCACCCTGGCCGCGTCGATGAGCTCATTCGGAATGCCGTCCATGAAGTTCCGCGCGAGCAGGATCGTGAACGGGATCTGAAGGGCCGCGAGCGGCAGGATGACCGAGAGGTACGTGTCGTAGATGCCGAGGGTCGTCGCCGTGGCGAAGAGGGGCGCGAGCAGCACGACCTCCGGCAGCGTGAGGGCGGCGAGGAGGAGCCAGAAATAGAACTCCTTCGCCCGGATGCGGAGCTTCGAGAATCCGAAGGCCGCCAGCATCGTGCAGAGGTACACGATCGCGATGACCGACACGGCGATGATCGCGCTATTGCGGAAGAACAGCGGAAGCTCGGCGATCTGCAGAACGACGAAGTAGTTGTTCCAGCCCGTGCCGGCAAGAGAACCCTGCACCATCGCGACGAGCGGGAAGACGAACGGGATCACGAGGAGGGTGATCACGACCTGCAGAAGAATCCTGGCCGGCCGTCGACGTGTCTCAAACATTCACGGCTCCTCTCTCACGACCGCCGAGCCTGAGCACGATGGCGATCGTCACGGCCAGGATCAGCAGCATCACCGAGAGGGCTGCGGCATACCCGACGGCGTTCAGCGGCACCCCCTCGCGGTAGATCATCGTTCCGAGAAACTCGGTCGAGTAGCTCGGGCCGCCCTGTGACACCAGCCAGGGGATGTCGAAGGTCTTCAGCGAGGAGATCGCGGTGAGGATCGCTATCGCGACCGTCGTTCCCCGGAGCCCCGGCCAGATGATGCTGACGACGGTGCGGATGTTGCCGGCCCCGTCGATCCGGGCGGCCTCGAGGATCTCGTTCTCGATCTGGCTCATCGCCGCGAAGTAGAGGATGAACGCGACTCCGGTGCCGCCCCAGATCGCGATGGAGATGATCACCGGAAGAGAGGTGCTGGTCTGGCCGAGCCAGGGTTGCTGGAGGAATCCGAGCCCGACACCCTTCAGCACGCCGTTGAACTGGCCATCCGGAGCGTAGATCTGGCGGAAAACCGGAGCCATCGTCGCCGGGGCGAGCACGACCGGAAGGAAGACGATCACCTTGTAGACGGCCGCTCCGCGCACCCTGGAGTGAAGCAGGAGCGCGAAGAGCAGCCCGAGAAAGACCTGTCCGGCGAAGCTGACGAGGAAGAACGCGACGGTGTGGGTGATCGACTGCCAGAACACGGGATCGGCGAAGACCTGCACGTAATTGGCGAACCCGACCGACAGCTGGTTCGGCGACACCCCGTCCCATTTGAGGGTCGAGATGAAACCGGTGTAGCCGATGCAGTAGTAGATCAGCCCGACGGAGACGACGAGTGCCGGGAGGATCCAGATAAAGCCTGAGGTGCGGACGCTTCGGTTCATCAGCGATCAGCTCCGATCCGGCCGCCTATTTGGCGGAACTCTGAAGAGTCGCCGCCGCCTGGGCCGGACTCGCCTGACCTCCAAGCACCGTCGATGCCGCATTCTTGATCGACTCGTCGAGCAGCGGCGAGATGTTCGCGAGACGCGGCTGCGTCACGTTACCGCCCTGCTTCGCGAGGGTGTTGAGGTATGGCGTCTGCACCGCGACGTCGACGAGCGGGAGCTTGGAGACATCCGCTCCGACGCTTTCGAGCACCGGGTCTTCATCGAGATTGTTCGCGATGACCTGCTGGCCCTCCTTCGTCGAGCTCACCCAGAGGGCGAAGGTCGTCGCCGCCGCGATGTTCTTCGACTTCTTGTTCACGGCAAGTGCGTAGTCGGGGTCGCCGAACAGTCCAGGGGTGTTTCCGGAGCCCGCGACATCCGGGAACGGGATGGGCACCATCGTGATCTGCTTGGTGTCGGAGGGAACCCCGGCAGCAGAGAGGGCAGCCGCGAGGTTCGGCTTCGACGTGTACTGGCGGTACCAGGTGCCCATCTGCACCATGGGTGCCTTACCGGCGAGGAACGCGTTGTTGGCGTCCGGATACTGCTGAATGCCGAGCGCCCCCGGGTCGAGGATGCCGTTCGTGTCGAGCTGCTTCCAGACCTGCCACATCTTCACGCCGGTGGAATCCGTCCACTTCGCCTTGCCGGCGATGACCTTCGTCCACCAGCCGGGCTGGATACTGTCGGCGATCGAATGGAGCGTGTCCACCTCGAAACCTGCGGCATCCACCCCCTCCTTGAAGCATCCGAGCCCGTGAGAGCGGAAGGTCTTGCAGACGGACACCCACTCCGACATGGTCTTCGGCGGGGTCAGGTTGTATTTGTCGAAGAGGTCTTTGTTGATCCAGAGGAATCCGGCGGCGACCTTTCCCACCTGCGCGGCGACCAATCGGCCGTCGACGGTGAAGTCCGTGATCCCGGCGGGGTAGAGGCCCGTCTTCCAGTTAGATCCGCGCAGTTTCGTCATCGCGGGGGTGAGGTCGACCGACTTGCTTCCGAAGATCGTCGCCGAGGCACCGGAGCCGCCGACGAGCAGGTTGTAGACGTCGGGTCCGACGTTGGAGGCCAGCGCCGGGCGGAGGGCCGCCCCGAAGGTCTGGTCAGGCACCTTCTTGAAGGTGACGTGGATCTTCGGGTACTTCTTGTTGAACGCGGTGATCAGGTTCGTCGCGACGTTCTGGTCGGGTGTCCAGCCCCACCACCGCACGGTGCCGGAGGTGGCGGATCCGGACGCGGTGGATGACGAGGTGCTGCTGCATCCGGCCAGGGCCGCCGCGGTGATGGCGAGAGCGGTGGCTAGTGCGAGCGGCCGAGAGTGGCGCCTGCTGCGAAACGACATTGTTTCTCCTCCTGGTTGGGGAAATCGAGCTGTTCGATGGAAGGGACGGTCGTCATGAAGAAGTCGACCGCTTGCGAGTCTATGACCGCGGAATCAATATTACAATTAGTTTGTAAGTTAGGTGTGAATCCGTCACACCGACACCGAGAACTCACCGGGAAGATCGACATGCCGATTGAAAGCGTGCTGCTGAACGTGGCCGATGTCGAACGCTCGGTGGAGTTCTACACCCGATTCCTCCGGGCGACGCCGGTCGGCGAGGTCAGTGAAGACAAAGCCGTGCTCGACCTCGTCACAGCCACGCTCGAGGTGAATCGGATCCGGCATCCCGTGCCGACGACGTGGGTCGGCGACGACCTTCAGCGTGGCTTCCGCCACATCGGATTCAAGGTCGCCCGTCTCGCGCCCACGGTGGTCGAACTCAAAGATGCGGGGGTTCCGTTCCATCTCGATCCACTCGACGCCGAAGGGGGCGTTCGGATCACCTTCTTCTTCGACCCGGACGGGACGCTGCTCGAACTCGTCGAGGGAGACCTGCAGTACCACTCGATCGTGAGCGAGACCGGTGTCGCCGACGAGCGCGCCCTCGGCCTCCCATCGCGCCCGCGGTTCGATCACGTCGCGGTTACGGTCGTCGACTTCGATGCGACGGCGAAGTTCTACGCTCCGCTCGGATTCGAGCACATCGGCACCATCACGCAGCCGAAAGATCCTCGAGGATTCCGGATCGACTACCTCAGGGGTGGCGACACCGTGCTCGAGGTGTTCGCCTGGCAGAGCGAGACCGTGCCTCGCGCTCCGCAACTCGATTCGGCAGGCTTCAGGGCGATTCGGCTTCCGGTTCGGCTTGCGGGGCTGGTCAGGGGCGCCATTCCCCTCGGATCGACCGAGGGCGGGCCGGCCGTGCTGAGTGATCCGGATGGTCTGGCGTTCTCGATCGGGACGCACGGATGACGACGCCCCACGACGGGCTACCGGAGGGATGGATGCGGCCCCTCGGCGCCACCGGTCTCACCGTCTCCGGTGTGTTCCTCGGCGGAGCACCGCTCGGCAGCATGCCCGAGAGCTTCGGCTACGAGGTGACCGAGGACGACGCGATCGCCCTGGTGCGGGGCATCCTCAGATCTCCGATTCGCGTCATCGACACCTCGAACGGATACTCGGGTGGACGAAGCGAGAGTCGGATCGGCGCAGCGATCGCGCAGGACGGAGGGCTGCCGCCCGACTTCCTCGTGACCACGAAGGTCGATGCCATGATGGGCGACTATTCGGCCGATCGAGTGCGTACCTCGGTGGCGGAGAGCAGACAGCGCCTCGGCCTCGACCACCTGCCGATGGTCTATCTGCACGACCCCGAGTTCCATCCCTTCGATCGGACCCTCGGTGCCATCGAGGCGCTCCTCGAGCTGAAGGCGGCCGGGAAGTTAGGGCACATCGGGCTGGCCGGCGGAGACGTCCACACCATGTCCCGCTATCTCGACCTCGGGGTGTTCGAGGTCATCCTCATCCACAACAGGTGGACTCTGGTGGACCACAGCGCCGACGACCTGATGGGCCAGGCCGTGGCATCCGGAGTCGCCGTGGTGAACGCGGCGATCTATGGCGGCGGCATCCTGGCCAACGGCCGAGGCAGTGACTACGGCTACCGCCGAGCCTCAGACGAAACCCTCGACTCCATTCGGGCGATGGCGGCCGTCTGCGAACGCGCCGACACCGATCTCGCCACGGTCGCGCTCGCCGCCTCGTACCGGGACCCCCGGGTCTCGGCGACCGTCGTCGGCTTCACCAGACCGGAGCGCATCGACTCCATCATGGGGGCGGTCGGACGACGGTTTCCCCCCGACTTCTGGGCAGAGCTCGACGACCTCCTTCCCGAACGACATCACTGGCTCGACTACTCCTGACCGCTCACCGCCACCATCGAAAGAGATCCCGAATGAATCCACAACCACTGTCAACGCCCGTCTGCCGTCTCGCTAAGGGGGCATGATCATGTCGGTGTCACTCGACGACTTCCCCCGCGAATTCGTCTGGGGGACGGCGACCGCCGCCTACCAGATCGAGGGAGCGGTGGATGAGGATGGGCGCGGCCCGAGCATCTGGGACACGTTCGCCGCGACCGACGGTGCGATCAGCGACGGGGCGACCGGCGAACTGGCCGACGATCACTACCACCGCTATGACGACGACGTGCAGCTCATGGCCGGGCTCGGGCTGAAGGCGTACCGATTCTCGATCTCCTGGCCACGGATCCAGCCCGACGGAACCGGTGCGGCGAACCCGGCCGGTGTCGACTTCTACCGTCGGCTGGCGACATCCCTCCTCGAGCGGGGCATCACGCCCTACGCGACCCTCTATCACTGGGATCTGCCGGAGGCGCTCGAGGCGAGGGGAGGGTGGCTCGCCCGGGAGACGGCCGATCGGTTCGCCGAATACGCGCGCGTGACCGTCGAGGCTCTCGGAGATCTCGTCACGAACTGGATCACCCTCAACGAGCCCTGGTGTTCGGCATTCCTCGGGTACGCCTCTGGACACCACGCCCCGGGCAAGCGCCTCGGATCGACGGCATCCCACGCGGCACACCACCTGCTGCTTGCACACGGTGGAGCTGTCGAAGCGATACGCGCGGTGTCGCCGGCCGCGAGGGTCGGAATCACGCTGAACCTGTACTCGGTGAAAGCCGCGAGCGACAGCGCAGCCGACCTCGATGCCGCCCGACGCATCGACGGGCTGCAGAATCGCCTGTTCCTCGACCCTCTGCTGCTCGGCAGCTACCCCGCCGACGTGCTCGCCGACCTCGGGGAGACGGACTGGTTCGCCTCCAACCCCGCGTCAGACCCGGTGCGGATCGCCGCCCCGCTCGACTTCCTCGGTGTCAACTACTACAGCCGTCATACCGTGCGAGCGGGGGATTCAGCCGAGCCCGACAGCGCCAACCCCGGGAGCGAGTCCGTCGAGTTCGTCGACACGGGAGCGCCCCGCACCCTCATGGACTGGCCGATCCACCCGGAGGGGATGCTCGATGTGCTCGAACAGGCCCACGAGCGCCAGCCCGATCTTCCGCTCTTCATCACCGAGAACGGCTCGGCCTACGAAGACGTCGTGCTCGGAGGAACCGTCGACGATGAAGCGCGACGCGACTATCTCGAGAAACACGTCGCTGCCTGCGCGGCGGCGGTTCGGCGTGGGCTTCCCCTCGCCGGCTACTTCGCCTGGAGCCTCATGGACAATTTCGAGTGGGCCTGGGGCTACAGCCGTCGATTCGGACTCGTGCACGTCGACTACGAGACCCAGGAGCGCACGGTCAAGAAGAGCGGACGCTGGTATTCCGAGTTCCTGACCCAGAAAGGCTGAGCGGAGCCTGCCTCAGCGCCGGCGATTCTCCGCCCTGCTGTCAGCGCTTCCGCTTCGGGTGCTTCACCTTGGCGATGCCGGCGATGCGCTTCCAGAGCTTCTCATAGGCTTGCGCGGCTTCGGAGTTCGGGGCGTAGGTGGCGACCGGAGCTCGTGCCGCGCCCATCCGCTCGACGATGACGGTCGAGGGGACGAGGATGTCGCTGACCGTCGTGTTCTCGCGGTGCAGACTTTCCGCCGCGACACGGTGCGCGGCTTTTCGCCGATCCACCATCGAGAGGAAACCGATCACCGGCGTCGGCTGGGCGGCCTCGGCGACGATCGCCGCGACCTGGTCGAGCGAGCGAAGTGACAGAGGAGAGGGAACGAGGGGGACGACCACGACATCCGCAGCTTGGACCGCGTTCTCGGCGACGAGGGAAGCGCCAGGCGGGCAGTCGAGGATGACGACGTCGTACCGCTCACCGAGGGAGTCGAGCACCTTCTCGATGCGTCGCGTCGAATTCTTCGCCGCGTCGAAAACCAACTCGATCTCACGGTAGCTGTCATCGGCCGGCAGGATGTCGAGATTGGGGTGCGGTGTGGGACGGATGGCGTCACCGGCGACCATCTTGCCGCTCACCAGGGAATCGATGCCGCCCCGGATCTTCGCCTTCACCTCGAGAAGATACGACGAGGCGCCCTGGGTATCGAGGTCCCAGAGCAGAACCCGGAAGCTCTGGGATGCCTCCCAGGCGAGATTTACCGCCGCGGTCGTCTTTCCGACGCCACCTTTGGTGCTGTAGACCGCGACAACCTTCATGCGGATCAGACTATCCGGGGCGGGTTACCCGGTGCGGAAGCGGCGCTGAATTCCCGTCACCGACTTCGCGCGGCTCAGGCGTCGCGCCGCCGTCGAGCTGCCGTCATGCCGCTGTCGCGTCGCAATCCGCTAGCTGCTGCCTGCTGCCTGCTGCCTGCTGCCTGCTCGGCGCATCACGCCGAGAAACTCCGCCCGGTCGCACGGCTGCATGCTCTTCCCGGATACCGAAAACGCAGGAGTTTTTGGGTTTTCTGAGCAATTCGTTGCTGTTTTGCTTCGGGAGGCGGGTATCTCCTGCGTTTTCGGTGACGCGGGGTGGAGTGGGTGCTCGCGGGGTGGAGTGGATGCTGGGGGCGGGGTCCCGCGGGGTGCTGCGGGGGTGGTCCCCGGGGGTGCCGAAACGCCCCGTCGCGGTGGCGGCGGGGCGTTCGGGGTGGTGCTGGGTGCCCTGGGTGGGGCGGGGTGTTACTTGATCTGTGCGGTGATGGTGGCGATTCCGACGAGGAGGCCGCCCTTGACTGCGTCGGTGGCGAAGACCTTGTCGAGCAGGCCTGCTGCGGTGGCGGAGACGTGGACGGTGGTGCCGGTGAGGATGGCGTTGTTGCCGTCGAGCTGGAGGGGCTTCAGCGTTCCACCGTGGAGGTCGAACAGGGGGGCCTGGACGGCGGCGACGGTTCCGTTGACGGCGACGTCTCCGTACAGCTCGGAGTTACCCGGGTTGATGGTGAAGTTCGACAGTCCGACGACGGTCTTGCCGGCGGTCAGGGACAGCCCTGATCCGCTGTGGAGGATGATGCCCTGCACGTAGGGGCGGTAGTGGCCCTTCGGGGACCAGTAGACGACCGAGCCGCCGGTGATCGGGAAGTGCAGCGATCCGTCGGTGAGGGTTGCGGTGCCGAGCACGCCGGGGGTGAGGCCGAGGCTGGTGAGGGCGCCGGTGAAGCCGGAGTCGAGGAGCACGCCGGTGTTTCCTCCGAGGAGGGCCGGGACGGCTGCGACGGGGGCGGGGATGGCGGAGGAGGCCTTCGCGGCGGCGGGTGCGGCGTTCGCGGCGGACGCGACTCCTGCTGCACCGACGACGAGAAGACCGGCTGTTGCAATGCCGATAGCGGCCTTGGAAATGTTACGCATGAGAAATCCTTT
>JANYGT010000011.1 GCA_025362355.1 Lacisediminihabitans sp. | reverse complement strand
ACGACGACGGTGTCGCCCGCCACGTCGAATCCCGAGATCTCGATGTCGCCGTCGACCACGGTGGAGACCTGCCCGGACGGATCGACCCGCATCAGCCGGACTCGGCCGCGGGCGACATCGGGAACGAGCGCGTCGTCGCCCGCGAGAACGATGTCACCGGCCAGGTTGAGCGCGTCGGTGGTGAGCCGGGTCAGCTCGCCGTCTCCGCCCAGGCGGAAGAGGCATCCCGATCGCCCGATGAAATCCCTGCGACTCTGGCCGAGGTCGGTGCCGAGCACGGTGAAGCCATCCGGTCCCCAGGCGAGGGAGTCTGCGCTGACGTTCGTGTCGGGGCGCGTCAGCTGTACCGGATTGCTGCCAGGCTCGAGCGACAGGGTGAAGACGCTCTGCAGCAGATCGGTGTCGCGGGTTTCGTGCCTTGCGGAGATGAAGGCGATGGATGCGCCATCCGGCGAGAATCGCGGGCCCCCGTTGTCGAAGTCGCCGGTGGTCAGCAGTCGGGCCTCCGGGGCCGCCGCCGGAGCGGTCGGGTGCTCGTCGGAAACGGACGGGGCCGTGGGGTACAGCGGCTCGTCCCCCGGCCGCGGAACGTCGACGACGAATAGCTGGCGCGGTCGGTCGACCGTGTAGCCGACGCCGTTCGACGTGTAGTTGAGAATCGTGATCCGACGGGCCGGTTCGGCATCCGGGCCGAGTTCCGGCACGGTTCCGTAGCGTCCGGGCTCTGGGACGCGGGCGACGAAGACGATGCGCGAGGAATCCGGAGACCAGACGAAGTCGGAGACGCCGAGTTTCGCATCCGTCGCCTGAACCGCCTCACCGCCGTCGGCCGGCGCGACGAAGATCTGTGCGCGCCCCTTCTCGGGCGCCCGAACGAAGGCGAGTAGCTTTCCGTCCGGCGAGAATTTCGGCGAGCCGTCACTCGTGCCGCGGGTGATTCGCCTGCGTTCTCCTCCCGGAAGCGAGACGCTCCACAACTGGCCGACGTAGCTGTCGGAAACGAGGTTCGGACGGCTGACGGCGATGACGGCCCTTGAGCCGTCGGGATGGATGGTCGGAGTCGAGACCGCGGTGAGCAGTGGGAGATCTGTCGCCTTCATGACTGCACGAATCCGCTCACGTCACCGACGAGTCTCGTATGGTCTGCCGGGATCGGATCGACCGCAGCCGCGGCGACCTCCGCCGCGAACTCGGCGACGTTGTAGAGCTTGCCGGCCGCATCTTTGCGCGACGAGATCGCTCCCGGGTTCGCCCGCTCGAGCAGTGTCGCGGTGATGGTTCCCTCGATCATGTCGCCGGAGACGACGACGAATCCGATCCCGGCCTCGGTCAACGTCGGGATGAGATCGCGCAGCGCATCCTCGCCGGCCCGCTTACTCAGCGCGACGGGGAGATACTCCGGCATCGTCTCGGTCGTCTTGATGAAATGCGCCTGGTGGCTGGTGACGAAGACGACGCGGGATCCCGGCGCGAGCAGCGGAAGGGCTGCGTTCAGCACGTTCAGCTGGGCGTCGCGGTTGAGCTTCGTCGCGTAGTCGGCCTCCATTCCGGATTCCATGCCGCCCGAGGCATTGAGCACGAGGATGTCGAGCCCTCCGAGTTGCGACTCGATGGTGTCGAACAGTGAGGCAACGGACGCCGCGTCCGTGAGATCCGCTCCGATCGCCACAGCCGAGCCGCCCTCCGCGACAAGTTTGTCGACGAGTTTCTGCGCCCGCGGCCCCTTGTTGCGGTAGTTGATGACGACGCTCGCCCCGGCCTCGGCGAAATACGACGCCGTGTCTGCCCCGATCCCCCGCGACGACCCGGTCACGAGGGCTCGGAGCCCCTCGAGTGAACCTTTAGCGAGGGGACTGACCACGATGCGCTCCTGACGATAAGCGTGACTGAAAGACGGTGGCGCGGGCACCCGCCGTAAGAAGGCCCGGTTCACGAGAATACCAACTTCAGTCCGATCGGAGCCGCGGGGTGCTAGTTTCGGGAGTAGACCAATCAGCACGAGGAGTGCCGTACTCATGGCCGAGTTTCTCACCCAGTACGCCTGGATCTTCTGGCTGGCGCTGATCCTTCTCTTCGTCATCGTCGAGGTCGTGAGCGTAGATTTCACCTTCCTGATGCTCGCGGTCGGAAGCGTCGGTGGCCTCCTCTCCGGCCTCCTCGGGGCACCGTGGTGGGCTCAGGTGATCATCGCCGGCGTCATCGCACTCGTGCTGATCTTCTTCGTTCGACCGCTGCTTCGTGGAGCCCTTCGCCGCGGTGGCGATCCCACCCCCACCAATGTCGCCGCGCTGCTCGGTCTCGACGGAATGGTGACCACCGCCTTCGTCGACGGCCAGGGGCATGTCAAGCTCGCCAACGGCGAGACCTGGACAGCCAAACTCTCCGGGCTCACCTCGCTCACCTCGGTGAAATCCGGCGATCGTGTCGTTGTGACGGCAATCGAGGGAGCGACCGCCGTGGTCGTCCCCGCTGAAAGGACAACCTCGTGACCACAGCCCTCTTCGGCCAGATAATCCTGGTGATCGTGATCATCATCGTCGCGATCTTCGTGCTCGTGATCCTCTTCCGGTCGGTCAAGATCATCCCGCAAGCGCGTGCCGGCGTCGTCGAGCGGCTAGGGAAGTATCACAAGACCCTGCTGCCCGGGCTGAACATCCTCGTCCCGTTCATCGATCGTGTCAGGCCGCTGATCGACATGCGTGAGCAGGTCGTCTCCTTCCCGCCACAGCCGGTCATCACCGAAGACAACCTCGTCGTCTCGATCGACACCGTCGTCTACTTCCAGGTGACGGATGCCCGCGCGGCCACCTATGAGATCGCCAACTACCTCGGCGCGGTCGAGTTGCTGACGACCACCACCCTTCGTAACGTCGTCGGATCACTGAACCTCGAGGAGGCGCTCACCAGCCGCGACAACATCAACGGCCAGCTGCGCGTCGTGCTCGACGAGGCGACAGGAAAGTGGGGCGTTCGCGTCGGACGCGTCGAGCTCAAGGCGATCGACCCGCCGCTCTCGATCCAGGATTCGATGGAGAAGCAGATGCGGGCCGAGCGGGATCGTCGGGCGCAGATCCTCACCGCGGAAGGTACAAAGCAGGCCGCGATCCTGCAGGCCGAAGGATCCCGGCAGGCGGCGATCCTCGAGGCGGAAGGCTCTGCCAAAGCGCAGGTACTGCGGGCCGAGGGTGAGGCGAAGGCCATCACCACCGTCTTCCAGGCCATCCATGAGGGCGACCCCGACTCGAAGCTTCTCGCCTACCAGTACTTGCAGATGCTGCCGAAGATCGCCGAAGGCCCGTCCAACAAGCTGTGGATCATCCCGTCTGAACTCACCGAAGCGATCAAGAGCATTACCGCCGGCTTCGGCGCCGGGCTCGCGGGTCACGCCCCGGGGGCGCCCGTCAGCACCGGCACAACCGGCGGCACCGGCACAACCGGCAGCACCGGCACAGCGGCTCCGACCGCGGACGCGGCGGGTGGCACTCCTCCGGCGTAGTAGGCGTGCACGAGAGGACCGGCCCGTCTCGGGCCGGTCTTCTGCTGTGGAAAGCGCCTACTTCACCCCCGCCGCCCCCCGGATCCTCGCGCATCGAGGTCTTCAGGTCGACGCGCCCGAGAACACCATGCTCGCTTTCGTGAAGGCGATGGCGCTCGGCATCACCCACCTCGAGACCGACGTGCACGCGACACTCGACGGTATCGCCGTGATCTGTCATGACGCGGATCTCAAACGCATCGCCGGTCGCGATGTGCGGGTCGACCAGCTCACCCTTGCCGAGCTCCGCCGCATCGACCTCGGCGACGGACAGACCTTTTCGACCCTCTCGGAGCTGCTCGAGGCCTTCCCGGAGTGCCGCTTCAACATCGACATCAAGTCGATGGCCGCCGCCGCGCCGGCCTCAGCGGCGATCATCAGGGCGAATGCCGTGAAACGCGTGCTCATCACCTCGTTCAACGACAAGCGACGACGTGCGGCGACCGATCGGATGCCGGGGGTTGCGACATCCGCGTCCGCCCCGTCGTTCGTCGCGGCGTTCATCGCCGCTCGCATCGGGCTCGCCGGACTCTCCCGGTTCGCCCTCCGCCACGTGGATGCGGTGCAGATCCCCGAGCGCATCGCCCTGTTTCGAACGGTCACGCCGCGCACCGTTCGCATCTTCCACTCCGCCGGTGTCGAGATCCACGTGTGGACGGTCAACAGCGCGGCATCGATGCGTCGGCTGTTTACTCATGGAGTGGACGGCATCTTCACCGACCGGGCGGACATCGCAGTGACGGTACTGGCAGAACTCACAGAAAACTCATTATAAGCTGGGAACTGGCTG
>JANYGT010000300.1 GCA_025362355.1 Lacisediminihabitans sp. | reverse complement strand
GCGTAGATGACCGCGATGGACGCGGTGAGCGCGGCGACCGCGATCGTCAGCCAGCGGATCCGATAGAGCGCGGCCGGCAACTGAGCGCCGAGGAACAGCGGGATCCGACTGGCGACATTGCGTCCGGCTCCGGTGAATCGCAGGCGGGCGCGGGTGAGTCCGAGCGACAGCCGCTCGCCCTCGACCGACTGCCCGACGGAGGACTTGATGGTGGAGAACTGGGTCGATCCGGACTGATAGTGGTCGATCAGGTCGTCGGCATCCCGGCCCGTGAAGTGACGCGCTCTGCCCAATCGGGCAAGCTCGTCCCACTCATCGCGGTGAGCGGCGGAATAGGCGTCGAGATCCATCTGCTTAAATACTAGACATGGCGTCGTCCCGCTCGTCCACACCGCGCGTTCGAGCGAGCGCAGTGCTCCAGAACGACACCGACCTGGTGGATGACGGCACCGAGCTCATGACGGGCGAGGCCGTCGCCCTCGACCTCCGTTCGACCAGTTACGTGCTGCGTGCCGCCGGGGCCATCATCGACTTCCTGCTCAGCATCGGGATCTTCCTCCTGCTGATCCTCGCCATCAGCTCCCCGTTGCTCTCGCCGCTCTTCGACGATGCCAGCCGCGCCGCGGCGACCATCGCCTCCCTCGTCTTCTGCCTCGTCGTCATCCCCACCGCGGTCGAGACGGCAACCGGCGGCAAATCCCTCGGACGCCTCGCCATCGGAGCGCGCATCGTGCGGGATGACGGTGGCGCGATCAGCTTTCGTCATGCGTTCGTGAGGGCACTGACCGGCACGATCGAGATCTTCTCTACCCTCGGCGGTATCGCGACGATGACGGCCCTCCTCAACTCGCGCTCGAAGCGCCTCGGCGACCTGCTGGCCGGAACGTACAGCCAGAACGAGCGGCTGCCGCGCCTCGTGACACACGACTGGGGTGTTCCGCAGTCGCTGATCGGGTGGTCGACGACGGCGGATGTCGCACGCCTCCCCGACGGGCTGTCACGCCGCATCGCGCAGTTTCTCGGCCAGGCGAATCACCTCGCACCGTCGGCGCGAGCCCGACTCAGTGCGGAGCTGGCGGTGGAGGCGTCACGCTACGTCTTCCCCGTGCCTCCCGGAGAGTCGGAACTCTTCCTCGCCGCCATCACGGTCGTTCGTCGCGAGCGGGAATCCCGGGCGCTCCTGCTGGAACGCGAACGCCTCGCCCGCCTCGACGCGGCCCTCAGGGGGCTGCCGCACGGCTTCCCCGAGCGCGGCTGAGCGCCCCGCCCCCGCCACCACGTACCACTTACCGGTTTTCCAATCACTTCCCGGTGCGCACATGCACGCGGTCAGAAATAGCGCCGGTGGATGCCTCAGTAACGGTAATGATCGACCTTGTACGGCCCGGCGGGGTCGACACCGAGGTACTTCGACTGCGCTTCGGTCAGCACGGTGAGCTTCACTCCGAGGGCGTCGAGGTGCAGACGGGCGACCTTCTCGTCGAGGTGCTTCGGCAGCACGTAGACCCTCTTCTCGTAGTTCTCGCCGTGGGCGTACAGCTCGATCTGGGCGAGCACCTGGTTCGCGAACGAGTTGCTCATGACGAACGACGGGTGACCGGTCGCGTTTCCGAGGTTCATCAGTCGCCCCTCGGAGAGGATGAGGATGCTGCGCCCGCTCGGCAGCCGCCACTCGTGCACCTGCGGCTTGATCTCGATCTTCTCGGTACCCGGCAGCGCCTCGAGGCCGGCCATGTCGATCTCGTTGTCGAAGTGTCCGACGTTGGCGACGATCGCGAGGTGCTTCATCCCCTGCAGGTGCTCGAGGGTGATCACGTTCTCGTTGCCTGTTCCGGTGACGAAGATGTCGACGTCGCCGATCACGTCTTCGATCGTGGTGACCTGGAATCCGTCCATCGCGGCCTGAAGCGCGTTGATCGGATCGATCTCGCTGACGATGACGCGGGCGCCCTGGCCCTTGAGTGCCTCTGCGGCACCCTTTCCGACATCCCCGTAGCCGGCGACGAAGACGACCTTGCCGCCGATCAGCACGTCGGTGGCGCGGTTGAGTCCATCCGGCAGCGAGTGACGGATGCCGTACTTGTTGTCGAACTTCGACTTCGTCACCGAGTCGTTAACGTTGATCGCGGCGAAGAGCAGCTCGTCGGCCTTCGACAGCTCGTAGAGGCGGTGAACGCCCGTCGTGGTCTCCTCCGTGACGCCCATGATGCCGGCGGCGATGGTGGTCCAGCGGTCGGACGAGGTGGCGAGCGAGGCACGCAGGGTGTCGAGGATGACGCGCCACTCGTGGCTGTCGGCATCCGTCGCGTCGGGAACGGCGCCCGCGAGCTCGTACTCGCGGCCCTTGTGCACGAGGATCGTCGCGTCGCCGCCGTCATCCAGGATCATGTTCGGGCCGGTCGCGCCCTCTGCCGACCAGTCGAAAATCTGCGAGGTGCACCACCAGTACTCCTCGAGGGTCTCGCCCTTCCAGGCGAAGACGGGAGCACCGGATGGCTCGGCCACCGTGCCGTACGGACCGACGACGACCGCGGCGGCGGCCTCATCCTGCGTCGAGAAGATGTTGCAGCTGGCCCAGCGCACCTGCGCACCGAGAGCGACGAGGGTCTCGATGAGCACCGCGGTCTGCACCGTCATATGGATGCTTCCGGCGATGCGGGCACCGGCGAGGGGCTGGGTGGGGCCGAACTCCTCGCGAAGAGCCATGAGCCCCGGCATCTCGTTCTCGGCGAGGCGGATCTGATGGCGGCCGGATTCGGCGAGGGAGAGGTCTTTGACCTTGAACGACAGGGCGGTACCGACGGCTGTAAGCGACATGCCCCCATTCTTGCAGCCGCGGCCGACCGCACTCTGTAAGTTGCTCCCCTCGCCTTCCCAAAACGCAGGAGCTTCTCCCGATTTTTGTCAATTCATGCACCCTTTGCCGAAATATCGCAAAATCTCCTGCGTTTCAAGGAGGGCGGTTACGGGGGACGGATGCCGGGCGTAGCGTCCGGAACATGACTGATAATTCAGAGATGCTCGGTGCCGGAAGCGACCCGGACAACAGCGCCGTCAAAGACCCGTCCGACTGGGTGACCGGCGACGAGCCGATGACCGGAGCGCAGCGCAGCTATCTCGACACGCTCGCTCGGGAGGCCGGGGAGGAGATCCCGGCCGACATCACGAAGGCCGAGGCATCCGAGCACATCGATCGCCTTCAGAAGGCAACGGGGCGCGGCGCGTCCGACTGAGGTGTCGGCGACGACGGAATGGCCGCACCGGGAGTGAGCGCACCGGGGGGTGACCATTGACGCACCGGATCATGCTGGGAGCGTCAACGGCACTGCGGATCCTTCGACGGCACCGTTCCCGCCAGCAGGTAGGCGTCGACCACCGCGTCGATGCAATGCACCCCCTTGTTGTAGGCGGTGTGTCCGTCGCCGTGGAACGTCACGAGCACGCCACTGCTGAGCTGTTTCGCGAGCCCTTTTGCCTGCTCGTACGGCGTCGCGGGGTCACCCGTTGAGCCGACGATGAGGATCGGTGCCGCACCGTGAGCCGTGACCGGATCGGGGAATGCGACCGGCCCGTACGGCCACTCCGCGCAGGTGATGCCGTTGTAGGCGTCGTAGATGCCGAGCACCGGGGCATCTTTCTTCAGTGCCGCTGCGTCGCGCCTCATAGCGCTGCGGTTGTCGTTGCCACCGTCTTCGAGGCAGTTGATCGCGAGGCCGGCCTCCACGCTGTTGTCGTAGTAGGTTCCATCGCTCGACCGGTCATTATAGGAATCACTCGAGACGAATGCCGTACCGGCGTCGCCGTGTTGCACCGAAGCGAACAGGGTGTTGAGGTCCGACCACTGCGACGGGTCATAGAGGTCACCGTAGATGGCGGTCGCGAGGGTCGCCGAGCCGAGCATCCGCCCGTCGGTGTTGCGGATCGGATGTTCGCCGACGGTCGTGAGCAGTCGCGCGACGGCGTTCATCCCCTCGTCGACATTGGCGCTGCTCGCGAACGCGCAGGTGCCCGTTCCGATCGCGGTGGACTTCCCGGCAAGACACGCCGCCAGGTAGG
>JANYGT010000272.1 GCA_025362355.1 Lacisediminihabitans sp. | reverse complement strand
ACTACGACCGCATCTTCAACTCCCCGCGCATCGAGGCGATGTGGGACTACATCTCGACTACCCAGCCCGACTCGGAGCACCTTCAGCACCTGACCGAGATGCGCGATCGCATGAAGGAGCGGCCGGATGTCTCGACTACCCACGTGCCGGTCGGTGACTTCCTCGACGTGCGCGACCGGGCGCTGAAGGCCCACGCGAGTCAGGTCTCCCCGGACAGCGGCTTCTTCTTCTGGCCGAACGACCTGCAGCGCGAGGCCTGGCCGTTCGAGGACTTCCAGCTCGCTCGTTCGCTGGTCGAGTCGCCACTTCCGGAGAGCGACCTGTTCGCCGGGATCATTGACGAGCCCGACCCTCAAGAGGCGTCCCTTCTGGCGGATGCGTCCGCCCCGATCGAAACGCCCGTCGCGTGAGTCTCACCGACTTCTTCGTACTCGTCAGCGCGACCCCGTCGCCGACACCCTTCGATCCGAACACCGCGAGCCCCGGCTGGGTCGGCTTCGCCATCACCTTCGGGGTCGGGGTCGTCACGATCCTGCTCATCATCGACATGACCCGCCGTGTTCGCAGGGCGCGCTATCGCGGCGAGATCCGCGAGCAGCTCGAGGCCGAGCGCGAGCAGGCCGAGATCGAGCGCGACGAGGCCGACAGGAAGGGCTGAGCCGGCCCCACCGTTAGAGTCGGGCCGCGCTTCCTCCGCGTGACCTGCCCGGGCGCCGATAAGCCACTTTTCGTCGATTTTTTCACTTTTCGGCGCTGAAAGTGGATTCTCGACTACCCTTGGCCGATTGATCTCCCGCGCCAACTTCCCGCGAGTCACCCAGCCCTCGTGCACCAAAAACGCAGGAGATACTCGCCGAATCGAGCAAAACATGCCCCATTTGCCCCGAAACCCCGCAAAACTCCTGCGTTTCGGGTGGGGCGGGCGGGCGGTATGGGGGTGGTGCGGGCGGGCGGTACGGGGGTGCAGGTCGGGCGGGGGCGGGCGTGGCGGGCGACGCGCTACCCGTAGAGCGGATGCGTCGCGATCAGCAGGATGCCCACCCAGTGGCAGAGGAACGCCAGCAGGGTGAACGTGTGGAAGACCTCGTGGAATCCGAAGACGCCGGGAATCGGATTCGGCTTCTTGAAGCCGTAGGCGACAGCTCCGAGGGTGTAGAACACCCCACCGACGAGGATCAGGGTCATCATCGCCGCGTTCGCAGTGAAGAAGTCGACGATGAACGCGAACGACGCGTAGCCGAGCACGAGGTAGAGCGGAACGTAGAGCCAGCGCGGTGCGCCGATCCAGAAGATCCGGAAGGCGATGCCGAGAAGTGCCCCGCCCCAGACGAGGGAGATCAGCAGCACGGCCTTGTTCGGCGGAAGGGCGAGAACGGTGATCGGGGTGTACGACCCGGCGATCAGCAGGAAGATGTTCGCGTGGTCGAAGCGCCGCATCCGCTGCTTGGCGACCGGACTCCAATTCAGGCGGTGATAGAGCGCCGAGACACCGAAGAGCAGCAGCGAACACAGTACGAAGACCGCCGAGCTGAGCTTCGCGGCCGGCCCGTCGGCGAGCGTGATGAGGATGATTCCGAGCACGATCGCCACCGGGAAGGTGACGGCGTGGATCCAGCCGCGCCAGGTCGGCTTCACCTCGGCCGGGGCCGCGAGAGTGTCGTCGAGAAGAGGGAGGTGCGGCAGCGAGTCGACCGGGTCGACCGCGTCGGGCGAGTTCGCTGACATGCGGCAAGCCTACGGGCGATTCGAACCCCCGGGCTGAGAGTGCCGCGAGGATGATTCGACTAACGTAAGGACGTGGCAAAACGGGACGCACCGCTCGGGCAGGGACTGCTCTACGGCGTCTATCAGAACCGCATCCGCCGCTGGCTGATGACGCAGGAGCGGCCACGACACGTCGCGATGATCGTCGACGGCAATCGGCGCTGGGCGAAGCAGAACTCGCTCGAGACCGCGGCCCACGGGCATCGGGCCGGGGCGGCGAAGATCCCCGAGTTCCTCACCTGGTGCGAGGATCTCGGCATCTCGGTCGTCACCCTCTACCTGCTTTCGAGCGACAACGTGAGCGGCCGCTCGACCGACGAGCTCGACGAACTCTTCGAAATCATCTCGGAACTGGCGAGCGAGGTCGCGAAGTCGCGCCACTGTAAGGTGCAGCACGTCGGTCGGATGGAGGGCCTGCCGGCGACCCTCGTCACCGCCCTCACCGATGCCGAGAAACTGACGGCCGACAACACCGGTCTCCACGTCAATCTCGCGGTCGGCTACGGCGGTCGTCGGGAGATAGCGGATGCGATGCGCAGCATCCTGCGCGACCACGGCAAGGAGGGCGGCACGATCGAAGAGCTCGCCGAACTGCTCACCCCAGAGCTGATCGGCGACCACCTCTACACGGGTGGTCAGCCCGACCCCGACCTCGTCATCCGCACCTCCGGCGAGCAACGCCTCAGCGATTTCATGCTCTGGCAGAGTGCGCACAGCGAGTTCTACTTCGTCGAGGCCTTCTACCCCGACCTCCGGGAGGTCGACTTCCTGCGCGCCCTCCGCGACTACGCACGGCGACAGCGCCGGTACGGAAGCTGATCCGGCTCCGACCACCCGCGAGCAGACGCTACATTGAACACACCATGGTCAGCATCGATGATTTCGTCGGGCGTTTCGACGAGGAGCCCGGCTACCTGGATTTCGCGCGCGTCGGCCCGATCGGCCGTTCCGTCATCGAGGAGGAGCGAGCCCAGAGCGAACTGCTGAGACGCGCGCGCTTCGGAAGCCTGGCGGCCCTCGATCGGCAGGATGCCCGCGTCCGTTCGGCGGTCGCCACCCTGACCGGCTTCCGGGACGACCAGGTGGTGTTCCAGCCCAACACGTCGACCGGCCTGATGCACGTCATGTTCGGCATCACCGGCGGCGTGCTCCTGTCGCCGGCCGAATACCCGTCGCTGACTTTCGCTGCGGCGCGCGCATCCGATGCGCTCGGTGTGCTGAACCCCGTGTGGCTCGACACCGACGGTGGACCGGTCACACCGAGCGTCATCCGCGACCAACTGACCAAGAGCATCGTCGCGGTCGCCGTCAGCCTCGTCGACTTCCGCACCGGCTATCTCGCCGACCTCGACGGCATCCGCCAGGTGATCGGCGATCGCCTGCTCATCGTCGATGCCATACAGGGCTTCGGAATCGTGGATGCCCCCTGGGAGGTCGCGGACGTCGTCGCCTCGGGCGGCCAGAAATGGGTGCGCGCCGGGTGGGGCACCGGTTTCCTCGCGCTCAGCGATCGCGCCGTCGATCACCTCACGCCCGTCTTCTCGGGTTTCAGCGCGACCGACGCCGACGGAACCCCGCTCGACGCCGTGCTTGCGCCCACCCGCGGCGCCGCCGCCTTCAGCATCAGCAATCCGAGTGCGCTCGCCGAGGCCCGGCTGTCGATGGCGCTCGAAGACATCGGCGACGTCGGCGTCTCCGAGATCGGTTCACGCCTTGCAGAGAAGGTCTCGCGAATCATCGACCTCGCCGACGAGTTCGCGATCCCCGTCGTCTCGTCCCGGGCGGAAAACGAGAGGGCGGGCATCGTGGTGCTCGAACCGGCCGCCGACCAGCTCACGGTGCTCACCGCGTCGCTGTTCAATCACGGTGTCACCTCGACGACCCGGCAGGGCAGGGTTCGGCTGAGCCCGCACGTCTCGAGCGACGACGAGACCTTCCAGATGCTGGCCGATGCATTTCTCAGCTACGCGACGGCCGTGACGGTCTGAACCGGAGGCCGAGAGTTAACCTGCGCGAAATGCCCCGTTGGCGTGTCGATTTTGTTTTGGGAACTACAGCGACGTAGTTTCATCTCATCAGGTATGGCGCCTGGTCGAGACGGCCACATTAAGTTCGTTTCGGTACTTGTTATGGCCGTCGCGCGACTGGATCCGGGTGCTGAGCATCCGGGGATGGAGTTCTCGTGGCCGCAATGGAAAACAAGACCAGCAACCCCCGCCAGTCAGACTCGACAGCCAAGCAGGCGGAGCGCACCTACGTGCTCGACACCTCGGTGCTGCTGTCTGACCCGAAAGCGATCTTCCGCTTCTCGGAACACGCGGTGGTGCTGCCGGTCGTCGTGATCTCGGAACTCGAGGCGAAACGACACGATCCGGAGATCGGTTACTTCGCCAGGCAGGCGCTTCGCAATCTCGACGAGCTTCGCATCCAGCACGAGCGTCTCGACTTCCCCATCTCCGTCGGTGACGGCGGATCGCTCCGGGTCGAGCTCAACCACTCGAACATGTCGGTGCTTCCATCGGGGCTCCAGCTGAACGACAACGACTCGCGCATCCTCGCCGTCGCTCTCAACCTCTCGAACGACGGACTCGATGTCGTCGTCGTCTCGAAAGACCTCCCACTCCGAGTGAAGGCTGCCTCCATCGGCCTCGCCGCCGAAGAATATCGCGCGGAGCTCGCGGTCGACTCCGGCTGGACCGGGATAGCGGATGTCACCCTCGGCTCCGAGCAGATGTCACAGCTCTACGACGAGGAGCAGCTGTCCACCCGCCTCGTCGGCGACATGCCCGTGAACACGGGGTTGGTCATCCACTCCGATCGCGGCTCGGCCCTCGGCCGGGTCACCGAGCGCGGAAAGCTGCGTCTCGTGCGCGGCGACCGCGACATCTTCGGCCTGCACGGCCGCTCGGCCGAGCAGCGTCTCGCCATCGACATGCTGCTCGATCCGGAGATCGGGATCGTCTCCCTCGGCGGTCGCGCGGGAACCGGCAAGTCGGCGCTCGCGCTCTGTGCCGGACTCGAAGCGGTGCTCGAGAAGCAGCAGCACAAGAAGATCATGGTGTTCCGCCCGTTGTACGCGGTCGGCGGTCAGGAACTCGGATTCCTGCCGGGCGACGCCAGCGAGAAGATGAACCCGTGGGCGCAGGCGGTGTTCGACACCCTCGGCTCCGTCGTCTCGCAGAATGTTCTCGACGAGGTCGTCGAGCGGGGGATGCTCGAGGTGCTTCCGCTCACCCACATCCGTGGACGCTCGCTGCACGACGCCTTCGTGATCGTCGATGAGGCCCAGTCGCTCGAACGCAACGTGCTGCTCACGGTGCTCAGCAGGATCGGGCAGAACTCGCGTGTGATCCTGACGCACGATGTCGCCCAGCGCGACAACCTGCGGGTCGGCCGCCACGATGGGGTCGCGTCGGTGATCGAGACGCTCAAGGGCCACGCGTTGTTCGGTCACATCACCCTCACCCGGTCGGAGCGATCAGCCATCGCGGCACTCGTCACCGAAATGCTCGAATCGAATGAGCTGGCCTGATCCGGCCCGTTCGGCCACCGGTGTTCCGCTCATTTCGCGGGGCACCGGTGGGGCTCGGTTCCCACCTCGTCCGAGGGTAGACAGCCTAGGCTCTAGGGGTGCGCCTGACGATGATCGTGATCCTTCTCGGACTCGTCGTGCTCACCGTCTGGGGGGCCGTCGCGCCCCGTGGACAGTGGCGTGTCCTGGCGGCCTGGACCCGGCGCAACCCTTATGCGAGCGAGCCGGGACCGGTCTCCGTCGGCGTGCACCGCGCATTCGCGATCGCCGCGACGATCGCCCTCGGCTATGGCGGTTTCGGGATGCTCGACCTTCACCGGAGTCCGGTTCAGCAGGCCGGCGCCACGACGAGCCTCGTGACGAGGCTCTGGGGATCGCCCGATCCCCACATCGTCAACAGGGTCGTCCCCCCGATCCTCGCCCCGCCGAACGGACTGGTGCAGCAGCCGGTGCTCCGCTACCAGGCGATGGACGGTGCTCACCGGACTCCCTCGTATCTTTTCGCCCTCAAGCCGTGGACGCGCACCGGAACCGTCGCCGGAGAGGGGTACATCGGCGTCGATCCGCCCGTCGGCCTCACCGCACTCGACACGTCATCGCTCGTTCTGCAGGTGCGAGGTGATCCGAACTGCCTTCCGCGGGCCGTCGTCGCCGTCGAGACCGAGAAGTCCGTCGCCGTCGCCGTGTACTACGGCCGCCCGGACACGGCACCCCGCGAGACCTATGTCAATGTCGCCAATTGCAGTACGACGCTCAGTCAGGCGGAATCTGTCTCCGTGCTTATCCCGGTGCCACTCCGCAGCCTTCTGGGAACACGCACGGTCGTCGGTCTCGACAGCAAGCCGATCCCCGAGGCGACGGCCGGCCGATAGCGGGATGACCGAGCCGGCCACCCGCGCCTCGGCTACCTGCGTTCGGGGGGCCTCGTCATCGAGAGCACATCGAGAGCGCTGTCGAGCTGCTCAAGTGTGACCTCTCCGCGCTCGACGAAGCCGAGATCGATGACGGACTCGCGAACGGTGATGCTCTTCGCGACGGCGTTTTTGGCCACCTTCGCGGCTGCCTCGTATCCGATGGTGCGATTGAGCGGTGTCACGATGGACGGCGATGACTCGGCGAGAGCACGTGCATGCTCGACGTTGGCCTCGAGGCCGTCGACCGTCTTATCGGCGAGTGCGATGGTCGAATTGGTGAGCAGCCGGATGGATTCGAGAAGAGCGGTCCCCATGACCGGGATGGCCACATTCAGTTCGAAGGATCCGGATGCCCCGGCCCAGGCGATCGTCGCATCGTTGCCGATCACACGCGCAGCCACCATCAGCACGGCCTCCGGGATCACCGGATTCACCTTGCCGGGCATGATGGACGACCCGGGTTGGAGGTCGGGGATCGAGATCTCGCCGAGTCCGGTGTTCGGACCGGAGCCCATCCAACGCAGGTCGTTGCAGATCTTGGTGAGGCTGACCGCGATCACGCGCAGCGCCCCGGATGCCTCGACGAGCCCATCGCGAGCGCCCTGGGCCTCGAAGTGGTCGAGGGCTTCGGTGAGCGGAAGGCCGGTGTCTTCGGCAAGCATGGAGATGACGTCTTCGGAGAACCCGGCGGGAGTGTTGATGCCCGTTCCGGTGGCCGTTCCCCCGAGCGGAACCTCCGCGACCCGGGGGATCGCCGACCGGATCCGCTCGACTCCGAGGCGCACCTGGCGCGCATAGCCGGCGAATTCCTGCCCGAGGGTGACCGGGGTCGCATCCATCAGGTGGGTGCGTCCCGATTTGACGACCGTCTTCCAGAGTTCCGCCTTGGTCTCGAGCGCGACCGCGAGATGCTCGAGGGCCGGAACGAGGTCGGCGAGCAGAGCGCCGGTCACCGCCACGTGAACGGAGGTCGGGAACACGTCGTTCGATGACTGGGACGCATTGACATGATCGTTCGGATGCACGGGTGAGCCGCCGAGACGCGTCGCGAGTGTCGCGAGCACCTCGTTCATATTCATGTTCGAGGAGGTTCCGCTGCCGGTCTGGTAGGTATCGACCGGGAACTGGTCGTGATGGCGACCGGCCACGATCTCTTCGGCCGCGAGCACGATCGAGTCGGCGACGGCCCCGTCGAGGATGCCGAGTTGTTTGTTGACGAGCGCCGCCGAACGTTTGATGCGGGCGAGAGCCACGATCTGGGCGGGCTCGAGCCCGCTGCCCGAGATGGGGAAGTTCTCGACGGCACGCTGGGTCTGTGCGCTGTACAGCGCATGGATGGGAACCCGCACCTCACCCATCGTGTCGTGCTCGATGCGGTACTGGTCGTCATGGTCGGCGGCAGGATTGCTCACGGCTCTGTGCTTCCTTCTTCTCTGGCGCGCATCCCCGGAAGTGCCGGATGCGCGATGGTTCTGTGGACGGCGTCTCGAGTCGAGCTAGACGAGGCCGACGACGATGTCGGGAACGGCCGTGCCCTGGAGCAGGCGGTAGTTGGCTCCGACGATGGCCAGGGTGCCGGCGGCGATCGCGTCGCTGATGAGTTCGGAACTCTCGAGCAACTCGGCCACGGTATCGCGGAGGTGCTCGCGGCCGACCTCGGTGGAGTCGGGACGGTGACCGTCGGCAGCAGTTACCCGCGTCACAGCCGGGATGATCTTCTGGATGAGAGTGCGGATGTGCGGCGGAAGAGCGACGGCGTCTTCGGCCTGGGAGTCGATGGCCGCGGCCACCGCGCCGCACTCGTCGTGACCGAGCACCACGATCAGCGGCACGTGGAGCACCGCGACGGCGTACTCGAGCGAGCCGATCACCGACTCGGAGATGACCTGGCCGGCGTTGCGCACCACGAACAGGTCGCCGAGCCCCTTATCGAAGATGATTTCGGCCGCGAGACGGGAGTCGCTGCATCCGAACAGCGCAGCCTGGGGCGCCTGGTACGTCGCGAGGGCTTCGCGACGCTCGACGTCTTGCCGTGGATGACTCGGCTCGCCGGCAACGAACCGCTCGTTGCCCTCGCGCATCTCCTGCCAGGCGAGTGCGGGTGTCGTCGTCGTCGAAGTCGTGGTCATCAGAGATTCCTTTCCTGGATGCGGGTCACGTGGTTGCGTCTTATTTTGTTGCGTCTCATTTGGTCGTGCTGCCGCTGTTTGCGCCGTTGAGTTGCGCTGTCACGGCGGCGGCGAGCACGCCGAACTCTTTCGTCGTCGCCGAACCGTGCAGAGCGATCGTGCTGTCACCGACCGTGGTTGACAGTGAGTAGGCGAAGTTGCCCGGATTGTCGACGCTGCGACGATCGTAGACCGTCCAGTCCGTGCCGGCGATGGATATCGTGCCGGTCGATCGCGCCCGCTGCAGTTGGTCTGACGTCCAGCTCGGATTCGCGGCGATCCCCTGCACGAGCCCGATGTACTGCGCATCGGGGGTGATGAACCCGATGGACCAGGAGACGATCCCATCGGAGCCGGTCTGGATGCTCGCATCGTTCGCCGTCCACCCCTTGGGTAATACGGGGGCAGCGAGCCTGGTGGTGACCGTCGGCTGGGTCTGGGCGGCTATCGACCGGTAGTCGACCGGCTGTCGCGTCGCTCCGTCGGGCCTGACGACGACCAGCACGAGGAAGAGCACGATGGCGAGTGAGGCAAGAAGGGCGAGCACGAGATTGCGCAGCGTCTGGTTCGATCGATGACGGCGAGAGCTCTCGGCTTTACGCGCCGCTGTCTCCTCGGGGGTCTCGGGCCTGCCGAGCTCGGCGACGACACGCGGTGGCCGGAGAGGCGGGGGTGACACCGGCGGCCGGTCGGCCGACGGGCGGCCTGCTGGTGCGCTCACTTCTCGGTGGCCGCCGTCGGATCCGACGCGGCCGTCGCGGGGGTGCGCGCGGCGTCGAGCCTCGCCTTCGCCCCGATCAACCACTCCTCGCAGCGCTGTGCGAGCGACTCGCCGCGCTCCCAGAGAGCCAGCGATTGCTCGAGGGTCGACGAACCCTGTTCGAGCTCGGCCACGACACGCACCAGCTCATCGCGAGCTTCTTCGTAGCTCAGCGCGGAGACGTCATTCGCGGCGGGTTGGCTACTGCCTGAAGAACCACTGCCTGAAGAACCACTGTCTGAAGAACCACGGCCTGAAGGAGTGCTGCCTGAGGGAGTGCTGCCTGAGGGAATGCTGGGGGAGGACTGTGCCACGGAGCAATGTTACCGAAGCTCGCCGGGAGTTACCGGTGCGGCGTCGATGGTCGCGGTGGTCGTGCCGTCGGCGAGGGTGAGGAGGAGAGGAGTGCCGGGCACCGCTTCGCTGCTACTGCGTAACACGGCACCCCCCGGAAGCTGGGCGATCGCGTATCCGCGGTCGAGAGTTCGTTGGGGCGACAGTGCTCGCAGCTGGGAGCGCAGTTCGATCACGCGGGTATGCGACCGGTCGAGCAGTCGATCGACGAGTTCACCGGTTCGCTGAACGTAGCGGCCGAGCTCCTCGGCTCGTGAGTCGACCAGCCAGTCGGACCGGGCGAGCACCGGGCGCGTGCGCAGTTGTTCGAGGCGATCGATCTCGTGGTTCACCAGAGAGGTGACGCGGGTACCGATGCGGGACCGCGCCTGGCGAACCCGACTCAGCTCATCGGCGACATCGGGTACGACGCGCTTCGCCGCATCCGTCGGGGTGGATGCCCGCAGGTCGGCCACGTCGTCGAGCAGAGGTCGATCGGCCTCATGCCCGATCGCACTCACGATCGGCGTACTGCAGGCGGCGGCGGTGCGCACCAGCGTCTCGTCGCTGAAGACGAGCAGATTCTGGAAGTCTCCGCCGCCGCGGGCGACGATGATCACATCGACCTCCGGGTCGGCGTCGAGCGTTCGCAGTGCGGTGATCACCTCCGACACGGCGCGGTCACCCTGCACGGCGGCGTGCACGACACGGAACTCGACGGATGGCCAGCGCAACTGGGCGTTGCGCAGCACGTCTTTCTCGGCATCCGAATCTTTGCCGGTGACAAGCCCGATGCAGCGTGGCAGAAAGGGCAGCGGTCTCTTACGATCCGCATCGAACAGGCCCTCGGCCTTCAGCGACTGGCGGAGGCGCTCGAGGCGCTCGAGCAGGTCGCCGAGACCGACGTGGCGCATCTCGAAGACCTGCATCGAGAGCGATCCGCCCTTGACCCAGTAGCTCGGTTTGACCAGGGCGATGACCCGATCTCCCTGGGAGATATCAGCGGGGAGCTTCGCGCGGACGGAAGACCAGATGGTGAACCCGATCGTCGCATCGACGTCGAGGTCTTTGAGCTTCCCGTAGATGTTCCCGCCCGAGCTGCCCCACTGGGTGATCTCACCCTCGACCCAGGCGGTGCCCAGCCGGTCGATCCAGCCCTTGATCTTGTTCGAGAAGAGCGCGACGGGCCACGGGGAGTCGACCGTCGGCGGGCTGCTCTCGATGGTCACCGGCGGGGGAGTCATATGTGGGTGAGACGTTCTCTGATCGCGCGGCCGTGGACGATCAGGAATCCCCTCCGACGGCCGGCTCTCCGACGAACTCATGGGCCTCGCGGGCGAGCTCCGGCCACAGCTGGCGGTCGGTCACGCGAACCCAGTCCCGCTCCGTGCTTCCCTCGCGGGTGAACTTCTCGGCAAGTCCGCGGTCGACGAGGTCGTTCGCGCGCACGAACGGAACCTCGACGACGAGGTCGTCACCGTCGAGGAAGGCGAACAGCGTGCCGCGAACAAGCAGCCCCTCGTCCGACGAGGTGACGCTCTCGACATCGCCGAATGAATACCGAACGCTCTCAAAAGTCTCTTTCGCGATCGAACGTGCCATCTGCGCCTCCCAGCGAGTCTCGGGCGACCCACGAAGTAGAATCTCCTCGTGAGCACGATCACCAACGGCGCGGCCGCGAGCTTCGACGTCCCACGGATTCCCGCGCTCCGTAACAGGCTACGGGACAACCCCGTCGGCGCGCCCAAACGCGTGCTGCTCGCAGCCCCACGGGGGTACTGTGCAGGAGTGGACCGGGCGGTCATCGCCGTCGAGAAGGCGCTCGAGCGATACGGGTCTCCCGTCTACGTTCGCAAACAGATCGTCCACAACATCCACGTGGTCTCGACCCTCGAGAAGCAGGGCGCGATCTTCGTCGACGAGGTCGACGAGGTGCCGAAGGGTTCGCACGTGGTGTTCTCCGCCCATGGCGTTTCTCCCGCCGTCGTCGCCGGCGCGGCGGAGCGTGATCTGCAGGCCATCGACGCCACCTGTCCGCTCGTGACGAAGGTTCACCGCGAGGCCGTGCGTTTCTCGCGCGACGACGTCGACATCCTGCTCATCGGCCACGCCGGTCACGAGGAGGTCGAGGGCACGATGGGGCATGCTCCGGAACGGACGACCCTCGTGAACAGTCCGGCGGATGTCGCATCCCTCGTCGTACGCGATCCAGACAACCTGGTCTGGCTCAGCCAGACGACGCTCAGTGTCGACGAGACGATGGAGACGGTGCGCCTGCTTCGCGAGCGCTTCCCGAACCTGCACAATCCCCCGAGCGATGACATCTGCTACGCGACGCAGAATCGTCAGGTCGCGATCAAGAAGGTCGCGTCAGAGGCAGACCTCGTGATCGTCGTCGGCTCCGCGAACAGCTCAAATACGGTTCGGCTGGTGGATGTCGCCCTCGAGAACGGCGCGAAGGCCGCCTACCGCGTCGACTACGCGAGCGAGATCCAGCAGGAGTGGCTCGACGGGATGGCGACGATCGGCGTCACGTCCGGGGCATCCGTTCCCGAGGTCCTCGTGCAGGAGGTACTCGACGACCTCGCAGATGCCGGCTACACCGACGTACGCCAGGTCGTCACGGCCGAGGAGGATCTGATGTTCTCGCTTCCGAAGGAGTTGCGCACCGACGCGAACGGCGAACCCGACTCGCGCGGACTCGGCGGGCGCACCCGCCAGCTCGACTGGCAGTCCCGATGACCGATGTTCCGGATGGAACGGCCGCCAGCGGTGCGTCCGGGGTCGCCGCGTCCGGGGCGGAGTCGTCCGGGGCGGGGTCTTCCGGCCCCGCACCCTTGAACAGTGGCGGGCGGCCGCGTCCGCAGTACGGCGAGTACGCCTCCCCAGAGCAGCAGGCGAAGGCGATGGGCGTGACGAGCCCGCCGCCTCCGACCGTGCCGGCGCTGGCCGCACGACCCACCGGGGCGCTCGCGCCGCCGCCCCCTCCCTACGGCCAGAACCTGCCGCGCGCCGCGACGGTTGCGACCCCGCGACGGTGGGATCTGATGCTCTCCGCGGTGCTGCTGGCCTACGGCCTCTACAGTGTGGTGTCGGGGATGTTCCAGTTCGCCGACCTGGGCGCTCTCATCAACCGTGTGTACCAGATGCAGGGCATCGGCCAGTTCACGACGACCCAGCTCGCGACGACACTCGGAATCGTCATCAACACGAGTGACGTTGTTCTCTTCGTCGCAACGGCCCTCATCACGTTCACCCTGCTTCGCCGGGGGAGGGTGGCCTTCTATGTGCCGCTCATCGGAGGGGCGGTCGCCGGAATCATCGCCCTCGTCTGCATCCTCGTGCTGATGTTCGGCGATCCTGCCTACCTCAACCACTTCTCGGGCCTGAAGTAGCCGCGCCGCGGCCTGTAGCGGTCGCGGGCCTGAAGCAGCCGCGCGCGATGGGTCCTGAGCGTTCAGCACGCGCGAGTCGTTGAATATGGTTGACTCCGCCGCCGGGAACCGACCATTCTCAACGACTCGCGACCGCGTGTTGCCGCGACTGCGCGCGACCCGGCCGAAACCGCCGACTAGCTGGCGCTGTGACCCGCGGAACCGAGTTGCTGCGTCGCCTGGATGACACGCTTCGACATCGCGGTCTCGGCGATCTTGCCCCAGGCGCGCGGATCGTAGATCTTCTTGTTGCCGACCTCGCCATCCACTTTCAGCACGCCGTCGTAGTTCTTGAACATCGTGTCGGCGATCGAGCGGGTGAACGCGTACTGCGTGTCGGTGTCGATGTTCATCTTCACGACGCCGTTCGCCACGGCCGTGGCGATCTCCTCGTCGCTCGAGCCGGATCCGCCGTGGAAGACGAGGTCGAGGGGCTTGGCGCCGGTGCCGAACTTCTGAGCCAGCCCCGCCTGGATGTCGCCGAGCAGCTCCGGGCGCAGCTTCACCCCGCCCGGCTTGTAGACGCCGTGCACATTCCCGAAGGTGAGGGCGGCGATGTAGCGGCCCTGGTCGCCGAGGCCGAGCGCCTCGACCGTGGCGATCGCGTCATCCAGGGTCGTGTAGAGGTGTTCGCCGGCCTCGTTGCTGACGCCGTCCTCCTCGCCGCCGACGACACCGATCTCGACCTCGAGGATGGCGTGGATCGCCTTCATTCGAGGTAGGAGCGTCTTAGCGATCTCGAGGTTCTCGCCGAGCGGAACCGCGGAGCCGTCCCACATGTGCGACTGGAAGATCGGATTGCGACCTTCTTTCACCGCGGCCTCGGACGCCTCGATCAGGGGGATCACGAAGCCGTCGAGCGCGTCTTTCGGGCAGTGGTCGGTGTGGAGGGCGACCGTGATCGGGTAGTTCTTCGCCACCTCGTGCGCGAAGGCCGCCATGGCGAGAGCCCCGGATGCCCGGTTCTTCACGGTCTGCCCCGCGAAGTAGTCGGCGCCGCCGGTGGTCACCTGGATGATGCCGTCGGAGCCGGCCTCGGTCAGCCCCTGCAGCACGGCGTTGATCGTCTGCGATGACGACACGTTGAACGCCGGATAGGCGAACCCCTCACGCTTGGCTTTGTCGAGCATCTCGGCATACTGCTCGGGGGTTGCGATGGGCATAGTGACTCCTCGGGACGGCGCTGGTGACGGGGAAAGTCTAGTCAGGCTCGGGGCCCGGCAGTCTAACGAGAGCATCGGTCACGTTCTGAAACATTTTCGCGGCGAGGTCTTGACAATTTCGTCGAGTGGGGTTGAATCTAGCTCATCAGACGTCTGCGTCATACATCAGAGGAGATGGAATCGTGTCGAAGAAGATTGCGATCTTGCATACGAGCTTCGTTTTCGTGTCGGTCGAGCCGATCATCAACGAACTCATCGCCGAACTGATCCCGGACGCCGAGGTGATGCATTTCGTCGATTCCGACGTGCTGGCCACCGTGGTGCGCGAACAGGGGATCTCTGCGAAGAGCGAGGAGAGGATGACGCATCTCGCCGAGGCAGCGGAGGCCGCGGGTGCCGACATCATCTTCTCGGCATGCTCCTCCCTTGGTCCGGCTCTCGACGTCGCGGCCGCGGCCGTGCACACCCCCATCGTCAAGATCGATGACGCCATGGCGGCCGAGGCAGCGATGCTCGGCGAGCGGATCGGGGTGCTCGCAACGGTTCCGACCACGCTCCAGCCGACGAGCGACCTCATCCAGGGCGCAGCGGACCGACTCGGAAAATCGGTGACCATCGAGCAGCGTCTGTGTGCCGGCGCGTTCGATGTGCTAATGGGCGGCGACCGCCCCGGCCACGACGCGATGGTCACCGAGCAGGCGATGGCGCTGGCCGGCTCCGTCGACATCATCGTGCTCGCGCAGGCATCCATGAACCGGCTTGCGACCTCCCTGAGCGAGGCGACCGGGCTCCCCGTGCTGTCGAGCCCGCGGATGGGCGTCGCCTACCTCGCCGAGCGGGTCGCTGCGCTATGACCTCCATTCCGGTCTCCGACTCGCGGGATGCTGCGGAGCTGTTCTCGTCAGACGAGGCGCCGAGGATCATCCCCGAAGCCCGGCGACTCATCAGGGAAGCCAATGCCGAAGCGGGAACCTGGGTGATCGTGCTCGATGACGATCCGACGGGTAGCCAGGCCGTCCACGGCGTTCCCGTGCTGACGAGGTGGCAGCGCGACGACCTGCTCTGGGCATTCGACCAACCCGGCGGGGTGTTCTTCATCCTCACGAACACGCGCGGACTCAACCCCGGCGAGGCGACGGGGGTGCTCACCGAGATCGCGGAATCCATCGCCGCGGTGACCCGCGAATCCGGAACCCACTACGAATTCATCACAAGGGGCGATTCGACACTCCGGGGGCACTATCCGCTCGAGACCGACGTGCTCGCGGCGATGGCTGGAGCGCAGGGCGAGCCGTACGACGCCCTGCTCATCGCCCCGGCCTATCTTCCCGCCGGGCGGATCACGAGCGGCGACAGCCACTGGGTTCGCACGGGTGATCGTTTCACCCCCGTCGCGGAGACCGACTACGCCAGGGACGCCACGTTCGGGTTCGCGAGTTCCGACCTCAAGCTCTACGTCGAGGAGAAGACACACGGTCGTGTGAGCGCGGGCACCGTGCTGAGCATCGGGCTCGACGACATCCGGCTCGGGGGCCCCGATCGGGTGTGCGAGATCATCCTCTCCGCCCGCGATGCCACGCCGATCGTGGTGAACGCGACGGTCGAGGCGGATCTGGATGTCGCCGTGCTCGGGTTGACGATGGCCGAGGCCCGGGGTGCCCGGGTGCTCTGCCGAACGGGTCCGTCCTTCGTCGCGGCTCGCATCGGTCTCGAACCTCGCGCACCGCTCACCCACGCCGACATCTTCTCCTCCGGGGAGAGGCAGGGCAACGGGCTGGTCGTCGTCGGATCGCACGTCGAGCTGACGACCGCGCAGGTCGATCATCTCCTGGCGGCGATCTCCGACATCGCCGTCATCGAACTGGACGTGACGGCGCTTCTCGACACCGAGCAGCGGTCCGAAGAGCTCGATCGCTGCGGCCGGGAACTGGTCGCAGCCCTCCGGTCGGGCGACGCGCTCCTTATGACGAGTCGTCGGCAGGTCGTCGGGGATTCCGGCCACTCGAGTCTCGTCATCGCCCAGACCGTCTCCGCCGCACTCGTGGGTCTCACGGCGCTCGCCGTCGATAGCGTTCCGCTCGGCTGGGTCATGGCGAAGGGAGGGATCACCTCCAGCGATACGGCGACGGGTGGTCTCGGCATCCGTCGGGCGACCGTCGTCGGTCAGCTCTTCCCGGGCATCGTCTCGGTCTGGGTCAACGAGGGGGACGACCATACCGGGCTCCTGGGCCTCCCCTACATCGTCTTCGCCGGCAACGTCGGCGAGGCGACGACACTGGCGGATGCCGTCACGATCATGCGAGGGGAACGCCTATACGACACGGCCGCCTGACATCCGGGGGCGAAGCAGCACTCGGATCCGACCTCCAACTTCCCAACAGAATCCTCAGCACCACACAGCACAAGCACTGATTACAAAGGAGTAGTAATGCGTAAAATCACCCTCGCCACCGCAGCCGTGGCAATCATCGGACTGACCCTCACGGGGTGCAGTGCCGGGAGCCCGGGCGGATCGGCCTCTTCGGGGTCCTCCTCAAAGCCCGTCTATGTCTTCCTTCCGAAATCGCTCAACAACCCCTACTGGGTGGATGCGCGGAAGGGCATGGAGGCCCAGGCCAAGAAGATGGGCGTGACGGCGAAGTTCCTCGGACCTGACAATGACGACGCGGCGGCCCAGGTCGCCATCTTCGACTCGATCCTCGCAACCAACCCTGCGGGAATCGCAATCTCACCCAATGACCCGGCGAGCGTGCTCGACGACATCTCGAAGGCGACCGCGGCCGGAATCCCGGTGATCGCCTGGGACGGCCCCGTGCCGAACAGCGAGGTGCTCGGCTACATCGGCACCAACAACGTCGCGGCGGGCGAGCAAGCCGGCGAGGCGCTCGCGAAGAGCACCGGCGGAAAGGGCAAAGTCGCGGTGATCATCGGCAGCCTGAGCGCCGTCAACCTGAAGCAGCGCCTCGACGGCGTCAAGAAGGCCCTCGCAAAGCACTCCGGCATCACGGTCGTCGCGACGCAGGAGTCGAACGAATCGATCGCGACGGCCCAGTCCGCGGCCGAGACCATCCTGCAGGCGAACCCCGATCTCGCGGGCTTCGTCGGCATCGGCGGTTCCGACCTCCCGGGAATCGCGGGGGCGCTCAAGTCCGGCAACAAGTGCGGAACGGTCAAGTCGGTCGGCTTCGACGTCGTCCCCCAGGGGATCGACGGCATGAAGGGCGGCTGTGTCGACGCGCTCATCTCGCAGAAGCCGTACGGGATGACGGCGCAGGCCCTCTCGATCCTCGCCGACTTCCACGCCAAGTCGTCGAAGCTCAAGAAGGGGTTCAACGTCGACACCGGTGTCGTCACCGTGACGCCGAGCACCCTCGACGAGTTCCTGAAGACCGCCCACTAGGCGACCGCGGGGGCCCCGACCGGGGCCCCCGCCGTGCCGGTTCGCGAGCGAGCCGGCACCCCTTCCGACAGTTCGAGCTTCACCAATCCCCCCAGGAGCAGTCATGGCCGACCATCCGCTCATCTCGATGCGTGGCATCGTCAAGAAGTATCCGGGAGTCACCGCGCTGAACGGCGTGACGCTCTCCGTCGAGCCCGGCGAAGTCATGGCCCTCGTCGGCGAGAACGGCGCGGGGAAGAGCACTCTGCTCAAGATCCTGGCCGGCGCAGAACGACCAGACTCCGGGGTCATCGAGATCGACGGTGTCGCGGTCGAATCGCACTCGCCCCGTGAGTCGCAGTCCCGCGGCATCGCCGTCATCTACCAGGAACTCAATCTCGCGAACGACCTGAGCGTCGCCGAGAACATCTACGTCGGCCGCGAGCCGAAGACACGGTTCGGAACGGTCGACTTCGGCGCGATGGAACGCGGCGCTCGCGACCTGCTGCAGAGCCTCGGCATCTCCGTCTCGCCGACCACCCTGGTCGGCGACCTCAACATCGCCCTTCGCCAGATGGTCGAGATCGCGAAGGCGCTGCTCATCGACGCGCGGGTGGTGGTGATGGATGAGCCGACCTCCTCGCTCACGGAGGAGGAGGTGGAGACCCTCTTCCTTCTGGTGAGGAAGCTCCGTGCCGCCGGCGTCAGCGTGATCTACGTCTCGCACCGGATGAGGGAGATCTTCGCCATCGCGGATCGCGTCACCGTCATGCGCGACGGTGCCGTCGTCGGCGTTCGGGATGCCGCCGGCCTCACGCCGGGCGACGTCGTGCAGATGATGGTCGGCAGGGATCTCGTCGACCTCTACGGGCAACGCACCACCCCGGTCGACGGCACAGCCGTTCCGGCGCTCGAGGTTCGGGACCTGTCGTGCGGAGCGATGCTGCACGACGTGAGCTTCTCCGTTCTCCCGGGCGAGATCGTCGCTCTGTCCGGACTGATCGGAGCCGGTCGCAGCCATGCCGCGCTGGCCATCTTCGGCGCGAGGAAGCGGCGCTCCGGCCAGATTCTCGTCAACGGAAAGCCCGTCGACTTCAACGGACCACAGGATGCGATGGCCGCGGGGCTCGGCTTCGTGCCGGAGGACCGCAAACAGCAGGGGCTCTTCCTCGAACTCTCCGTGCGCGAGAACATGACATCGGCGTCCCTGGCGAAGCTCTCGAGGCTCACCGTGATGTCGGGTCGGAAAGACCGCGCGCTTGCGAGGGATTACGCCACCCGGCTCGGACTCCGGCAGTCCGCCGTCGAGGTCGCCGTCGGCACGCTGAGCGGCGGCAACCAGCAGAAGGTCGTGCTCGCACGGTGGCTGGCACGGAAGCCCCGCATCCTGATCCTCGACGAGCCGACCAGAGGGGTCGACGTCGGCGCGAAGGCAGAGATCTATCAGCTCATCAGAACCATCGCAGACGAGGGCGTCGCCGTGCTCATCATCTCGTCGGAGCTCACCGAGGTGCTCGGAATGGCCGACCGCATCGTCGTGATGCGCGAGGGATACGGCGTCGGCGAAGTCGTGGCTCGCGGCGCAACAGAAACACAGGTAATGGCACTGGCCACCGGAGTGAAAGAAGAAGCGGAATGACAATCCAAGCGAACAGCGCGACAGCATCCTCCAGCCAGCCGGGTGAGCAACCCTCCGGACCGCCCAGAACACCGGGCTCCCGTTTCAAGACCGGACTGCTGTCCGTCGTCTCAGCGCGGGAATCGACGCTCGCCGGAGTCGTCGTTCTTCTGGTGATCGTGCTCTCGCTGCTGTCGCCGTACTTCTTCACCCAGGGCAACCTCACCGTCGTCGGGCGCCAGATCGGCCTCGCGCTGATGATCAGCGTCGGGATGACATTCGTGATCCTCATCGGCGGCATCGATCTCTCGGTCGGATCCATCGTGGCGCTCGTCAGCGTTCTCACCGGGGAGCTCATGGTCACCGCGGGCCTCCCCCCGGCTCTCGCCGTGATCATCGCCCTGGTCGGAGGTGCCGCGGTCGGAGCGGTGAACGGGATAGTGCATGCCTTCGTCGGCATACCGTCGTTCGTCGTGACACTCGGCATGCTCGCTGTCGCGAGGGGCCTCGCGCTCGGGATCACGAGCGGATCGACCATCAGCGGATTTCCGGCGTCGTTCCTCTACCTCGGCCAGGGATCGCTGCTCGGCATTCCGATCCCGGTCTGGATCGCGGCGGTGATCGCCCTCGCCGCCCATTTCGTGCTGTCACGGACGACCTTCGGCCGCCACGTCTACTTCGTCGGCTCGAACGAGGATGCGGCGATGCTCTCCGGCATCCACACCCGGCGGATCAAGGTGCTCGTCTTCGTCATCTCGGCGACCCTCGCGTCTGCCTCGGGCATCCTCGAGACCGCACGCCTCAGCGTCGGCCAGCCGGCCGCGGGAAACGGCTACGAGTTGGCGGCCATCGGCGCCGCGGTCATCGGAGGGGTCAGCCTCTCGGGTGGCGTCGGACGGATTCTCGGAACCGTGCTCGGCACGACCCTGCTGCTGCTCATCCAGAACGCGCTCATCCTTCTCGGGATCTCGGCCTACTGGCAGCAGGTGTTCAGCGGCGTCATCATCGTCGGCGCGGTGGCACTCAACATGTGGCGGAAGAAGCGCTCGCGATGAGCGCGGTTGACGTCGTCCGAAAAGTTCCACCTATACGATTAGTGCACGTTCGATGTCTGAGGAGGAGACGAATGGTCGCCCGCCGTCCGCTCGCCGAAGAACTGTCCGACGCACTGCTTCACGACATCCTCAGCGGCACATTCCCCCCGGGGACGATTTTGCCGAGCGAGACCGAACTCGCCGAACGTTCCGGGATGTCGCGGCTCACGGTGCGCGAGGCGATCAAAGACCTCCGCTCGAAACGGGTCGTCGAGGTGAACCAGGGGCGCGGCACATTCGTGAACCAGCCGTCGGAATGGTCCGTGCTCGATCCGGTGCTCCTCATCGCGAGGTCGTCGTACGGGGAGGACTCGCTCGAGCTCGAGAAGCAATTTCTCGAGGCGCGGCGCACGGTCGAGGTGCAGATCGCCCGGATGGCTGCGTCGCGGCGTACCGATCAGCATCTCCAGCGCCTCGGCGAGGCGATCCTCGAGATGAAGATCGCGGCCCAGCGGGCTGACGTCGACGCTTTCGTGAGAGCCGACATCGCCTTCCACCAGGGGCTGATGGAAGCCGCCGGCAACCCCTTCATCACGGCCCTGTTCGAGCCGATGGCCCAGATCCTGCACCTCACCCGGCACCAGACATCCGCTCATGCTCCCGTTCGTGAGCACGCGATCGATCACCACCAGAAGATCCTGGATGCGCTGTCGGACGGGGATCCGGACGTCGTCGCCGCCTCGATGCACGATCACCTCATGCAGACCGAGGAAGATCTCGGCACCTACGTTCGCGACTCGGCGCAATCGCTCTCCGCGGTGCGTCGAGGCAGCACGCGCGGCGGGATCGACTCTCTTCCGATGGCACGCTCGACAGCGACCGAGAACGCCTCGCTTTCCTGGGGTCCGCGCCTCTAACCGCTGCTCCGCCGGCTCTGCCGGGGCTCGACGCGCGGGTGGCATTTCATCCGCTTGTCGCGACCGCGGCGCCGCACATCACCTCATCACCACGGGATACCGCACAGCGTATTCCGACCTAAGAATCACACGAAGGAGAAACATCATGAAGGTCCTCGTCACCGGAGCCCACGGAAAAGTGGGACGCGCGGCCACACAGGCCCTGCTCGATGCAGGCCACGACGTTCTCGCGACCGACCTCACCCGCCCGGGCTTCGAGCGCCGCGCCGAGGGGACGGCGCGCTACGTCATGGCCGACCTGACCGACGCCGGGGAGGCATTCGCGATCGTTCGCGGGATGGATGCCGTCGTTCACGTGGCAGCCATTCCCGAACCGACGGGAAACCCGGCCCACGTCGTCTTCCGCACGAACCTGATGGCGACGTTCAACATGATCGAAGCCGCGGTGTCGTTCGGCGTCAAGCGCTTCGTGAACATCTCGAGCGAGACCGTGCCCGGGTTCTTCTTCCCGGAGCGACCGTTCCTTCCCGACTACGCTCCGGTCGACGAGCTGCACCCGGTGCACGCGCAAGACCCCTATGCGCTCTCGAAAACCTTCGGTGAGCAGCTGATGAATGCGGCGGTCGAGCGCTCCGACATCCGCGCCATCTCGATCCGTCCGAGCTGGGTGCAGAACGAGGGCAACTACGAGATCAACCTCGGCCCGCAGATTCGGGACGCCTCGGTGCTCAGCCCGAACCTCTGGAGCTATATCGACGCCTACGACCTCGCGGATGCCATCGTGCTCGCCACCGAATCCGACCTCCCCGGACACGAGGTGTTCTACATCGCCTCGCCCGACAACGTCGGTGGTCGGGACTTCGCCGAGATCCTGCACACCTATTACGGCGACAAGATCGAACTCCGCCCCCTCGACCGGGTGGATGCCTCGGGGATCTCGAGCGCGAAGGCGCAGAAGATGCTCGGCTGGACGCCCAAACGATCGTGGCGCGACTATCTCGACAGCGACGGGCACGCGCTCAGCGGAACCGGAGCCTAGGGATGCGCGGCAACGGCGCGACACTCAACGCCCAGCTGTCGAGGGTCATCTCCGAATGCGGCCACACCGACTCGGTCGTGGTGGCGGATGCCGGGCTACCTGTGCCGCGCGGCATCGAGCGCATCGATCTCGCGTACCGCGGCGGCGAGCCGCCGTTTCTCGACGTGCTCGACACGGTCCTCGCCGAATTCGTGGTCGAGCGCGCCGTCGTCTCCGAGGAGATGATCGAGGGAAGCCCCGCGATGCATGCGGCGGTCGTCGAGAGGCTCACCGGCGTCGGAGTCGAGGTTGAACACGTGCCGCACAGGGACTTCAAGGTGCTCACGGCGTCTGCCCGCGCGATCGTTCGCACCGGGGAGTTCACCCCGTTCTCGAATGTGCTGCTCTACTCCGGCGTTCCCTTCTGACCATGAACGCCTGACGGAGAAGTCATGACAGACACGATCGCCGTGATCGGGCTCGGTGCAATGGGGCTTCCCATGGCGACCCGGCTCGCGGCCCGTTTCGCGGTGAGCGCGTTCGACACCAACCAGGATCGGATCGCGCTCGCCACGGCTGCGGGAGTGCGGACCGCTGCCACACCGCGCGAGGCCGCTGAGGGTGCCGACGTCGTGGTGCTCGCCGTGCGCGACAGCGTGCAGGTGGAGGCGGCACTCGGCGGTGTCGACGGAGTTCTGGCTGCCCGAAGCGGGGTGCTGGTCGTGACGAGCACGATCGGGAGGGATGCCATCCGACGGGTTGCCGCGCTGGCAGGCGAGCACGGTGTTTCGCTGGTGGATGCGCCGGTCAGCGGCGGCCCGGTGCGTGCCGGCCGCGGTGACCTGCTCATCCTCGCGAGCGGCGAACCCGACGCGATCGAGCTCGCAGGACCGGCGCTCGAGGCGCTGTCGAGCACGCTGACCGTGGTCGGGGGAAGCGTCGGCGACGGGCAGTCGATGAAGACGATCAACCAGTTGCTCGCCGGCGTGCATATCGCAGCGGCGGCCGAGGCCATCG
>JANYGT010000235.1 GCA_025362355.1 Lacisediminihabitans sp. | reverse complement strand
TCCGCGCCGCGGCGGAAAAGTGATGCTCGATGCCGCCGCGTAACGGTATTTCGGTGATCGAGCTCGTCGAGATATCGACGGGCGCGATCCCCGGCACGCGGCTCGATCACCGGCACCAGGCGCGATCACCGGCACGAGGCTCGATCACCGGATCTCGACGAGCTCGATCATCGCGACCGGCACCAGGACAGGCTCCCGCACTGGCGCTCGTCAGCCTCGAAAATCCACTTCTCTCCCGACTTTTCGTTTTTCGAGGCTGCTTGTGGCTTCTCGACCAGACCCATTCCTGCGGAGGGCGAGCACACCTGGGTCCGACCGAGGCGCACCCGAATCGGCGCACCAAGGTCACAGGTGCCGACGTGACCGCTCCGACGTCATCGCACCCGAATCGGCGCACCAAGGTCACAGGTGCCGATGTCACCGCTCCGACGTCACCGCTCCAGAGTCGCCGCCCCAAGTCGCCGCCCCAGGTCGCCGCACCCAAGTCACCGCACCCAACCCACAGCGCCAGGTCACCGCGCCCGGATCGTGCGCTGGAACAGTGCGACCCCGTCGGCATCCAGCTGTCGTCCGCCGAGCCGAATACCGAGCATCAGGATGACAGACCCGAGAATCACCCCGACGGCGAGACCGATCCAACCGAAGACGATGTCGTCCGTGATCGCTCCGACAATGAGAAGCACCGCCTCCGGCAAGACGAGAACGACCACGGCGAACAATATCGCGTACGTCGTCAGCGCCGTGCTGAGACCCGCTCCGGGTCGCGAACGGAAAGGACTCTCGCCGGGCATCGGCACCGGGAAGACGAATCTCGAGGAACTCACGCTCGAAACCCCGAGACCGGTGAGCAGAATCCCGAGCGTCAATCCGAGCAGCGACGGAAGAGCGGTCCAGGTGCCGGCGAAAGCGGTCGACACGACAGTGAACAGGATGACGACGGGTACGGCGAAGACGCCGAGCCCGATGATCCGTCCGAGTCGGTCGGCGCGCCCGTTCACCCCGTTGGTGAGATGGAGCGCGAACGCCGTCGAGTCGTAGGAGACGTCGGTGTAGATGGCGATCGACAGGAACAGTGCCGCACCGGGACCGGTCGCGAGGTAGAACCCCGGATTGTGGCTGAGGCCGCCGTAGATCGCCATCAACACCGGGACGAGAGGGACGATCACGAGTTGGCGCGTGTAGCGCGGATCACGAAGCCAGTAGGTGAGGGATCGAGCGGCGACGGCACCGGTGGGGCTTGCGGGGAAGATCGAGAAGAAGCCGAGGTTGCCGCGGGCGCGTTCTTTCGTCGGCGAGAACGGCGGCGTGACAAGCGACGTTCTCAGGCTGTGACGCCAGAGCATGATGAGCAGGGTCAGCGTCGTGACCGCGATCAGGAACTCGGCGATCGCCTGGCCGTACCGACCGAGCGCGAGTGATGAGGGAACAGACCAGACCGCGCCGAGGGGAGTCCACGCGAGCCCGTCCGCCAACGCTGGAAATGCCATGGCCACGTGGCTGATCCCGCTGGTCGCCGAGGAGATCACCGGCCCGATCAGGATCAGGGGGATGACCGCGATCAGGCTGCTCAACTCCCGGAATCGGCGCCGTGAGCTGACGGTTCCGCTCAGCGCGACGACAGCCTGCGCGGCGACGATACTGGTGGCCGCACCGATCGCCCCGCAAACGAGAGCGATCGGGATGAGCGCCGGCTGATGCAACCACGTCCCCGCGGTCGCCAGGGACGCGATCGTCGTCACGATGCCGGGGACGCCGAGCATGCTCGCGACGCCGAGCCCGAGCAGGAGCCTCCCGAGCGGAATCGGAAACGTCACGAGTCGCTTCGGGTCGAGCGTCTGATCGATACCCGATGCGAGAAGCGGTACGACCATCCAGCCGAGCACGACCGCTGAACCGGCGAGCACGACGACTGTGCGTGCGGTTCCCGGTGGAGCGAAGCCGAGGGCGATGAACCCGGCTAGAGCGGCGGCGATGATTCCGAGACCGTAGACGCCGCCGATGATGAGGAGCACCAGCTGCCACGGATTACGGCGAAGAGAGTTGCCGAGTACGAGGAAGCGCAGCCTTAAGAGAGTCGCAACCACTCCGGACCCTCCGCGTGGTGTCGGCCCCCGACCAGTTCGACGAAGCGGTCCTCGAGCGTCGAATCGCCCCGCACCTCGTCGATCGTGCCGGCGGCGAGAACCCGACCGGCCGCGACGACCGCGACGTTATCGCACATGCGCTCGACGAGATCCATCGAATGGCTCGAGACGATCACCGTTCCCCCGGAGCTGGCATAGCCGGTGAGGATGTCGCGGATGTTCGCCGACGACACCGGATCAACCGATTCGAACGGCTCGTCGAGCACGAGAAGGCGAGGGGCATGCACCAGCGCGCAAGCGAGGGCGATCTTCTTCGTCATCCCCGCGGAGTAGTCGACGACGAGCGTGCCCGCAGCGCTCTCCAGGTCGAGGAGTCGGAGCAGATCGGCCGCCCGCTCAGCGACAGTCTCGCGGGTCATCCCCGACAGCAGGCCGGAGTAGGTGATGAGCTGTTCGCCGGTCAGGCGATCGAACAGCCGCACCCCATCGGAGAGCACCCCGACGAGCCGCTTCGCCTCGAGCGGATGCTGCCAGACATCCAGTCCGTGGATCCAGATCCGGCCGCTGTCGGGCCGCAACAACCCTGTGACCATCGACAGTGTCGTGGTCTTCCCGGCCCCGTTCGGTCCGACGAGCCCGTAGAACGACCCGGTCGGCACGGTGAGGTCGATGCCGTCGACGGCGGCCTTCTCGCCGAACCGCTTGACGAGCGAGCGGATGACGAGAGCCGCGTGGCCGGAATCGTCCGGCTCTGCGTCTGCGGAGGCGCCAGCAGCGGCATCGGCGGTGGCGTCGGGCATGATCCGACTCTAGACGTGTGTTTCTGCGATGCGACCGAGGAGCCCGTTGACGAATCCCCCGGAATCCTCGGTGCTGAGGGATTTCGCCGCTTCGACGGCCTCCGAGATCGCCACGCTGTCGGGAACGCCGTCGTTGAAGAGGATCTCCCAGATCCCGATGCGCACGATCGCTCGATCGGTGGCGGGCATCCGGTTGATCGTCCAGCCCTTGGCGTAGGTCTCTATCAGCTCGTCGATCTCGTCGCCGTGCTCCGCGATCCCCTCGACGATCTCGCGGGCGTAGCTCCACGAGGCCTCACGATCGGGCTGTCCCGCTGCGCGCTCCGCTTCCATCGCGATGGCAGCGTTGAGGGAGATCTCGCGCATATCCGCGCCATACAGGAGGTCGATCGCGCGCTTCCGCGCCTTGGTTCGTGCACTCATCTGTTGGTCGACTTAGTTGACGCGGCCGAGGTAGCTGCCGTCGCGCGTGTCGACCTTGACCTTCGTGCCCTGCTCGAGGAACAGCGGTACCTGGATCTGGTAGCCGGTCTCCACCGTCGCGGGCTTCGTGCCGCCGGTCGAGCGGTCGCCCTGCAGGCCCGGCTCGGTGTAGGTGATCTCGAGGGTGACGGATGCCGGGAGCTCGACGTAGAGCGGGTCGCCGTTGTGCAGGGCGATGGTCACGTTCTGGTTCTCGAGCATGAAGTTGGCGGCATCCCCGACCTGCGGAGCCGTGAGGGTGATCTGGTCGTAGTTTCCGACATCCATGAACACGTAGTTCTCGCCGTCGGCGTAGAGGTACTGGAATTCGGAGCGGTCGACGGTCTCGGTCTCGATCTTCGCGCCGGCGTTGAACGTGCGGTCCACGACCTTTCCGCTCATGACGTTCTTGACCTTGGTGCGCACGAACGCGCCACCCTTGCCCGGCTTCACGTGCTGGAAGTCGATCACGGTCCAGAGCTGGCCGTCCATGTTGAGAACGACGCCGTTCCTGATGTCAGCGGTTGAGGCCATGACTGTAGATCCTGTTCGTTACGGGTGAGGGGAAACCAGCTACGGAGTCTATCCGAGCTTGCGGTTGATGGCGTCGAGGGCGAGGAGGTACGAGTCGAAGCCGAAGCCGGCGATAGTGCCCGTTGCCACCGGCGCAATGACACTCGTGTGGCGGAATTCCTCGCGCGCGAAAGGATTCGACAGGTGCACCTCGATGAGGATCAGCCCGGCCTTCGTGACGAGAGCGGCCGCATCCCGTAGCGCGTACGAGTAGTGGGTGAAGGCCGCCGGGTTCAGGATGACGGGACTCCCGGTGTCGACGGCCTCATAGATCCACGAGATGAGTTCGGCTTCGTCGTTGGTCTGCCGCAGGTCGATCGCGTGCCCGGGGGGCGCCTCACCCTCGAGCTCCGCCCGCAGGTCGTCGAGGGTCCCGCCGCCGTAGACATCGGGTTCCCGGCTGCCGAGTCGGCCGAGGTTCGGCCCGTTGAGCACCAGGATGTTGACCATCCCCCGAGCCTATCGGCCAGGCGAGTCAACGCTGGGCGATTGTTCGGTCTCTTGACG
>JANYGT010000205.1 GCA_025362355.1 Lacisediminihabitans sp. | reverse complement strand
CGCCGAGCCGTCCAACTTCCCGAGGGCCGCCTTCTGCGCCTTGGTCGCGGCGGCATCGATGCGCTCGTAGGCCGGCGAACCGTATTGCGCCGTCAACTCGTCATAGAGCGCGCTCGGCGACTTTCCGGTCACCGCGATGATCTCGCTGGCGAGCAGTGCGAGAAGAATGCCGTCCTTGTCGGTGGTCCACACGGTCCCGTCCCTGCGGAGAAAGCTCGCCCCCGCCGACTCCTCGCCGCCGAACGCGACCGACCCGTCGACGAGCCCTGGCACGAACCACTTGAACCCGACGGGCACCTCCCAGAGAGCGCGGCCGAGCGTAGACGTGACCCGATCGATCATGGATGACGAGACGAGCGTCTTGCCGACCGCGGCATCCGTCTTCCACTCCGGACGATGCGCATACAGGTACTGGATGGCGACGGCCAGGTAGTGATTCGGGTTCATGAGGCCGCCATCGGGGGTGACGATGCCGTGCCGGTCGGCATCCGCGTCGTTGCCGGTGACGACGTCGAAGTCGTCCCTGTGCTTGAGTACGGACGCCATGACGGACGCGGATGACGGATCCATCCGGATCTTCCCGTCCCAGTCGAGCGTCATGAACGCCCACTGCGGATCGACCTCCGGATTCACGACGGTGAGGTCGAGCCCGTAGCGCTCGGCGATCGCACTCCAGTAGTGAACGCTCGCGCCGCCGAGCGGGTCCGCGCCGATGCGCACGCCCGCCTTCTTGATCGCCTCGACGTCGATGATGTTCTGGATGTCGTCGACATAGCGCCCGCGATAGTCGTACGTTCCGACGCCGCTCGGCTCCGCGCGCTTCACGTCGACGCTGCCGGCGAGGATGATCTCGTTGGCACGGTTCGCGATCCAGTTCGTGGCGTCGCTGTCGGCCGGACCACCGTGCGTCGGGTTGTATTTGAAGCCGCCGTCGCGCGGGGGATTGTGGCTCGGGGTGACGACGATGCCGTCGGCAAGCCCCTCGTTCGCTGAGCCTGACGACGAAGCGCGCGAGGCGTTGTAGGCAATGATCGCGTGGCTCAGCGCGGGCGTCGGAACGTAGTCGCCGAATTCGTCGACCAGCACGTCGACGCCATTGCCGACGAGCACCTCGAGCGCCGTCGTCTGGGCCGGTGCGCTCAGGGCGTGCGTGTCGCTGCCGATGAACAGCGGACCGGTGACGCCCTGGGATGCGCGGTACTCGACGATCGCCTGCGTGATCGCAGCGATGTGGGTGTCGTTGAACGCCGAGTCGAGGGAGGATCCGCGGTGCCCGGATGTGCCGAACACCACCTTCTGCTCGGCGATGGTGACATCGGGCACGAGCTCGTAATAGGCCTTCAGAAGGGCGTCGACATCGATCAGGTCGGATTCCTGGGCCGGCAGCCCCGCGCGCGAATTCATAGGTCTAGTTGTACACGGTGCGGCAATCGGGCGAGCCGTTAGGATTCGACTCATGCCAGCCGACGATACATACTCCTACCTCGGCCCGGCCGGCACTTTCACCGAGGCGGCCCTTGCGCAGGTTCCGCAGGCCGTCGGAAAGACCTGGCGCGCGGTCAACAATGTCGGCCAGGCGCTCGACGACGTCGTCTCCGGGAGAAGCGTCGCCGCGATGATCGCGATCGAGAACACGGTCGAGGGCGGGGTGAGCGCGAGCCAGGACGCCCTCGCCACGATCCCCGGGCTGCGGATCATCGGCGAGTACCTCGTGCCCGTGAACTTCGTGCTGGTGGCCCGGCGCGGAACGACGCTGGCCGACGTGAAGGTCGTCAACGCGCATCCGGTCGCCTACGGCCAGAGCCGCATCTGGATCGAGAAGACCCTCCCGGAGCACGGACACCTGCCGGCCACCTCGAATGTCGCGGCAGCGGCATCCCTTCTCGAGAACGACCTCGCGGACGCGGCCGTCGCCCCGCCCGGAATCACGAAGCACTACGACCTCGACGTTTTGGCCGAGAACATCGGCGACAACCCGAACGCCGAGACCCGGTTCGTGCTGGTGAGCCGTTCGACGACGCTGCCCGAACCGACCGGATCCGACAAGACGAGCATCATCGCCGAGCTTCCGGATGACACGGCCGGACGCCTCCTCGAAATGCTCGAGCAGTTCGCCACCCGCGGCGTCAACATGAGCCTGCTGGCATCCCGTCCGATCGGCGACAGCCTCGGCCGCTACCGTTTCGTCATCGATCTCGACGGCCATGTGCTCGACGAACGGGTTGCCGACGCCCTGCTCGGCCTGAAGAGATTCAGCCCGAATGTGGTCTTCCTCGGCTCGTATCCCCGCGCCGACAAGCAGCGCATCACGGTGACGCAGCGCTACGACAACGACGCGTTCATCGACGCGCGCGACTGGCTGCGCGACCTGCTCGCCTGATCCGCGCGACATTTCAGCACGGATTGCGCTCAATCGGGGTGATTCTCCTGCGTTTCAGGTGTGGCGGGAAATGGATGTCGCGGGCACCTTCACATCGAGCGCCCCGGGATCCACCCACGCGCGAACCGACTTCGCCTCGCCGAATTCGTCGCCGTCGAGCTGGAACTGCTGCGGGGTGTCCAGCGTCAGCCGGAGATCCTTCCCTCTCTGGTAGGTGACATCGCGCACATCCCGGCTCAGGTCGATGATCGTGCGCCCGAGTGCGCTCTTGCGCAGCACGCCGTTCTCCCAGGTCACCTTGTTCCAGACCTTGAGCCAGCCGAACGGACCACTCGGACGCAGTACCGCGATGTCTAGGATGCCGTCGTCCGGCTTCGCGTCCGGCATGAGGAGGATGCCGCCGGGCAGCAGTCCGCAGTTGCCGACGAGCACCGTGTGGGCGCTCGTCGCACGCTCGGCCGATCCGTCGCGGGAGTAGCGCATCCTGATCGGCTTGATCTCCGGGAGCGCGCGGACACCGGCGTCGACGTAGGCGAGCCAGCCGACCGCTTTCTTCAGCCGCGGGTTGGTCAGCGAGATCATCTTGGCGTCGAGGCCGACCCCGGCGACGACGAGGAAGACGTGCTCCTCGTGCTGTCCGTCGTCGCGGGTGATGTCGGCGATCCCGAGGTCGATGCGGTGGTCGTCGCCGGTGAGGGCGGTGAGGGCGGCCTCCTCGATGTTGGTGAGTGTGAGGCCCAAGTTCCTGGCGAGCAGATTGCCGGTGCCGACCGGGATGAGTGCGATGGGCACCCCCGTGTCGCGGAGGGCTTCGGCGACGGCGCGCACGGTGCCGTCACCCCCGGCGGCGAGCACGACGGTCGCGCCTCGGGCGACCGCGTCTCGCGTCGCGGTCTGGCCCGCATCCTCGACGCTGGTCTCCAGCCAGATCGTCGACGGCCATCCGCTCGCCTTCTCGGCCGACTTGACCGCTTTCTTGAGCCTCTTGATGTCGCCCTTCATCGGATTGTGCACCACTGCCGCCCGGTTCGCCGTGGGGGTGGGGGACAGGGTCACAGCGCCAACCGTACGGCATAGCTCAATAGACTGGACCGGTGATCGACCCCCAGCTGCTCCGTGATAATCCCGCTCTCTTCAGGGTTTCGCAGGAGGCGAGGGGGGAGTCCGTCGAGCTGGTGGATGCCGCCCTCGCGGCCGACCGGGTTCGCCGTGAGGCCATCGCGGAGAGCGAGAACCTGCGGTCGACGCAGAAGTCGCTCGGCAAGCAGGTCGCGCAGGCGAAGGGCGACGAGAAGGCGACGCTGCTCGCCGAGGCCCAGTCGCTCGCCGCTCGCGTGAAGGAGCTCGCCCAGGCCGCGACGGATGCCGAGGCCGACTTCGCGCAGACCGCCGGCGCTATCGCCAACCCGGTCATCGACGGAGTGCCCGCCGGCGGCGAGGAGAACTTCACGACCCTTCGCGAGGTCGGCACGGCACCGACGTTCGATTTCGAGCCCCTCGATCATGTGGAGCTCGGCGAGAAACTCCGCGCCATCGACATGACCCGCGGCGCCAAGGTGTCGGGCAGTCGTTTCTACTTCCTCCGCGGGGTCGGTGCCCGGCTCGAGATCGCCCTGATGAACATGGCGCTCGACAAGGCGCTCGCCGGAGGCTTCGAACCCCTCATCACCCCGACGCTCGTGAAGCCCGAGATCATGGCCGGCACCGGATTCCTCGGCTCGCACGCCGACGAGATCTACTACCTCCCGGCCGACGACCTCTACCTCACCGGAACGAGTGAGGTGGCGCTCGCCGGGTTCCACTCCGACGAGATCCTCGACCTGTCGGATGGTCCGCTTCGCTACGCCGGATGGTCGACCTGTTATCGCCGGGAGGCCGGGTCGGGCGGAAAAGACACCCGCGGCATCCTTCGCGTGCACCAGTTCAACAAGCTCGAGATGTTCAGCTACGTGCTCCCCGAGAATGCCGAGGGGGAGCACGAGCGGCTCGTCGGTTTGCAGGAGGAGATGCTGCAGGCGTGCGAGTTGAGCTACCGGGTGATCGATGTCGCGGCCGGGGATCTGGGATCCAGCGCCGCCCGCAAATTCGACATCGAGGCCTGGATTCCGACGCAGGATGCCTACCGCGAACTCACGAGCACGAGCAATTGCACGACCTACCAGGCGAGGCGGCTCGACATCCGGTATCGCACCGAGTCGGGGAAGACGGCACCGGTCGCGACCCTGAACGGAACGCTGGCGACGACGCGGTGGCTGGTCGCCATCCTCGAGACGCACCAGCAGGCGGATGGATCCGTGCGGGTTCCCGGCGCGCTCCAGCCGTACCTCGGTGGCCTCGAGCTGCTCGAGCCCGTCGCGTGAGCGGCTCGGACGCGCGCGAGCGGATGCTGATCGCCCTCGACATCGACGGCACCGTCATGCGCGAAGACGGCGTCATCACCGACGAGGTTCTGGATGCGGTGGAGTATGCGCGCGATCTCGGCCACGAGGTGATGCTGGCGACCGGTCGCTCGGTGGCGATGACGCTCCCGGTTCTCGATCGGCTGTCGATCACCCCGCGCTTCGTGGTCTGCGCCAACGGAGCGATAACGCTCGAACGGAACGCGGATGCCCCGACAGGCTACGTCCGCGCATTCGTCGAGACGTTCGCCCCCCGCGAGGTATTGACGACGATCAACAGCCACCTCTCCGGTGCCCGTTACGCGGTCGAAGACGAGGAGGGGCGCTTCCTCTTCGCGGGCGGCGACTTCCCGGAGGCCGGCATCGAGGCGAACGGCGAACGCGTGCCGTTCGACCAGCTGCTCGAGGTCGAGGCGACCCGGGTCGTGGTGATCTCTCCCGAGCACGCGTTGGAGGATTTCCTCAGGATCGTCGAGGAGATGGGACTCCACAAGGTCAGCTACAACGTCGGCTGGACATCCTGGCTCGACATCGCGCCCGACGGCGTCAACAAGGCGACTGCCCTCGAGCGCGTGCGCCAGTTGCTCGACCTGCCGCGCTCGCGGGTCATCGCGATGGGCGACGGGCGCAACGACATCGACATGCTGCTCTGGGCCGCCGATGGTGGTCGCGGTATCGCGATGGGCCAGTCTCCGGATGAGGTCATCGCGGCGGCGAACGAGACGACCGCGAGCGACATCGCGAACGGCGTCGCCGGGGTGCTGCTGGCGCTGTAGCCTCCACCCCTTAGAATTGCGGATGTTCCATGGAGGGCTGTCCGAGCGGCCGATGGAGCCAGTCTTGAAAACTGGTGGGCAGAAATGTCTCTAGGGTTCGAATCCCTAGCCCTCCGCCACAAGTGCTGATTCCGGCGGTGTGATACGGCCGACTAGCCGTGTAGTGCGCGCCGGGTCCCGCGTGTGGGCGGCGGACGCCCACGGCGGCCAACAGACTGAAGCTGGATAGGGTTGATCGCATGGCGAAGCGATCGGCTGCGCGAGAGTAGGAACGGCGGACCATCCGCCCACGACACGATCCGAAGAGCAGAATGACGGCGGAGAACACTGCATACAGCGAGGCGGTCCGTGCGGTTCGCGCGGGGGAGCTCGACGCGGATACGGCCGCCGACCAGCTGATCGCCCGGATGACCGAGAAGGAGATTCTCGGACTGCTCGACGGCGACTCCCCACGACGGCTGTTGCCGCTCATCCCGTTCCTGCTCGGACGGCGACCGTTCGTGGCCGGTGCGGTGCGGCGCCTCGGCTTCCCCGGCATCCGGTTCAGCGACGGCGCTCGAGGCGTTGTGATCGGCGCGTCCACCGCCTTCCCGGTGACGATGGCTCGGGCGGCGACCTGGAATCCGTCGCTGGAGGAGGAGGTCGGCCTCGCCATTGGGGTTGAGACAAGGGCACGTGACGCGAACTACTCGGCCTCCGTCTGCGTCAACCTGCTTCGCCATCCCGCCTGGGGCCGGGCGCAGGAGTGCTACGGCGAGAATCCGGTGCTCACCGGGCGGATGGGATCCGCCATGACCACGGGTTTGCGCGAGAACGTGATGGCGTGCGTTAAACACTTCGCGCTCAACTCGATGGAGAACCAGCGCTTCGAGGTCGACGTGTCGGTAGACGACCACGCTCTTCACGAGGTGTACCTCCCGCATTTCAAAGCAGTGGTGGATGCCGGTGCCGACTCGGTGATGACCGCCTACAACCGGGTGCGCGGCGAGCACATGGACGTCAACGGCGCACTGCTCACCGAGGTGCTGCGCAACGAATGGGGCTTCTCGGGGTTCGTGACGAGCGACTGGGTGTTCGGCACCCACCACGCGGTCGCCAGTCTGCAGGCGGGGATGGATGTCGAGATGCCCCTCCGACTGCTGCGCGCCCGGGAGCTGCCGAACGCGCTTCGGTCGGGTGAATTGGCCAGGGCGACGGTGCTCCGGTCGGCGCATCGCGTGCTGCGAACGATCGTGCTGCAGGAGGCGACCCGCGAGCAGGCGAGCCCGAGCGCCGACCTCGTCGCCTCTCCGGTGCACCGGGCGCTCGCTCGCCGGGTCGCAGCGGAATCGATCGTGCTGCTCAAGAACGAGCCCATCGGAGCAGAGCCGCTGCTGCCACTGGATCCGGGCATCCGGCACCTCGCGGTGGTCGGCCGGCTTGCGACACTGCCGAATCTCGGCGATCACGGATCATCACGTGTTCGGCCGCCCTCGACGGTCTCGCCGCTGCAGGGTCTGCGCGAGGCACTTCCCGGGGTGCGGATCACGACTCCGTCCGGATCGAGCGCACGCGCCGCTGCATCCGTCGCAGCCGCGGCGGACACGGCGATCGTCGTCGTGGGTCTCGACCAACATGATGAGGGGGAGTCGGTCGTCACCGGGAGCGTCGAGGTCGGTGTGCTCGGCCGGGCGTTCAGCGCTGGACCCCTTCGGGCGCCGATCACGTGGCTCGCACACCTGGCCTCGCGTTTTGTGCGGGGCGGCGACCGCAGTTCGCTCGATCTGCGCCCCTCCGACGTCGAACTCATCCAGGCTGTCGTTGCCGCCAACCCGCGCACCATCGTGGTGCTCATCGGCGGAAGCGCGATCCTGACTGAGGCGTGGCGACAGCGCGTTCCGGCTCTGCTGCTCGCCTGGTACGGCGGGATGGAGGGCGGACACGCGCTCGCGAGCGTGCTCACCGGCGAGGCGGAACCGGGCGGCCGACTGCCCTTCGTCGTGCCGACGGATGTCTCGCATCTTCCCCCCTTCGACAGCGCCGCGAAGTCCGTGGTCTATGACGACCGATGGGGCCAGCGACTGCTCGACGCGGAGGGGCACACGGCCGCCTTCCCGTTCGGGTTCGGCCTCGGGTACACGACGATCGAGCACCGACTGATCGACCACCGGTTCGACGACGCGGGCGGCAGTGCCGAGGTGCTGGTGACCAACACCGGCGACCGCGAGGGCTCGACCGTCGTGCAGCTCTACGCCGGGGATGTGTCTCTCGATCGGCCGGTGGCCCAGCTGCTCGGCTTCCAGAAAGTGACGGTGCAGCCACATTCCGAGGCGGTCGTGACGGTCGCCCTTGATGCCGGGCCGACACGGCAACGCGATCCGGAGACGCACACCTGGTCGCCTCGCCCGGGTGACTGGGCCGTGCTCGCCGCCCAGCACAGCCCGAGCAGTTGGGAGGGCTCGCGCCGGTTGCGTCGGCCCGAGGCTGCGGAGGGCACTCAGGCCGGATGACTCGCCGCCAGCGCCTCAACACGAACAGGGAGTGACTGGCCATCGCGCAGAAGGGTGCGGAGCATTCGCCGCGCTTCCCACCGGAAGGGAGCTCGCGTGTCGTCGCGCTGCAGTACCAGGTTGCCGTCGGGTGCGGCATATCGTTTCTGCAGATCGACGAGCTCCTCTACCTGCAGTAGCGCGATCGTGCTGTCGACGACCGGATCGATGAGTCGCACAAGGGAGGATGGCCCGGTCATGTCACTGGCGATAAGCCGTCGCTCGCTCGCAGCGAGAATCGACTTCTGGGCGCCGCGGGTGACGATCAACGGTCGGGACGGACCATCCAGGAGTCCGCTCAGCACGTCAGCGGCCGCATCGGGGCGGCCGATTCGTTGTGCAGCCTCCTGCATCCGCTGCAGTCGGCCGGGCTCGCCGAGCACCTGGTCGATCTTCCATCCGATCGTGGCGGGGGTGTTGCAGCGCACGGCAGCCCCCTGCTCCATCAGATAGTCGCCGTTGCGCACCTCCTGACCGGGGATGGGGTTCACCAGCACCATGGGGAGCCCCGCAGCCATGCACTCCGAAGCCGACAGGCCGCCCGGCTTTCCGACGAAAAGGTCGGCGTCGCGCAGCAGCTGGGGGATCTCCGTGGTGAACCCGAGCACGCGATAGCGATCTCCGGCCGGCGCGACGAGCTGCGAGATGCGCTGCTGAAGCTCCTCGCTGCGTCCGCACACCACCGTGGCGGTGAAGGGCGAGCGCAGATGCAGAGTCTGCCGCACGACCGCTGCGGCGTAGTCGCCGCCGGAGGCTCCCGCCGAGATCAGCAGCCTCGGCGGCCCCCCGTGGCCGCGCGCGGACGCCTGCTGATCCGGTATCGAGATCGGAATGCCGGTGACGGTCACCCGGTCGGGAGGCAGGCCCAGCGCGGTCAGTTGCACCTTCCCCTCCTCCCTCGCCACGAAGAGGGCGTGGAACGCGCTTGTGAGCCACAGGCCCTGGAAGTCGTAGTCGGTTGTGACGACGGCGGTCCTCGCGTCGATCACGCCGCTGAGCAGAAGCGACGCCACGAGTTGGGCCGGAAGAAAGTGGGTGCAGACGATCGCGGTCGGCTTGAATCGCTTGATCGCGCTGATGGCCGGGAAGGCGTTCGCTCGCGTCCAGGGGTCGATCGGACCGCGGCGACGGAACGGTGGGTCGCTGAGGTCGTACCCCCACTCCACCAACCACGGTGCGGTTTCGACGAGCGCGAAGTACCCCTTCCCCAGGAGGTCGCGGTAGAGCACGTTGCTCTCCTGCAGCACATCCATGACCCGCACTTCGTCGATGTCGCCACGCGCCGCACTCGCCTGCTGAATCGCCGCAGCGGCGCTGTTGTGACCCGATCCCACCCCCGCGGACAGGATCAGTAAGCGCTCCCCCCCGGCGGTGATGGGGTGTCGTGCCGAGGACTTGCGCATGAAGCGATGCTAACGGGCGGCAGGATGTCGTGGTCCTCCGGCGGCTGTCGACTGGCGGTTATCCGGTGAAGACGGCGCGCCCGACCCCGAGCGGTGTCACTCCCTATTCATCGATCGCTTGTTTGAACCTTCGCCCAGCCGACGACAGAATTTTTCTGGGCCCGAATAGGGCTGAGTCACAGGTTGAAGCGCCCGCGCAACGTCCCTACGGGTCTGCTCTGTCGAAAGCACGATGACCCAGAGGAATGGCAATGGACAGCAATCATCCTTCACGCGCACAATCGGCGGTGCGTCGTCTCTCTTCGTTGATCAAGAAGAACCGGGTCATCGCGGTCATCGCGGCGGGCTGCGCTCTTGCCCTGCTCGGCGGCGGAGTGGCAACGGCGTCGACACTCGCGTTCGGCAATCAGCAGGTCGGAGGCCAATACCGCGGCGGAGAACAAATCGCTTCAAACCAACTGATTCAACCGATCGGCGATCGTCTGATGACGCCATTCGGGAAGCTCATCGGATCGGTGATCAGCCCCGACGGGCGGTACCTCGTCGGAACAAGCACCGACCGCTCGGTCGTCCTTCAGGTCTTCGACCTCACGACCTACAAGCCGGTGGCGGCTGCGGGCACTCTCACGGCTGCGGCGTTCTCCGCCGCGGCAACCACCGCAGGTTTCGGGGCCATGGCCTACCTGAAGATCTCCGACGGCACTGTCGGTCAGGAAGGACCGGTCTTCTCGCCGGACGGCAAGACCCTCTTCGCCCCGACATCCACCGGCATCGTGCGGTACCCGTTCTCGCCGGACGGCTCGCTCGGCGTCGGGACCCCCATGACCATCCCCACCACGCGCGGCCTTCTGCCACTCACGGCCGGCATGGTTCTCTCGGCCGACGGCTCTACTTTGTACGCCTCCGTCAACGGCCAGAATGCCGTAGTCGCAATCGACGTTGCGGCGGGGACCATCCAGCAGAACTTCGCCGTCGGGATCGCTCCACGCCAACTCAAGCTGATCGGCAGCGCTCTGTACGTCTCGAATGAGGGAGGCCGTCAAGCGGTCGCCGGCGACACGACGATGGACTCCTACGGCACTCCGGTCCCTGCCGACACGACGAACGGCACCTCCACCACGGGCACAGTGAGTGTCATCGACACGGCGAAACCCGGCGCGCCCGTCGCGACGATCACCGTGCAGTTGCACCCGACGGCGATGTTCAGCGACGGGCCGACCCTGTACGTCGCCAACACGAACAGCGACACGGTCTCGGTGATCGACACGAAGGCGGGGCAGGTCGTGCAGACGATCGCGACGCAGCCCTGGGCATCCTCGACCATCGGCTATGAGCCGACGGCGATCACCCTGCAGAACGACCACCTCCTCGTCTCGCTCGGTCGCGCCAACGCCATCGCGGTCTACAGGGTGAACCGCAAAGACCCTCGCGACCCGGCGAGTTCCATCGGCCTTCTGCCGACCGACTATTTTCCTGAGAATGTCGCCGTGGTGAACGACCGGGTCGTCGTCACGAATACTCGCGGCATCGACGCGCGCGGTCCGGCACTGACGTTCAGCAAAGGTCAGGGCACCGTCCCGGCGACGGGACATGGCACCCATTCGACGACGGCCTCACTCACCAGGTTCACCCTGCCGAGTGACCGTCAGATCCAGAAGTACACCGCGAAGGTGTTCACTCAGAACGGATGGGACGATCGCTCGATCAAACAGGCCAAAGACCACAGTGGCGAAAATGGACCGGTTCTCGCCATTCCGAAACGCATCGGGGACCCTTCGGCCATCAAGCACATCTTCCTCCTGGTGAAGGAGAACCGCAGCTACGACCAGATCTATGGCGACATGAAGCAGGGCAACGGTGACGCCTCGCTCACCCAGTTCGGCCAGAAGGTCACCCCCAACCAGCACGCACTCGCAACTCAATTCGGGCTATACGACAACACCTACGACATCGGGACGAACTCCGCCGAGGGTCACAACTGGCTCATGCAGGGAGACAACCCGGCGTATACGGAGACCAGCGCAGGGGAGTACACCCGTTCATACGACACCGAGGAAGACGTGCTCGGCCATCAGCGTTCCGGCTTCCTCTGGACCTCGGTGCAGGCTGCGGGCAAGACGGCGAAGGACTTCGGAGAATTCGAGTACGGCGAGGGCAAGCCGGCCGGCGCAACCTGGCAGCAGTACTACTGCGTCTCGAAAAGCGTGATGGCCGGAGGGGATCCCGGCGCGTTGTTCGATCCCTCGCTCCAGCTACATGCCACCTCGGCCATCCCGTCGTTGAATGCGATCACGGATCCGAATGCCGCTCCGTTCGATCTGGCCGTTCCTGACATCTACCGCTACTCGACCTGGAAGCAGAACTTCGAGAAGAACGGCCCGGCGAACCTGAACATGGTGTGGCTCTCCAGCGACCACACCGGCGGCACCGCGGATCCCGAAGCGCAGGTGGCGGACAACGATCTCGCCGTCGGCAAGATCGTCGATGAGATCTCGCACTCCCAGTATTGGAAGGATTCGGCGATCTTCGTCACCGAAGACGACACCCAGGACGGTGCGGACCACGTCGACGGCCACCGGGCTCCCGTGCAGGTCATCAGCCCCTACGCCGTGCATGGCAGGACGGTCAGCACCTACTACTCGCAGATCAGCATGATCCGCACCATCGAACAGATCCTCGGCGCTCAGCCGATGAATCAGAAACTCGCCGCCGCAACACCGATGATCGACGCGTTCACAAAGAATCCCGACCTCACGCCCTACACCGCGGTGCTCAACCAGGTGCCATTGACCGAGGGTGTGGTGACGGCACCGGCCTGCGGATACGACACCCTCGGCCAGACAGGATCCGCGGCCGATGCCGTGAACGCGGAGGCCCTCAAGGCTGCGGTCATCCCGCAGGAGCAGAAAGCAGTAGCCGCCCAATGGCAGAAGTGGGCGGAGAAACAGCACTTCGTGGGAACCGCTGGCCAGAGCGCAGTGCCCGACTTCGACAACCCGGAGCTGATGAACCGTTGGACGTGGTACCAGACGCACCACTGGACGACCCCCTACCCGGGAGACGCGAAAATCTACGGTCCGGGCGAAGTGCCGGGTATCCCGGCGGGGTCGCATGACCACGACGATGCCCCCTGACCGGGCGGGTCGGGTGCTGCCGGCTTCTCGAATGTCGCAGGCCGGGCTTACAGTGTCGCCATGATTGGAACACTCGATGTAATCGTGCTCGACTGTCCAGACCCCGACCGTCTCGCGGACTTCTATGGGGAGATCCTCGAAATGCGCAAGTTCTCGGATGATCCGGGCTGGGCGGAGTTGGTCGGCCGCGACCAGGGGCGGCCGCTTCTCGCCTTTCAGCGGGTCGACGATTTCACCGCACCCGACTGGCCGGGCCAGGTGCTGCCCCAGCAGATCCATCTCGATATCAAAGTGGATGATCTCGACGTGGCCGAGGCAGCGGTTCTCGAACTCGGCGCGACCCGAACCGGTTCGGAGACGCCGACGTTCCGGGTCTTCCTCGATCCGGCCGGGCATCCATTCTGTCTGATCAAGCCGAACGACTAGGTCGGCACGACACCGTAGATGGTGCGTACCCAGATCGTGGCGAGCACGTCGAGCACCGCGTCCTGATTCACCGCGAGCTTCTCGCTTCCGAAAGTGGCCGAGAGAACTCTCTCGTTCATCAGGTTCAGCGTCACAGCCAGGTCGGCCGAGGCTATGCCGTCGGGTGCCGCGCCGCGGGCGCGCTCCGCCGTGATGATTTCGGTCGAGTAGTCCACCCAGGTCTGCATCGCCTCCGTCCAGAGGGCGAGCACTTCGGGGCTGCGGACCCTGGCGGTGATGGCCGCCGTTGAGACGGCACGGTGCTCGGAGAACACCTCGACGAACACCCCGATGGATTGACGCCAGGCTTCTGCCGGATCGCGGCCGAAGTCGCGGGGGAGCGACGCGACCCGATGATTCACCTCGGCGATCACCCGGTCGAGCAGGGCGAGCAGCATCTCGTCTTTGGATCGGAAGTAGAAGTAGAAGTTCGACCGGGAGATGCCGGCGCCGTGGGCGAACTCCTCGATCGAGATGTCGTCGAGAGAGCGCGCGGTGAGAAGGCGCTCCGCCGCGGACAGGATGGCGTCCTGTCGGTCGTCGCCCGAGATGCGGGCGGTCCTGCGTCCGCGTTGCGTCATGGAACAACACTAGCCAGCCTTTTAGACATGGTGTTGATCTACTCGACACGGTGTCTATAGAGTGAGGCAATGACTGAACACGTGGATGTGTTGATTGTGGGAGCCGGGCTCAGCGGAATCGGTGCGGCAAGCCACCTGCAGCGCGAACGCCCCGAGAAGTCCTTCGCCATCCTCGAATCACGAAGCACCATCGGTGGCACCTGGGATCTCTTCAGGTACCCCGGTGTGCGGTCGGACTCCGACATGTACACGCTCGGCTATTCGTTCCGCCCGTGGACGGATGCGAGCGCGATCGCCGACGGGGACGCCATCCGTGAGTACATCCGTGACACGGTTGCCGATGAGGGGCTCGAGGCGCGCATCCGGCTAAATACCCGCGTCATCTCGGCGGAGTGGTCGAGCATCACCGCACGCTGGACGGTCACCACGGTGCGCACGTCGGCCGGCGAATACACCGGCGGGGGTGACGCCGAGGTCGCCACATTCACCTGCTCGTTCCTCTCCGTGTGCTCGGGCTACTACCGTTACGACGAGGGATTCACCCCGGCCATCCCCGGCTCCGAGTCGTTCGCCGGCGATATCGTGCACCCCCAGCACTGGCCGGAAGACCTCGACTACGCGGGCAAGCGTGTCGTCATCATCGGAAGTGGCGCGACGGCCGTCACCCTCGTGCCGTCTCTCGCGAAGACGGCGGCACACGTCACCATGCTGCAGCGGTCGCCGACCTATATCGCGCCAGTGCCGAGCAAGGATCCGCTCGCCGCCCGCCTCCGCCGGTTTCCCGACAAGCCCGCGTACGCGATCATGCGCGCGAAGAACATCGCCTATTCGATGTTCACCTATCAACTCAGTCGGCGCCGCCCGGAGACGATGAAGGCGATTCTGCGGAAGGCCGCCGTCGAGCGGCTACCGAACGACTTCCCGGTCGACATCCACCTTGCACCCACCTACAACCCCTGGGATCAGCGCCTCTGTGCGATTCCGGATGCCGACCTCTTCCGGGCGATCAGCGGCGGCACGGCAGACATCGTCACCGATCAGATCGAGCGGATCACGCACGAGGGCATCGACCTGGCATCAGGCGAGACGCTCGCGGCCGACATCATCGTCACGGCGACCGGACTCAACGTTCTCGTCCTCGGCGGGATGAGCCTCACCGTCGACGGGCGCCCCATCCCGATCTCCGACACGCTCGCCTACAAGGGCATGATGCTGTCGGGGGTTCCCAATTTCTCGCTGACCATCGGCTACACGAACGCCTCATGGACTCTCAAGGCCGACCTCGTCGCCCGCTACGTCTGCCGAATCCTGAAGTACATGGACAGTCACGGGATGCAGATCGTCACCCCCGAGGCGCCGCCGTCGATCGAAGCCGGAAAGCTCATCTCCCTCATCGACCTCGATGCCGGATACATCCTTCGGAGCGCGGGTGCCCTGCCGAGGCAGGGCGAGAAATCCCCGTGGAGGCTGCGCCAGAACTACCTGCGGGACTTCCGACTGCTGCGGCTCGGGAGCATCACCGACGATGTGACGTTCAGCAATCCGGTCGGTCGAAGCACCACGCCACCCGCGGCCCTCGAGCTGCCGGGCACGGCGATGACGACCGTCGGCGGAACGCGCCTGAGATATCGGCGCACGGGCGAGGGTCGGCCGGTTCTGTTGCTCCACGGCATCGGGCAGAGCCTCGAGGACTGGAACGAGCAGCACGACCGGCTCTCACACACGCACACGGTACTCAGCCTCGATCTGCCGGGATTCGGATACTCCGATCGGCTTCCGGGGGCCGCGACGCTCGGCAAGCTCGCCGGTATCCTTCCCGCCTTCCTCGACGAGCTGGGCGTGACCGAACCGGTAGCGGTCGTCGGCAACTCACTGGGTGGAGCGGTGGCGATGACCCTGGCGGCCAAACATCCTGAACGCGTCTCGTCCCTCGTGCTCGCGAATAGCGCCGGCTTCGGCAAAGAGGTGACGATGGTGCTGCGCCTGCTCGCGGTGAAGCCGATCGGTGCCGCGTTGATGAAGCCGAGCGTCAAGAGTTCGGAGCGCACGGTGAGCTCGCTCTTCTACGACCGGTCGCTGGCGACGGATGCGCGCATCCAGCACTCCTTCGCGCTCTCGCAGCGGGCGGATCATGCCAAGACGCTGCTCGATATCGCGACCGATCTCGGCACGTTCCGCGGAGTCAGTCCACGGTGGCGCGCGTCGCTTCTCGAGGCGATGCAGGCGGTGGATGTGCCGACCCTCGTCGTCTGGGGCGACCACGATCACGTGCTTCCGTCGACTCATCTCAGCGCCGCGCTGACAGCCCTCCCGCACGCTGAATCCCATCTGTTCGAGAAGACCGGGCACATGCCGCAGATCGAGCGACCCGACGAATTCGCGGCGCTGGTCGAGGACTTCCTCGCGCGCGCTCCGCGTGCCTCGGCGTCCGCGACGAACTGAGAGAAAGAGATGACCATGCCAACCATCAAGAACGTCACCGTGCTCGGAACCGGCGTGCTCGGATCGCAGATCGCGTTCCAGGCCGCTTTTCACGGCTACAGCGTGACCGCGTACGACATCAGCGACGAGATCATCGAGAAGGCGAAGGAACGATTCGCCAAGCTCGCCGAGATCTACAAGTCCGACAGGGTGCCGGGTGCGGCGGACGGAAAGGCGGAGGAGGCGCTGAAGAACCTCCGACTGAGCTCCGATCTCGGCGATGCCGTCACCGACGCGGATCTCGTCATCGAGGCCGTGCCCGAGAACCTCGAGATCAAGCGCGACACCTACACGAAGCTCTCGACTCTCGCGCCGGAGAAGACGATCTTCGCGACGAATTCGTCGACACTGCTCCCGAGCGACATCAAAGACTTCACGGGGCGCCCCGATCGCTTCATCGCCCTGCACTACGCGAACAACGTCTGGCGCCAGAACACGGCCGAGATCATGGGAACGAGCGACACGGATCCGGATGTCTTCGCCGCGGTCGTCGAGTTCGCGAAAGGCAGCGGACTGGTTCCGATCGAACTGAAGAAGGAGAAGGCCGGTTACGTCCTCAACTCGCTTCTCGTGCCGCTTCTCAACGCGGCGGCGGGCCTGCTCGTCGGCGGGTATGCCGACGTCGAGACGGTGGACAAGACCTGGCGCATCGCAACGGGCGCGCCACTCGGGCCGTTCCAGATCTTCGACATCATCGGGCTGACGACCCCGTACAACATCTCGATTGCGAGCGGCACCCCCGAGGGCGCGGCCTTCGCCGCGTACCTCAAGGAGAACTACATCGACAAGGGAAAACTCGGCACGGCGACCGGCGAGGGCTTCTACTCCTATCGCTGACCGAGCACCTCGGTCACGCCGGAGATCATGGGGCCTCGAACCCCGAGCGCGATGGCTTTCCCGGCATCGCTCTTTGTGGGGATGACGTGGCCGATCTCACGAATGTCCTCGCGCTCTCCTCCCTCGCGCAGGCGGCGTAGTCGCACATGACACTGTCCAACAGCCTCACTAATCCGACCGAGATGGTGTCGATGGCGCTGGTGCTCGAGAGGATCCCGCTCCGAATACACCTGCACCAAGGTCACTGGGCAGGGTCGGATTTTCGGAGGCCGCCCCGCGCATACCCAATGCCGGGACGGCCCCCTCTTTCTCAGACAGTGACCCGAAATAACCACTGGTGAGATCTGGTACTGACCGATTCCGTCGGGCGACGGGGAATCGGCCAGGAGATTAGTGGCTCGCCGTAATGCCCCCGTGGGCGGCGACGTCGTTGCAATGACTTCGAGCGGCTGGGGAGCCGGCGGCGGGCAGATTGATCGTAGGGACGGGGCGTAAGGACATGCGGGTATCAGCCTTGCGAAGTGAGTGCACGGGGGTCAACCGGGGCGTTCGGGTGCGGTCCGGTTCTAGCGCTCACTGCCACACTATTAGACCCCCGAAGTGGGGACAAGTCGCTACGTTGTCGAGTTTGCTGAGAAATGACTCCTCGACGATTTCGCCTATGATTGCAGACGACTACTTGGAGCTGTCGCATAGTTCGGCCTAGTGCACCACCCTGCTAAGGTGGAGAGCCCGTAAGGGCTCCGTGGGTTCAAATCCCACCGGCTCCGCACATGTGCTCTTTCTAGACATCGTTCATGAGCGTCTTGAGGGAAAACCCTATTTCGCTCTCCTCAAGGAGGGCGTTTCGTGCTTTTCGTGTTCGTGTCAATGGGCGTCCGACTATTGGGCGGTTCAGCACGGCCCCAATAAACTATTTCGATGCCAGAATCGCCATCGAAGACCGCTGCCGTCATCTACAACCCGATCAAGGTCGACATCGACGCGCTCCGCACCGCTGTGCATTCCGCGGCCGAGGGGGCCGGCTGGGGGCACATCACCTGGCTCGAGACATCCGAAGACGACGTCGGCCAGGGAGCAACCGCACAAGCGCTGAAGATCGGCGTCGACCTGGTGATCGCGGCCGGAGGCGATGGCACCGTTCGCGCGGTTGCGGAAGCGCTCCGGGGGAGCGGAACATCTCTCGCCCTGATCCCGTCCGGCACGGGTAACCTCCTCGCACGCAACCTGAACCTCACCCTGAACAACCTCGCGGAGTCGATCGAGGCGGCGTTCAGCGGCGAGGATCAGGCGATCGATCTCGGCATGATCGACATCGAGCGCGAGGGCGGGTCCCGAGATCGGCACGCTTTCGTCGTGATGGCCGGAATGGGCATCGACGCGAAGATGATCGCAAACACCGACGACGATCTCAAGGCGAAGGCGGGCATTGCGGCATACGTCGACGCTTTCACGAAATCGCTCCGAGACCCCGATGAGCTGCACCTCAGATTCAAACTGGATGACGAACCGACGAAGCGCGCCGTCGTGCACACGGTGATCATCGGCAACTGTGGATCCCTGCCGGCGAACATCCTCCTGATGCCGGATGCGGTCGTCGACGACGGCCTCTTTGACCTTCTTCTCATGCGCCCGGGCGGAATCCTCGGCTGGATCCGGGTGTGGACGAAGATCGCCTGGCTGAACGGCGTCGTGCGCCGAACGAAAACCGGACGGGCGCTCGCCGGCGAACATCGCAACGACGGCGATCTGCACTATCAGACCGGTGTGAAGTTCGTGGCACGGCTCTCCCGCCCGGAAGAGATCGAACTCGACGGTGACGGGTTCGGAAAGGCGACGGCCTTTCATGCCTGGATCGAGCCGGGTGCGTTGAAGGTGCGGGTTCCGACCGTCTGAAATCCGGCGGCCCAGACGACTCTCTAGGAAAGAGTTGCGGGCGGCCTGCCCGGCACGACCGGCCCGGAGACGCGTTCGGCCAGGTGGCCGCGACTCGCATTGCTCCCATAGGTTGTTTCCGTCAACAAACTCCATTCGCGCGCGAACTCGGCGAGCGCTTTCGTGGCTAGGGTGACTGCATGACCATGGACCGATCCGGCAGCCCGGCCCGCGGGAACAGCAACGACCACCTGCGCCGCCACAATCTCTCGGTCATCCTGGACCTCGTGCATCACGAGCGAGGGATGTCCCGGTCGCAGCTGACCGGGCGTACCGGTCTCAATCGTTCGACCATCGGTGGCCTCGTGAGTGAGCTCGTCGATCGCAAGCTAGTGATCGAGGAGGGGGCGCAGAGCTCGAACCAGGTCGGTCGTCCGAGCCCGATGGTGCGGCCGGGGTCGGTGCCCGTCGGCATCGCCGTGAATCCGGAGGTCGATGCGATCACGCTCGGTGTCGTCGGGCTCGGCGGCGTGCTGATCACCACGGTGCGTCGGTCGCTCCGGTCGATCCCGACCGCGGCGGAGGCGGTCGCGGTCGCGGCCGAGATGGTGGATGCCCTTCGCCCGACCCTGGCGAAAACGCACCGCATCGTCGGCATCGGCGCTGCGATTCCGGGCCTGGTGAGGTCGTCGGATGGCCTAGTTCGGCTTGCTCCGCATCTGAATTGGGTGGACGAACCCTTCGCCGCGCTTCTCGCGAAGGCCACCGGGCTGAGTGTCTCGGCGGCCAACGACGCTCGTCTCGGCGCTCGCGGGGAGAGGGCGTTCGGTGCCGGGCGTGGCATCGACGATCTGCTCTACGTCAATGGCGGCGGGAGTGGAATCGGTGGGGGGATCATCTCGGCGGGGCGTCCTCTCGGCGGCGAGGCGGGCTACGCGGGGGAGCTCGGACACACGATGGTCAATCCCGGGGGCACCCGCTGTCACTGTGGGGCGATCGGATGCCTGGAGACCGAGGTGCGCCGCGACCTGCTTCTCGGGGTGACCGGACTCACCCCCGAGACGCTCGGCCGGCTGGCCTCGGAACTGCGCGAGCCGCAGAACCCGCGGGTGACCGAGGAGGTCGAACGCCAGGTCGCCTTCCTCGCGACAGCCCTCCGCACTGCGGTGAACCTGCTCAACCCGCGTCTCATTCTGCTCGGTGGATTTCTCGCAGCGCTGCACAACGCTGACCGGTCGCGGCTCGGCGATGTCGGTGCGCTGCGTGCCTCGGCGGAGGGGCTCGAGATTCGTGAAGCGGAGCTCGGAAACGACCTGCTGATGATCGGGGCCGGCGAGCTCGCCCTCGAGTGCCTCATCGCCGATCCCGGTGCATTCACCGGCTGACTTCGGGTCGCACCGGTTTTGCCGACGGGGTGCAGGCCCGTCTGCAACGTTGCGTCGACGCCCGGTCGCGCAATATGGTGTGCGAGACAACAAATTATCGATGACGCTGAAAAGGACCTGCAATGGCCGCCCTTCCCACCCGTGACGACAAGTTCTCCTTCGGACTCTGGACCGTGGGCTACAACGGATCCGACCCCTTCGGCGGACCGACGCGGCCGCCCCTCGATGTCGTCGAGGCGATCACACGCCTTGCCGAGCTCGGCGCCTACGGCCTGACCTTCCACGATGATGACCTGTTCGCCTTCGGATCATCGGATGCCGAGCGAGAGAAGCAGATCGGTCGCCTGAAGCAGGCTCTCGCCGACACCGGCCTGATCATCCCGATGGTGACGACGAACCTGTTCAGCGCGCCCGTCTTCAAAGACGGAGGCTTCACCTCGAACGATCGCGCCGTTCGCCGGTTCGCGATGCGCAAGGCGATGCGTCAACTCGAGCTCGGGGTCGAGCTCGGCGCGAAGACCTTCGTGATGTGGGGAGGGCGCGAGGGCGCGGAGTACGACTCGGCCAAAGACATCCGCGGGGCCCTCGAGCGCTACCGCGAGGCGGTCAACGTCTTCGCTCAGTATGTGACGGACAGGGGGTACGACATCCGCTTCGCGATCGAGCCGAAGCCGAACGAGCCGCGGGGCGACATCCTGCTGCCGACGGTAGGTCACGCGATCGCGTTCATCGAGACGCTCGAGCGGCCGGAGCTGTTCGGGGTCAATCCGGAGGTCGGCCACGAGCAGATGGCCGGGCTCAACTTCACCTCGGGCATCGCGCAGGCGCTCTATCAGGGCAAGCTCTTCCACATCGACCTGAACGGGCAGAAGGGCATCAAGTACGACCAAGACCTCGTGTTCGGCCACGGCGACCTCGCCAACGCCTTCGCCCTCGTCGACCTGCTCGAGAACGGCGGCGCGAACGGCGGACCGAACGGCGGACCGTCATATGACGGACCGCGACACTTCGACTACAAGCCGAGCCGCACCGAAGACATCCACGGCGTCTGGGATTCGGCGGCAGCGAACATGCGCACCTACCTCCTTCTCAAGGAGCGGGCCGCCTCGTTTCGTGCCGACCCCGAGGTGCAGGAGGCGCTCGCGGCGTCGCGGGTCGCACAGATCCTCGAGCCGACCCTCGCCGCCGGCGAGACCTACGACGACCTCCTTGCCGACCGCTCCTCGTTCGAGGACTTCGACCCCGACCCGTACTTCGGCGGAAAGGGTTTCGGCTTCGTGCGTCTCAACCAGCTCGCCCTCGAACACCTGCTCGGCGCGCGCGGATGACGGTGGTCGTCGGCATCGACTCGTCCACCCAGAGCACGAAGGTGATGCGGGTGGATGCCGAAACCGGTGAGGTGCTGTCGGTGACTTCGGCGCCGCATCCGGACGGTACCTCAGTGCAGCCCGAGCGCTGGTGGGAGGCCCTCGTCGCGGCCGGTGGAACGGACCTCGAGGGCGTGGCCGCGGTCTCCGTCGCCGGCCAGCAGCACGGCATGGTCGCACTCGACTCCGACAATCGCGCTGTATTCGACGCGCTGCTCTGGAATGACACCCGCAGCGCGGCACAGGCTGAGAGACTCAGGTCTGAAATGGGGGCGGATGTCTGGGCCGCCGAAATCGGAATCGTACCGGTCGCATCCTTCACGATCACCAAGATCGCCTGGCTGGCCGAGAACCATCCGGAGCTTGCCGCGCGGGTGACGCACGTGATGCTTCCGCACGACTGGATCACCTGGCGCCTGCTCGGCGAAGCTGGGGAGCCGACGACGGACCGGAGTGATGCCTCCGGCACCGGCTACTGGTCGGCGCAGGAGGAGCGCTATCGCGAGGATCTCGTGCAGGCGGTGTTCGGGCATCCGGTCGGGCTCCCGCGCGTGCTCGGCCCGGGAGATCGGGCGGGTGTGACGGCGGGCGGAACCGTGGTCGGCGCGGGTGCCGGGGACAACGCCGCTGCGGCACTCGGGCTCGGTCTCGCTGAGGGCGAGGTCGTCGTATCGATCGGTACGAGCGCGACCGTCTTCACCTCGACCGACACCCGCATCGTCGACCCGTCGGGTGCGATCGCCGGGTTCGCGGATGCCACCGGCCGCCGGCTCCCCCTGCTCGCGCTGCTCAACGGCGCGCGCACCCTCGTCGCGACCGCCACACTGCTCGGAACGGATGTCGCGGGGCTCGACATCCTCGCCTCCTCCGGCTCGCTCGAAGCCGACGGGCTGACGCTCGTGCCCTACCTCGACGGCGAACGCACGCCCAACCTGCCGGATGCGACCGGCAGCCTCGTCGGCATCACGCGGCAGAACCTCACGCAACAGAATCTCGCCCGTGCGGCGGTGCTCGGCCTCCTCTGCGGTGTGGCCGATGCGCTCGACGCCCTTCGTGACAAGGGGATACCGGTGAAGAAAGTGCTGCTGATCGGCGGCGGCGCGCAGTCCCGGAGCCTGCAGGATGCAGCCGCCGACCTCCTCGGGGTGACCGTCGAGGTGCCGACCCCGGCCGAATACGTCGCGCTCGGAGCCGCGCGTCAGGCGGCCTGGGTGCTCTCCGGAGTCTCGACACCGCCGCCGTGGCCGCGGTCGCTCGAGCGCACCATCGAGCCGGCCGAGGACCGGTCGTGGGCGATCGGCGTGCGCGACAGGTATTCGCGCGCGGTCCGCCTCCTCTATCTGTCGTAGATATCCGTCGTAGAGGCGACCGGCGAGAGCGTCGCGGCCCTCGCGGAGCTTCAGGCCGAGGGCACGGTGAAGTGGATCGGGGTGTCGAACGTCTCGCTCGAGCAGCTTCGGGAGGCGGCATCCATCACCTCGATCACCTCCGTGCAGAACGAGCTCTCGTTCCACCACCGGGATGACCCGCGCATCATCGACTACTGCCGTGACAACGGTATGGCCTACCTCGCCTATGCGCCCCTCGGCGGCCCCGACCTGAGCGTCGGCCCGGTGAGCGACGCGAGAGCGGAGATCGCCCGCGAACGCGGTGTCTCGTGGCAGCGGGTGACGCTGGCGTGGCTCCGCGCAGTCGACCCCTGCATCCTGCCGCTCGTCGGATCGAGCCGCCCGGACACCATTCGCGACTCGGCCGCGGATCTTCGGCTGGACGCGTCAGAGCTCGCCAGGCTGAACACCGAACACCCGTGACGATGACCAGGGTGGTTGGTACTCTGCTGTAGATGGCGATCGACCCTGCCCTCCTCGAGTGGATGCTCGACTCCGACCCCGCACTGCGGTGGCAGGTCGAGCGCGACCTCGTCGCTGCATCGCCGGAGGTATGGCACGCGACTCGCGCCCGCATCGCGACCGAGGGCATGTGCGCGAGGCTGCTGGCGCTGCAGGATGCCGACGGGCAGTGGGCGGGCGGCGCATTCTTTCCGAAGGGCTTCGACTTCGACGGTCCGGAGGCGGCCGAGGGTGCTGGCCAGCCGTGGACGGCGACCAGCTGGACGCTTGTCACCCTCCGCGAGTGGGGGCTCGACCCGGCCGCGCTGGAGGGCACCGCGGAACTGCTCGAGCGGAACTCCCGCTGGGAGTACGACGACCTTCCCTACTGGGGTGGCGAGGTCGACTGCTGCATCAACGCGGCGACCCTCTCGAACGGCCTCTGGCTCGGGGCAGACGTGACCGGCATCGCCGAGTGGTTTCTCGAGCATCGGCTTGCCGACGGCGGATGGAACTGCGAGTGGGTCGACGGATCAGTTCGCTCGTCGTTCCACTCGACGCTCAACTCGATCCGTGGTCTGCTCGACTACGAGCGGGCGACGGGAGGTGGCGCCGTGTACCGTGACGCGCGGCATGCCGGCGAGGAGTACCTGCTCGAGCGGCGGCTGCTGTACTCACTGGTTTCGGGGGATGTCGTCGGCGACTGGGCGACCCGGTTCTCCTACCCGTTTCGAGCCTGGTACACCGTGCTGCGGGCTGTCGATCACTTTCGGGCGGCATCCATCCTCGACGGCACCCGGCCCGACCCGCGACTCGTCGATGCGGTGGACATCATCCGCGAACGCCGACAGCCGGATGGAACCTGGCTGCAGGAACTCCGCCTCCCCGGGCGCGTCTGGTTCGACATCGATGTACCGCCGGGGGAGCCGTCGAAGTGGGTCACCTTCTTCGCCACCCGAGCGCTGGAGTGGTGGGACGCAGCGTGATCGGCGCGGTCAGAGGCCGGGGCGCGGCGCGACTCGTTCTCCGCGGTGCCACACGGCAGCAGTGAGTGGCACCCCGGGCCGGTAGGCGAGGTGCGACACCGACGGGGCGTCGAGTACCTGCAGATCGGCGGGGCCTCCGAGGTGCAGGGAGCCGACGGCATCCACTCCCCCATCGCGGCCGACGGCGCGCGCCCCTCCGCGAGTCGCCGCCCAGACCGCTTCGACGACCGAGAGGCGCAGCTGCAGCACTGCGGTCGCGACACAGAACCGCATCGAGGTCGTGTACGAGCTGCCGGGATTGCAGTTGGTGGCGAGGGCGATCGTGGCGCCCGCGTCGAGCAACTCGCGGGCGGGCGGGAAGGGCTGACGGGTCGACAGGTCGCACGCCGGGAGGAGGGTCGCCACGGTCGACGACTCCGCGAGCGAATGGATGTCGCCCGCCGACAGGTAATTGCAGTGGTCGACGCTCGCGGCGCCGAGCTCGATGGCGAGTGCGACCCCGCCGCTGTGGCCGAGCTGATTGCCGTGAACGCGCAGGCCGAGCCCCGCCGCTCTCCCGGCGGCAAGGATTTCGCGGCTCTCCTCGACGTCGAACGCGCCCTCCTCGCAGAAGACGTCGATGTAGTCGACCTGAGGTCGGACGGCAGACAGCATCGGGCCGATGACGAGATCGATGTACTCTCGCCGGTCGATGCCTGGCGGCACTACATGCGCAC
>JANYGT010000201.1 GCA_025362355.1 Lacisediminihabitans sp. | reverse complement strand
ACTTCAGGCCCATCGACTGGACCGACCTCTACCCGCCAAAGCTCCCTCGAAACGCCGTGCCAGAGCACGTCGCCATCGTCATGGACGGCAACGGACGCTGGGCCAACGGCAAGGGTCTCACCCGGGTGGAAGGCCATAGGGCGGGGGAGACCTCGCTGCTGGATGTCGTGGCCGGCGCCATCCAGATCGGGGTGAAGCACCTCAGCGTCTATGCGTTTTCGACCGAGAACTGGAAACGCTCGCCCGACGAGGTACGTTTCCTCATGGGCTTCAACCGCGACGTGCTGCACCGCCGACGCGACCAGCTGAATGACTGGGGCGTTCGGGTGCGCTGGGCGGGACGGAAGCCGAGGCTCTGGGCATCCGTCATCGATGAGCTGCAGTTCGCCGAGCGCCTGACCGCCGGGAATTCCGTGCTCACCCTCACGATGTGCGTCAACTACGGGGGACGCACCGAGATCGCGGACGCCGTTCGCGCGATCGCCGACGACGTGGCCGACGGGCGGCTCAAGCCATCCGGCATCACCGAGAAGACCATCCAGAAGCGCCTCTACGCCCCGGACCTGCCGGATGTCGACCTCTTCGTTCGCAGTTCCGGCGAGCAGCGCACGAGCAACTTCATGCTGTGGCAGAGCGCGTACGCGGAGATGGTCTTCCTCGACACGCTCTGGCCCGATTTCACCCGTGTGGACCTCTGGAACGCGATCTCGCTCTACGCTTCACGCAACCGACGTTTCGGTGGGGCGGTCGACGCGCCGACGGCCTGAGGCGTTCTCAGTCGGTGGATGACACGGCCTCCGCGAGCGGCCCGGCCAGCCACCGCTCGACCTCCTGTTGCGACCGCAGCCGAACCACCTGCAGGTGCGGGTACTCCGCCTCCGCGGTCGGCACCGTCCGCTTATACGTCCGCTGCCCGGCGACTGCCCAGCGGATGATGCCCTCGCGATTCGTCACCGCGTTCCACATCCCGGGCTCGACGTTTCCGTTCCAGAGCTCTTCCCTCGTGACACTGCGACGAATGGTGCGGGTGACGACCCGCCAGAGCGCGATCGGCATCGCGAGGTCGAGCCAGACCATGGTGTCGGCGCGTGCGCTGAGCATCGCCCGCACCGGCCGGTACTGCCACTCGGTCACCCATCGCACCCCGGCCGTGAATTGCTCTACGTCGGCGGGGAAACTCTCTCGCGGAACCCAGTTCGGGCCGTGGAACAGCGCGTCGATCTCGGTGTAGGGGAGGCCCGCGGCATCCGCGATCCGACGCGCCAGCGTCGACTTGCCGACGCCACTGACCCCGGCTATCACGATGCGCTGCGGAGAGGCGGGGAGAGGATCGGATGCCGTCAGCACATGTTCAGTCTGTCCTAGCGGGATCACCGCCGCACCACCGGGCCGCAGCGATCTAGTCTTGACGCATGACGACGATGCCCGACGAACCGCCGTCGGAAGCCAGACCTCCGTTCATCACACGACTTCGGCACGCGCTGATCGGTCGGGGCGGGCCGGCCGGCTCAGGCAGCTCGGCCGGCTCTGGCACGCGAAACGCCGCGCGCGTCGGGATGCTCGGCCACGCACCCGACCCCGGACCCTTCGATTCGCCACCGCCCGAGCCCATCGAGCTCGACGGTCCGCTGCCCTGGGAACTCCGCGAGGACGGCAGATGACCGCCGCGATCCGGACGGGGATCATCGGCTACGGCCTCTCCGGACGGATCTTCCACTCGCCGTTCATCGCCGCAGATCCTCGGTTCTCGCTCGACGTGATCTCGACGACGAACCCCGAACGGCAGCAGCAGGCACGCGAGCACCATCCTTTCGCTGAGGTAGTCGACACGCCGGGGGAGCTCATCGAGCGGGGACTCGACCTGGTCGTCCTCGCCTCTCCTGCCCACGTCCATCTCGAGCAGGGGCTCGCCGCCATCGCCTCCGGGGCCGCCGTCGTGATCGACAAGCCGTTCGCCGCGTCCGTCGCCGATGCGGAGCGGCTCATCGTCGCGGCGGAGGCGGCCGGAACCGCCCTCGTCGTCTACCAGAACCGTCGATTCGACGGAGACTTCCTGACGATCCGGAGGCTTCTCGTCGAGGGTGCGCTCGGCAGTGTCCATCGCTTCGAGTCGACGTTCGAGCGCTGGTCGCCGGCCCTCCGGGACCGCTGGCAGGACACCACCTCGACGGCCGAGGGCGCCGGGATCACCTACGACCTCGGCAGCCATCTCATCGACCAGGCCCTCCAGCTGTTCGGACCGGCAGAGCTCGTGGATGCGGAGCTGTCGATCCTGCGGGAGGGCGGGGTGAGCGACGACGAGGCCTTTCTGTCGCTGGTGCACGAGTCCGGGGTGCGGTCGCACCTGACGATGAGTCGTTTCGCCGCTCAGAACGGGCCGCGATTTCGGGTGCTGGGGTCGAGATCCGCGTACACGGTCTATGGACTCGACGGGCAGGAACCGGCGCTCATGGCCGGTTCGGCACCGACCGATCCGGGATTCGGAGAGACGGCGAAAGCGGGCTGGGGGATGCTCGGGATCACCGGTTCGCTGGTGCCGGAGCAGACGGAACGCGGGCGTTATGCCGACTTCTACAGCGGTGTCGCCGATGCGCTGCGGGATGGTGCCGCACTTCCGGTGCACCCGCGCGATGCGCTCGAAACCGTCCGGATCATCGAACGCGCGCACGAAATCGCCGGGTTCTGAGCCCGGCTCGGCGAGTGGTGCGGCGATCCTTGCTCGCCGCCGGCGACTCCACCATGCTGGTCCAATGACGCTGACACCGGCCACAAGCCACACCATCTCTCCGTCCCTCCGCGCGGCCATCGACAGCTTCGACGCGGGCCGCAACTTTCTCGCGGTCGCCTCGATCGGCATCCCGACCAGGGAGACCGTCGCCGCCCAGAAGAATGATCTCGACCTGTGGGCGGCGGCCAGGCGGGATCCGATGGACTACGACGGAATCACCGAACGCACTCGCGGGCACTTCGCGCGCCTCGTCGGGGTCAGTCCGGACCGCGTCGCGGCCGGCTCGCAGACCTCCGTCCTGACGAGCGTCGTCGCCGCCGCGGTACCGGACGGGGCGGAGGTGCTCTGTGTCGACGGCGACTTCAGCTCGATCGTCTTCCCATTCCTGCAGCGCCCATCCATCCGGGTCCGGAGCGTTCCGCTCGATTTTCTCGCCGAATCGATCTCGGCTGACACCTGGCTGGTGGTCTTCTCCCACATCCAATCCGCCACCGGTGCCGTGGCCGACGTCGATGCGATCGTCGCAGCCGCCTCGGCAAACGCCACCTACACGCTGTGTGATACGACGCAATCCGCCGGCGTTCATCCCGTCGATGCTTCCCTCTTCGATGCGACGATCTGCCACACCTACAAGTGGTTGTGCGCGCCGCGGGGTGTCGCGTTCCTGACTCTGGGATCGCGGTTCCAGGCCGAACTGGTGCCGCTGCAGGCCGGTTGGTACGCCGGGAACGATGTCTGGCAATCGTGCTACGGGCCATCGATGGCGCTGGCGCAGAACGCCCGGGCCTTCGACGTCTCCCCGGCGTGGCCGGCGTGGGTCGGGGCGGAGCCGGCCATCCGGATGTTCGCCGGGCTCGACATCGCCGAAGTGTGGGATCACGCGGCGGGCCTCGGCGATGCGCTCTGCGACGGACTCGGAATTCCGCGACAGCACCAGGCGATCGTCACCTGGGCCGATCCCGGCGCATCGGACCTGCAGAAACTGGTCGCTGCGGGGATCCGGGCGTCGGGGCGCGCTGGGCGTCTGCGGGCCGCCTTCCACCTCTGGAACACCGAGGACGATGTGGCAGCGGTGGTAGCAGCACTGCGCTGAGGGCCGCGCCTTCGGCCCGCCTCACCCGGCGCGCCCCCCCCTTCGGAAATTCAGGAATTCTGACCGCCGCCGACTCCATTCCCGTGGTTCTCGCCTGTGTCAGCGACCAGTCTCCTGAATTTCCGACGCTCAGGCATCGGTAGGCTTGCAGTTTCGACCGCGCATCCAGCACGGCTGACCTTTGGAGTACCTCGTGGCCAACGCCTCCCCGCTCGACCCCGTCATCAATCTCGCGAAGCGCCGCGGCTTCGTCTTCCAGTCGGGGGAGATCTACGGCGGATCCCGATCGGCCTGGGACTATGGCCCCCTCGGTACAGCCCTGAAAGAGAACATCAAGCGCCAGTGGTGGCAGTTCATGGTGCAGGGCCGCGAAGACATCGTCGGCATCGACTCGGCGGTCATCCTGCCGCGCCAGGTCTGGGAAGCATCCGGTCATGTCGAGGTCTTCAGCGATCCGCTCGTCGAATCGCTACACACGCATAAGCGCTATCGCGCCGACCATCTGCTCGAGGCATACGAGGAGAAGCACGGGCATCCGGCGGCCAACGGGCTTGCCGACATCCGTGATCCGGACACCGGTCAGCCCGGCTCGTGGACCGAGCCGCAGAATTTCTCCGGGCTGCTGAAGACGTTCCTCGGACCGGTCGACAACGAGGAGGGGATGGCGTACCTCCGCCCCGAGACCGCGCAGGGCATTTTCACCAATTTCGCCAATGTGCTCGGTTCGTCCCGAATGAAGCCGCCGTTCGGCATCGCGCAGATCGGCAAGAGCTTCCGCAACGAGATCACGCCGGGCAATTTCATCTTCCGCACTCGTGAGTTCGAGCAGATGGAGATGGAATTCTTCGTCGAGCCCGGAACGGATGACGAGTGGTTCCAGTACTGGATCGACGCCTGCGAGGAGTGGTACACCGGGCTCGGTATTTCGCCGGAGAACATCCGCCGGTATGAGCATCTGAAAGAGAAGCTGTCGCATTACTCGAAGCAGACCATCGACCTGGAGTACCGGTTCCGTTTCGCCGGCAGCGAATGGGGCGAGCTGATGGGTGTCGCGAATCGAACGGATTTCGACCTGCGCACTCACTCGGAGAAATCCGGTGTCGACCTCTCGTACTTCGACCAGGCCAAGAACGAGCGTTGGATCCCGTGGGTGATCGAGCCCGCGTTCGGACTGACCCGCGCTCTGATGGCCTTTCTCGTGGATGCGTACTACGAGGATGAAGCGCCGAATACCAAAGGTGGAGTCGACAAGCGCACAGTGCTGCGTCTCGATCGGCGGCTTGCTCCGATCAAGGTCGCCGTGCTTCCGCTCTCGCGCAATGAGCAGTTGTCGCCGGTGGCCAGGGCGCTGGCCGCAGACCTTCGGAAGCTCTGGAAC
>JANYGT010000198.1 GCA_025362355.1 Lacisediminihabitans sp. | reverse complement strand
CGGCCGGATTGAAAATGTGCCGACCGCGGATGGCGAGCAGGTACTTCGATGCGCTCGCGATCGCACAGATGAGCGCGAGCACGAGCAAACGGTTCGGATCGGTGGTCGGGAAGAAGAGGAAGAAGATCAGCAGCGCCGTGATGATGGATGACTCACCGTGCGGTTTCACCCGGAAGACCAGCGCGATCAGCCGGTTCGAGACGTAGGTGGCGACCAGGCAGACGACCAGTGTCGCGAGCAGCTGACCGGTCGAGTACGCGATTCCGTTCGGGATCAGCGACAGAATGACGGTGATGGCCGCGATCGCGCCGAGCACGATGATCATGAGCCGGTACATCGTGAATCGCCCGGTCAGCCGATCGAGGAAAAGTGTTGCTTTCACGAGAATAATTCTCCCTGCAGTCCCGGTGAGCGATCTGCGAGCCCCGAGGCGAACATCCGCACCCACTGGAAGTCGAAACTCTCGGCGAGTCGCTCTGGCGCGGTGAAGAAGAGCGCGGTGGCGAGACCGTCCGCGACCAGCGCGGTTTCGGCGATCGCCCAGGTGGCGATGACGTCGCGAGTGGGTTCGCCGGTTCGGCCATCGAGGATGTGATGACGGCCGTTTCCCCACACCCGCCGGTTCGAGCCGGAGGCGCAGATCGATCCGCGGGAGATCTCCGCCACCCCGATCGCGAGACTCGGATCGAAGGGATGCTCGAGAGCGATCCTGCGCGGTTCTCTCGTCGACACCAGGAGATCACCGCTCGCGTCGATGACGAATTCGTGGATGCCGTTCTCGTGCAGTAGCTCGCCGACCAGGTCGACGAGGTATCCCTTTCCGGCGGCTCCGACATCGATCAGCACCGGTGTCGTCGTCGTGAGGGTGGTCCCCTCGCGAGCGACTTCCGTCGTCCAGGCCGCGGCAGGCTCGACCGTTCCGTGCTCGGTGAGGGAGTAGTCGCGGTCGTAGCCGAGGCGCTCGAGTGCCCGCCCGACGAGGGGCGTGACGGCTCCGTCGGTTCTGGCGTAGAGCGTGTCGTAAAGGTCGAACAGCGCGTCGGCGTCGTCGGGGAAGCGGTGGGTGCCTCCGTCAGTCGCGAGCGCGGTGATGAGGGAGTCTCCCCGAAACCGCGAGTACGTCTGGTCGAACCGGGCGACGCGGTCGGAGATGAGGGCCTCGAGAGTCTGGTCGATCGGCTGTGGGGTGTCGATCATCCACTGCGTCCCGATCGCGGCGAAGTGCAGCTCAGGCACTCGCAGAAGCTTCGATCGCCTTGATCGCCTCGTCGAATCCGGCGCTCGTCAGGGATGATCCGGAGACGTTCGTCACGTTGAGGCTGTCGATCTTCTTTCCGACGACCTTGCCGGCGATCCCGCTGTCGAAGTCCGCCTGGTAGGTCTTCGCGGTCGGATCGGTGGCGTGGCCGTTGACGTTCACGGCCGTGACCACGCCGCTCGCGAGGGTGAGCTTCACCGTGATCCGTCCGGTGCCGGCGGGGGACTGGTAGGTGCCGTCCTCGGTGTAGGTGCCGTCTTTGTAGGTCTTCGACGCTGTGCCGGTCGAACTGCCGGTCGATGGCGCGCTCGACGTGTCGCTCGTCGGCGTGGATGCGGTGGTCGTGCAGCCGGCGAGCGACCCGATCAGGGATGCTCCGGCGAGGGCTGACAGGGTGATCTTGTTCTGAAGGCGCATTATCTCTCCGCGTTTTTCGGCTCTTGGTCGACTGGGATACCGTCACTAGTGCCACGAGCCGGTCGCCCGGATGGTTCAGATCCCCACCGAATCGGCAGAAACTGAACCGATTCGCCTGGCGCGTCGTATTCACTGTAGGAGGATCGACATGCCGGATGACCAGGCGCAGCTGCTGCGCGTGCTGCACGACGAGCACGCCCCGGCACTCTGGCGGTACGTCGTCTGGCTCACCGGCGACCGGCAACTCGCCGAAGATGTCGTGCAGGAGACCCTCGTGCGAGCCTGGCGTAAGCCGGAGGTGCTCGACCAGTCGGAGTCTTCGGCACGAGCCTGGTTGTTCACCGTCGCTCGAAACCTCGTGATCGATGACAAGCGCAGCGCGCACTCACGCCACGAGATCGCCTCCGACACGCTCCCGGAGCAGCTGGTCTCCGACGGCACGGATGCGTTGCTCGACTCGTGGCTGGTGGCGGATGCCCTCGCCACCCTTTCGCCCGATCATCGTCTCGTCGTGGTGGCCGCCTACTACCGTGCGAAGTCGATCGCTGAGATCTCGGCTGAGCTCGACATCCCGCCCGGGACGGTCAAGTCCCGGCTGCATTACGCGCTCAGAGCACTACGACTCGCGCTCCAGGAGAGGGGGATGACCGAATGACCTCCATCGATCCCTTCGCGGACTGGGATGCGGCCTATGTACTCGGTTCCCTGAGCTCTGCCGAACGTCTCGAGTACGAGCGTCATTTTGCGGACTGCCCGTCCTGTGCCGCCGCCATCGCCGAGCTTGCCGGCCTTCCCGGACTGCTGTCGAAGGTGCCGGCAGCCCAGGTCGCGGAGTTGCTCGAGAATCCGCAGCCGATTCCCGTACCGTCCACGCTTCTGCCGCGTCTGGTTCGCTCCGCCCGGCGTCGGCAGCGTCGCACCCGCCGCCTCATCGCCGGAGGGATCGTGGCGGCAGCTGCAGCGGCGGCCGCGATCGTTCTGCTCATTCCGCTGGTGTTCTCGACTCCGAACAGCTCGCCAACGGCCGTCGGCACCGCTCAATTCGTATCGCTGAACCAGGTGGTGACGAGCCCGATCACCGCGTCGGTCAGCCTGACACCCGAGCGCTGGGGCACGAGCATCAAGATGGACTGCAGGTACGCCGCCGCGGCAGCGACCGCGGCGCCGGACTACACCCCTGGCAAGTCGCTCGAATACGAGCTGTACGTCACGGATACCTCCGGTGTGGCGCGTCGGGTCGCAAGCTGGACCGCCACTCCCGGCAGCGCGGTCGAGCCCTGGGGATCGACGAATCTCTCGATAGCCGACATCCGCAGCGTGGATGTGCGCACGATGACGGGAACGGTGCTGCTGCGCGGAACGCCCTGACCTGTGCGCGTCGGGAGAGCGGCGTCCTAGGCTCGGGACATGGCTTTGCAGTGGGAGCAGGTTATCGTCGGGCATGAGTCGTCTTCACCTCGACTTCAGGCCGGATGAACAGAATGCCGAGGTGGCTCGCCTCGTCGCTCTCGGGGCGGAGCGTATCGACGTCGGGCAGGGGGATGCGTCCTGGGTGATGCTCGCCGATCCGGAAGGCAACGAGTTCTGCGTGTTGAACCAGCCGGGGTAGTGGTCAGAGTGACGGGTGAGCGCAACATCCGCCACTCCAGCCCCTCCAGTCTGACCTTGTCGCCCAACTCCATGGGCTTGCCGCCCAGCGAAGCCCGGGTCCAGTTTGATAATTGCGGAGAGAATTTTCTACGGTCGGCTTCATTGAAATTGTGAAGGGGTTCGCACATGCGGTTTATCGGTGGGCTCAATCGAGCACATTCCCGCTTTTTCCGATATCAGCCGCATACCCGTGCCGTGATGGACGTAGGGCCGGACGAGGTCATCATCAGTCTCGGGGGAAGGTTTCGCCTACTTTTCGACGGGCCGTTCATGTGGAATTCACCCGAGCTCGAGTTCTCTCGCCAGCCCAGAAGAATCAACTCCTATGTTGGCCTTCGCAGGAGGGGACAAGACGAGTGGACCTGGTTCCAGACTCTCTCCGTGAACGAAATTTGTGCCGGTCTGGCCTCAGTCGGAGCGACCGAGATTGCCGCGCCATCGCTTCGGACGAAGGACATTCTCCCCGTAACTCTGCTGGGGTCGGCATTGTTGGTCGGCGTTGGTCTGGTCCTGCTCGCGGTGGTGCCACTTCTCAACACGCGGGACGTTCCCGGAATCCAAACAGTCGCCGCGGTGTCGGAGATCGCCGGTGTGATTGCCCTGCTTGTGGGCGCCGCCTGCGGCATAATCCACCTCTGGGGCCGACCGCGACGGAGACAGTCTCGAAGCTGAGCGATCTGGAGATCGTGAGGTCCGGCACGACTCGTCTCCGGACCGAATCACGGACCCGCTTGGTCGTTCGAGGCATGGGTCGGCACACCGCTCGGGGCATGACGGTGCAGTAGGGCAACTCTCCGGGTATTCATCACTCAGAATGGCGAGCGGGCGCCTCAGGGGCGCGGAACGCGCAGCGTGCCCTCCTGTGCGACACTCGCGAGCAGCACGCCGTCGCGGCTGAAGATGCGACCGAGGGAGAGGCCGCGGCCACCCGTCGCCGTCGGGGATTCCTGGGTATAGAGCATCCATTCGTCCACCCGTCCGAAACGGTGGAACCACATGGCGTGATCGAGGCTCGCGATCTTGAGGCCGGGCGTGATCCAGGGGAGGCCGTGCCGGCGGAGGATCGGTTCGAGGATCGTGTAGTCGCTCGCATACGCGAGGGCCGCCCGGTGCAGGTTCGGATCGTCGGGAAGGCGACCGATGGCCTTGATCCAGACGGCCTGGTGTGCGACGTGCGGTCCATCGACCGAGAGGAATACGGGGGAGGGCACGTGACGCATATCGAATGGGCGTCCGTTCGCCCAGACCCGCGCGACCGGGTGGTCGATCTCTCCGAGGATGTCGAGGGCGCTCGGCAGGTCTTCGGGCTGCGGAAGATCTGTCGGCATGTCGACCTGGTGCTCGAGCCCGTCGTTCGCGTCCTGGAACGACGCGATCATCGACAGGATCGGGAGGCCGTCCTGGTAGGCCTGCGTGCGCCTCGTTGAGAACGAGCGTCCGTCATGGATGCGGTCGACGGAGAACGTGATCGGGAAGTCGGCGTCGCCCGGGCGGAGGAAATACCCGTGCATCGAGTGGATGGCGCGCCCCTCGACCAAGGTTCGCTGCGCCGCTATCAGCGACTGTGCCAGGACCTGCCCGCCGAAGACACGTCCCTGCGGGGTCCACTGACTCTCGCCGGTGAAGATGTCTTCGCTCGTTCGCGCCTGGGTGTCGGTGAGGTCCAGCGCCCTGAGCAGGTCTGTGAGCGGATCGGTCATGGAGTCTCCGTGGTCTTTCCGAGAGTGGTCTTCCGAGAGCTGTGCGGCCGGTGCCGGCCCTGCCAGCTAGTAGTTTAAGAGATCACATGGCCCAGACTTTCTCGCTCGTCGATTCCCACGCCCTCGGCGACCTCCAGGTATTTCTCGGTCGCGCCGGTCGCGTAGAGGATGGCTCGGTGCGCTTGATTGCTGGCGGCGGCGTTCTCGCGGTCTACGTTGCGATCTTCTACCCATCCGGGCTGCTCGATCGCAGCCCCACGATTCTCGGGCTCCGCACGTTCGCCCTCACCGAGAAAGACGAGTTCGATGCGGTCGTGCCGGTGCGCTCCCTCCTCGACCGGCTCTCGCGACTGACGGATGCCGTCGTCGATCCGAGCGCCGCGGTCGTCGTCACCGTTCCCATGCAGGTCAACACCGTCACCTGGACGGCGATCTCCCCGCCCCGCGGCGGCTGGGTGCAGATCGGCGAGTTCGGCACACCGCCGCTCGAACTCGCGGCCCGTGCCGGCATCGATGAGGTCGCCGCGGCGATTCCGGAGGGAACGGGGGAGCAGATCGTGCACCGCGTGCGGTCCGAGGTCTGGGGGCGCCCGATCGACGGGCTCGAATACGTTCCTAGCGGGGCTGCATTCGCCGCGATGTCGCTCGGGTTCCTCGGCGACGCCGAGACGGTGCGCATCTACGAGACCGGTCCGTGGACGCGGCTGACCACCGAGCGTGGTCATGTGCTCGTGAAGCGCCGGGCCTGGTCGCTGCAGCAGTGACGACCCCCGAGCGTTCTGTGACGAAGGCTCCCCGGCTGGATTTCACCGCCCCGCGAGTGGATGACGCCGACCCGACGGTGCTCGCCGCCCGCTCCGAGCGCGTGGGGGAGCGCTTCGCCGACACCGACCTCGGCGGCTACGACCTCACCGGCTCCACCTTCGACGAGTGCGAGTTCGCATCGCTCTCACTCTCGGAGACACAGCTGCGCGGATCTCGGTTCATCGCCTCGCTGCTGACCGCGCCGTTCGCGCCGGTGCTGCTCGCGGCGCGCACGGTCTGGCGCGATACCCGCATCGAGGTGCCGCGGTGGGGGTCTGCGGAACTGTTCGAGTCGACCTTCGCGTCGGTGCACATCCGCGGCGGGAAGATCGACTACCTCAACCTGCGCGGCGGGGCGCTCACCGACGTGCTCATCGAGGACTGCACGATCACCGACCTCGACCTGAGCGGGGTGAAGGCTGCACGAGTCGCCCTGAAGAACTGCCACATCGGAACGCTCGATCTGACACGCGCGACGAGCGCGGATGTCGATCTGCGAACGAGTGAGTTCGCGGCGGTCAACGGCCTCGAGGGCCTCGCCGGCGCGACGATCGACGACTACCAGCTCGCGCTGTTCGCTCCGGTTCTCGCGGCGCAGCTCGGCATCATCGTCGAGTAAAGAACGCTCTCCTCAGGCGCGGCGCAGCTCGACGATTGGAATGAGCCGGGAGGTCTGCTGCTGATACGCGGCGAATCCCGGATTCTTCGCGCCGATCTCGGCATAGAGCTCGGTGCGGTCCGGCTCCGACAGAGGTACCGCCGTGGCCTCGAACGTGTCGATTCCGGAGTCGGTGGCCAGCTCGACGGAGAGCGAGGGATTCGCGAGCATGTTGTGGTACCAGGCAGGATTCGTGTCGGCTCCGGCCTTCGACGCGATCACGTAGACCGCGCCATCCTTCGTAAACGACATCACCGGGGCAACGCGCTTCTCGCCGGATTTCGCGCCGGTCGTCGTGAGTAAGACCAGGTTCGCGCCGGCGAAATAGCCACCGACCCGTCCGTTGTTCTCGCGGAATTCCTTGATGACGGCATCGTCCTGCTCGGTCATGATTTTCCTTCGTCGGTGTGGAATCGATCGTATGCCCGGAGGGTCGTGTTTCCGGCAGGTAAATCATGCCGGAAGGGGCTTTCGGCAGCCGATTCTGAGCGCTATCTTTTCCAAACAGCTATTCATTGGTTGTTTGATTGTCTGGAGCGGTCATGCACGAACCCGACCTCGATCGCGCGATCGACGAGCTCGCCGAGCGGGCCTTCGTCCTGCTCGAACGGCTCGTTGCGCAATCCAGCACGATCGGTCAGGAGAACGGGTCGCAGAATGTTCTCGCCGCCGAACTCGAGACCAGCGGATTCGACATCACGAGGCTTGCGATTCCGCACGACATCGGCGACTACCCGGGAGCCGGCGTTCCGCGCCTGCCCTACGCCGGCCGTTTCGACCTGATCGGCGAACGCGGGTCGGCCACGAGCGGTCGAACGCTGATCATCAACGGCCACATGGATGTCGTGCCTGCAAATGATCACGGCAAGTGGACGCATCCACCGTTCGAACCGCATCGCGCTGACGGCTGGCTGATCGGCCGCGGTGCCGGGGACATGAAGGGCGGATTCGCCGCCGGGATGCTCGCCATCTGGGCTCTCGACGCCATCGATCCCGGATGGCAGCATGGCGCGCTCACCGTCGTCGCGGCCATCGAGGAGGAGGCGACTGGCAACGGCACTCTCGCGGCCGGGCACGCGGGCTACCTCGCAGAGGCCGCCCTGCTGCTGGAGCCGACCGACCTCGAGGTACTGCTCGGGGGCATCGCGCTCGTCTGGGTGTCGATCGAACTCGAGGGGCGCGCCGGGCATGCGGAGGCCGCGCTCGCGTCGGTCAACCCGATCGAGAGCGTTCCGACGGTCATCGCGGCGCTGAAGTCGCTCGAGCGCGAGTTCAACGACGCTCACGCCGACCGCACGGCCGCCGACGCCGCGTTCGCGGACATCCGGCATCCGTACAACATCAACATCGGCATGGTGAACGCGGGGGACTGGGCGTCGAGCGTCCCGTCCGTCGCACGGCTCGAGGTGCGCATCGGGCACCCGCGGTCGCTCACCGCCGACGACGTGCTCGAGCGGGTGCGAACGCTGCTGACCGCAGCCACGGCCGACGACGAGTGGTTCGCCGGGCATCCACCTGTCGTCGACCTCACCGGCTATCGGGCCGAGCGTTACCTCCAGGATGCCGACGGCGAGATCGTCACCGCTCTGGCGGATGCGCACCGAGAGGTGCACGGGTCTGCTCCAGAACTGGTGACCATCGGGTCCACCACCGACGCCCGGTACTACCTCAACCAGTTCGGCGTTCCTGCAGTAGCCTACGGCCCGGTCACCCGCAACATGCATGGGACGGATGAGGCGGTGCAGCTCGCGAGCATCGTCGCGACGGCCCAGACCGTCGCCCGATTCCTGCGCGCCTGGTTCGCCGAGGGGGAGCGGTCGTGAGCGCCGAAGCGGATGTCGTCGCCCTCCGCCCGCTCATCGCCGAGACCGCCGGGGCGCGCATCGCCGACCGCTTCGTGACGGCGATCGCGCTCGGGCAGTTCGTCGTCGGCCAGAAACTGCCGACCGTGCAGGAGCTGTCGCGGCTGCTCGAGGTGAGTCCGACGACCGTGCGCGAGGCCCTCGCCCGGCTTGCGGCGCTCGGCTATGTGCAGGTGCAGCGTGGACGCTACGGCGGAACCTTCGTCTTGTCGCAGTGGGGACCGGCATCCGACTCGATGGTGCGTCGGGCCCTCGAGCCGGGCTGGAATCAACTCGAGGTGACGCTCGACTTCCGCTCGCTGATCGAGCAGCAGATCGCCCGTACGGCAGCGATCCGACACACCGAGGATGACGCACGCCGCATCCTTCAGGCCGTTCGCGGCTACGAGGCCGCCGACAGCGATCGCGAATCGTCACGGGTCGCCGACCTCGAGTTGCACCAGAGAATCGCCGCCGCGACACAGAACTCGCAGCTCGTCGACCTGAGCCTCAGGATGCGCCGGGACGTCAGCCTCGGCTTCGAAGCCGAGCCCTACAACGTCGACGTTCGCGCGCGGGCGATCCCGCAGCACGCCGGGCTCGCGCGGGCGATCCTCGACCGTGACGTCGACCTCGCGCCGCGACTGGCCGAGGAGCACTTCGCGCTCACCGCCGAGACCCTTCGCGCGCTGCACGCGCGCGTCGAGTCGACGAACACCCCGAACGACTGACTACCAGAGGAGAACCATGCCAACACTTACAGCGAACGGCATCGACATCAATTACCGGGTCGAGGGCGACGGCGCCGAGACCGTCTTTCTCATCAACGGACTCGCCGACGACCTCGAGACCTGGGGATACCAGGTTCCGGCACTGCTTGCGGCCGGCTACCGCGTCGTCAGCTTCGACAATCGCGGGATCGGGGCGACCAGCAAGCCGGTCGGCCCCTACAGCACGGAGCAGCTCGCCGCCGATGCGAAGGCCGTCGCCAACGAGGTCGGGCTCGATAACTTCCACGTCATGGGCGTCTCCATGGGCGGCATGATCGCGCAGCGTTTCGCGCTCGCCTACCCCTCCGGCATCCAATCCCTGACGCTGGCCTGCACGTACGCGGCACCGGGCCCGTTCTGCTCACGGATGTTCGCGATGTGGGCGGATGCCGCCCAGGTGCTCGGCGTCCCGTTCGTCATGCGCGACGTGACGCTGTGGGCCTTCACCCTCGATTTCTTCCGCACCCGGGAGGAGGAGCTGAAGGAGTTCGAGACCGGCATGCGCTACATGGACCAGCCGGTTCATGCCTACCTCGCCCAGCTGGCCGTCATCCAGAACCACGACGAGACGGCCGAACTCGGCAGCCTGGCGATGCCGACCCTCGTGCTCGCCGGCGAGGAGGACATCCTCATCCCGACGGCACTGTCGCACGATCTTCACGAGCTGATCCCGGGCTCGAGTTGGCTCACCACCCCGGGCGGCCACGGCTGCATGTGGGAACACCCCGACGAGTTCAATTCCGCATTCATCGGTTTTCTGCGCGAGAACGAAAGGATCCACTCATGACCAAAGTCGCCCCCGGCGCCGTCTCGGGACTCGAGACGTCGAAGAAGCTCGGGTTGCTCGGCGTTCTGATGCCTGGGCTCGCCCAGATCGCCCCGGCGTTCAACCTGTTCTTCACCACCGGCGTCATGGCGTCGCTCGCCGGGGCATCCGTTCCGCTCGTCTTCCTGATCAGCATGATCGGTATGATCGCGACCGGACTCAGCCTCGCCCAGTTCTCGAGCCTGTACCCGAGCGCCGGATCGTTCGTCACCTACATCGCACGATCGCTCGGAGCACGGGCGGCCACCGCGACCGGGATCATCGCGATCGTCGGCTACATCATCGCCTTCGGCGGCATCTACATCTTCGTCGGAAGCTACATCGTCCAGAACATCTTCGGCCAGAAAGCGAACACCGGGCTCACGATCCTGACGACGATCGTCTACGGCGCGATCGTGATCCTTCCGGTGATCATCGGATTGCAGTTCGGCATCCGCGTCACTGTGGTGCTCTACCTGATCGAGGTCGTGGTGCTGGTCGTCCTGAGTGTCGCGATCCTGGCGCAGGGCGGTGCCCAGGGGCTCTCCCTTAAGCCGTTCGAGTGGCCGACAGGAGCCGACGGGTCGAACATCTTCCTCGCGTTCAGTCTCGCGGTGCTCGCATTCGGAGGGTTCGAGGCGTCCGCGCCGCTTGCCGAGGAGACGCGCAACCCGCGCCGAAACGTGCCGATCGCCGTCGTCGGTGCAGTCGTCGTCAGTGGAATCATCTACGTGCTCGGGTCATACGCGATCGTGACCGCGTTCGGGGTCGACCACATGAAGGAGTTCTCGTTGGACGGCAACCCGTTCGGCACTGCGGCTGCGCGATTCCTTCCGCTCTTCGTCCCGATCATCGCCGCCGTGTTCCTCGTCAGTGTCACCAGTTCGTTCGTCGCGGCCAACACGCAGACCTCGCGGGTGATCTTCGCCGGGGCGCGCGGTGGACTCTGGCCGCGCGGACTCTCGACGATCCATCGCCGGTTCAAGACACCGTGGGTCGCGGCGGTCGCCTTCGTGGTGCCGAGCATCGTGATCGGATGCGTCTCGACGGCGTTCACCGACCCTGGGACGGCATCCGGGTTCCTTGGAACGTACGGCATCCTCGGGATCGTCATCATGTACCTCGTCGCGAACGTCGCCCTGATCGTGCAGTTCTTCAAGTTGCGGGCCGCCGGTGTGCAGAAGAATCCGCTGCTCTGGATCGTCGTGCCGATCATCGGCATCGCCGTGCTCGCGATCCCGGTCTATGGAGACCTGCACCCCGGCCAGGGTGCGCCGTACAACGCGCTTCCCTGGCTGACGGTCGCGCTCGTCGCACTCGGAGTCGTCTACGCGATCGTGCTGGGGATCGTCCGGCCGAACGCGCTGGTGCACGCTCCGGCACTTCTCGAAGGGGCCGAAGCGATCGAGGGGGATCCGGTACCGCCGGTCGCCTAGGACGCGTGGTTGGGGGATCGGTCGGCCATCGGTCGGCCGATCCCGGCTGTCAACGGCGATTCGCTGTAGTTCTGAATCCCACGGTCACAACTTCGCGACGGCCCGGCCGGCCACTCGACCGGAGAACAGGCATCCGCCGAGGAACGTTCCCTCGAGCGAGCGGTAGCCGTGCATCCCGCCGCCTCCGAATCCGCTGGCCTCGCCCGCCGCGTAGAGACCGGGGATCGGCGCGCCATCCGCTCCGATGGCGCGACCGCTCAAATCGGTCTGGATGCCGCCGAGGCTCTTGCGCGTGATGATGTGGATCTTAACGGCGATCAGGGGCCCGGCCGCGGGGTCGAGGATGCGATGCGGTTTCGCCGTTCGCATGATCTTGTCGCCGAGATAGTGCCGAGCCTGCCGGATCGCGTTGATCTGCGCGTCCTTCGCGAAGGGGTTGGCGAGTTCGCGGTCCCGGGCCTCCACCTCGCGCCGGATGTTCGCCGTATCGATCGCGACCTCCGGCGAGATCCGCTGCATTCCGGCGAGCAACTCATCGAGGGTGTCGGCGACGACGAAATCCGCTCCCTTGGTCTTGAAATCCTCGACCGGGGCAGGCCCGCCCTTGCCGAGGCGCTTCGCGAGCAGCCTCAGGTCTTTGCCGGTCAGATCCGGATTCTGTTCGCTGCCCGAGAGCGCGAACTCCTTCTCGATGATCTTCTGCGTTAGCACGAACCACGAGTGCGAGTACCCGGTGGTCATCAGGTGTTCGAGCGTTCCGAGGGTGTCGAAACCTGGGAACAGCGGTACCGGGAGGCGCTTGCCCGTCGCGTCGAACCAGACGGATGACGGCCCGGGCAGGATGCGGATGCCGTGGCGCTCCCAGACCGGCGCGTAATTCTCGATGCCCTCGGTGTAGTGCCACATGCGGTCGCCGTTGATGAGGGTGGCGCCGGCGGTCTTGCTGATGCCGAGCATCCGTCCGTCCACGTGGGCCGGCACTCCGGCGAGCAGTTTTTCTGGAGCTTTCCCCATCCGCACCGGCCACTGTTCGCGCACGAGGTCGTGATTGCCGCCGATTCCGCCGCTCGTGACGATGACCGCCGGAGCCCGCAGCTCGAAATCACCGGAGACATCGCGGTTGCTCGGCGCCCCACGCTCCGCAGTGTCGGGGGCGAGGATCGCGCCGCGAACCCCGACGACCGGGCCGTTCTTGACGATCAGCTCGTCGACCCGGTGGCGGAACGAGAGCGTGACGAGACCGGATGCGACACCGGCGCGCACCCGGCGCACGAACGGCTCGATCACACCCGGCCCGGTACCCCAGGTCACATGGAACCGCGGAACGGAGTTGCCGTGGCCGAGAGCCGTGTAGCCGCCGCGCTCGGCCCAGCCGACGAGGGGGAACAGGCCGATGCCCTGCTGCTTCAGCCAGGCGCGCTTCTCACCCGCGGCGAAGTCGAGGTAGGCCTCCGCCCACTTCCTCGGCCAGGCATCCTCGTCCCGGTCGAAGCCAGCTGAGCCGAACCAGTCCTGCCGGGCCAGCTCGAGCGAATCCTTGACTCCCATCCGGCGCTGCTCCGGAGAATCGACGAGGAACAGTCCGCCGAACGACCACCACGCCTGGCCGCCGAAACTCGCGGCCGGCTCCTGCTCGAGGATGGTGACGTGCTTGCCGGCATCCACAAGCTCCGAGGCTGCGACCAGCCCCGACAGGCCTGCGCCCACCACGATCGCGTCGGGTTCACGGTCAGTCATGCGGCGGCTCCTTCGTCACGGGTTGCTCCTCCAACGCTAGCCGCTTCGGCTGGACAACTCGTCTCGGTGCGCGGCTCTTATCGTGCGCCCGCGCACGCGAACACCTCGGGGTGGGGAGGGGAGTGACTACTCGTCGAAGGTGTTGACCATGGCGTGGGCGGCGCGGTCGAGGTAGTCCCAGAGCGTCGCGTCGTCGAGGGGTGACAGCGCGAGCGTGTCGACGGCCGCACGCATGTGCAGCAGCCAGCGGTCGCGGGCATCCGGATTGACCTTGAAGGGGTTGTGACGCATCCGCAGCCGGGGATGTCCGCGCTGCTCGGAGTAGGTTCCGGGGCCACCCCAGTACTGCTCGAGGAAGCCGGTGAGTCGCTGGATGGCGCCTTCGAGATCGTCCTCCGGATACATCGGGCGCAGCACCGGATCCGCGGCGACGCCGACGTAGAACTGGCGAACGAGCCTCTCGAAGGTCGGCCTGCCGCCGACGCGCGCCCAGAAGCTGACGCCGACGGCCTCACCGCCCTCGCCCATCCGAATCGTCACCGGGTTCTCGGTCATCGTCTGCGCCGCGGTTTCGGATCCTCGGTGGATGCGACGGGGTTCGGAGCCGTGCGCGGCGGTCGTGCGCCACGCACGCTCTCGGCCCCCTCGAATCCGCTGAGAACGATGCTGTTGAGCGCCGGGAGTCGAACACCCATCGCATCGAGCGATGCCTTGAGGCGCGCGCGCAACTCGCGGGCGACGTCATCCTTCGTTCCGGCACGCGTCTTCACGACGAGCCGGATGACGACCGCCTCCGCCGAGATCGACTCGATTCCCCAGATCTGTGGCGTTTCGAGAATCAAACTGCGCCACTTCGGATCGGACGCCATCGCGCTCGCCGTCGCCAGCATCTGGTCTTGCACGGAGTCGACGTCGGCGTCGTAGGGAACGGCGAGGTCGATGATCACGCGCGACCACCCGAGCGACATATTGCCGATGCGGGAGATGTCGCCGTTGTGCACGAACCAGACCGTGCCATTGACGTCGCGAATCTGCGTTGTGCGGATGCCGACCCCCTCCACGACACCCGTCGCAGGCCCGAGGTCCACGACGTCGCCGACCCCGAGTTGGTCTTCGGCCACCATCGTCAGGCCGTTGAGCACGTCTTTCACGATGCCCTGCGCGCCGAAGCCGAGGCCGGCTCCGAGAGCGGCGGTGATCAGCGAGAACGCTCCGGTGATTCCGGGCGCCACCTCATTGATGACGAGCAGGACGCCAACGATGATGATCACCGCACTGACGACATTGTTGAGAACGCTGCCGAGCGTTCGTGTCCTCTGCACCACGCGCACGGCGGAGAGCGGCGACGATGCGATCAGCACCTGGGTGTCTTGCGTACCCTGCCGCTTCTTGACGCCGCTGACGATGCGGCCGACGATGCGATCGATCACGAAGTGCAGAACGATGCGCAGCACGATCGCGCCCACGATGATGGCGACCACCGTGATCGGCGTCTTGTACATCGCGGGGAGGCCGAGGAATGTCGCAGGGGGCAGGGCGAGGAAAGTCACGGCATCAACCATACGGTGACCGAGCTAAGCCGGTTGAAGGATCAGGCGTCCCGCCGTTTCAGCAGCACCGCAGCAAGCGCGAAGAACACCGCGACCCACCCGACGAGCACGAGCACGGCCTGCCACGGCTCGAGCACGAAGGACCCATCGGTCGCCACCGCCGTGCTGTTCGACACGTAGCTGTACATGCGACCGGCGGCCGAGTTCGGAAGAAACTGCTGCACGTTTCCCACCCAGGTGAGACGGGTCACGGCGGCGAAGATCGAGATGATCGTCGGGAGCACGAGCAACAGGCCGAGCGAGATCGCGATGCCGCCGGCGCTGTTGCGGATGATCGCCCCGATCGACAGGGACAGCACGCCGACGAGGGCGAGTGCCACAGCGGCACCGACGAGCGCGAGCCAGACTTTCGAATCACCGAAGTCGGGCTGCACGCCCCGAGACGGCAGGATCGGCGCGATGACCACCGCCGTCAGCACGACGGCGACGAAGGCGATGAGGAAGGTGACGACGCCGAACACCAGGGCTTTGGCTGTGAGAGCCGGTATCCGCTTCGGCACCGCGGTGAGGGTCGAGCGGATCATCCCCGTTCCGTATTCGCCGGTGATGACGAGCGCGCCGAGTACGGCGATAACGAGCTGGCCGAACGCCACTCCGACGGTCGAGGCCAGAAGCCAGATCGCCTGCTGCGAGTACCCCGGAAGCGTCGTATTCGAGGAGTAGCTGGTGGCGAGAACGAAGCCGAGCCCGAGCGTGATCACCACGATGATCGCGTAGCACCACAGCGTCGAGCGCAGCGTTCGCAGCTTGATGAACTCCGAGTTCAGGATGCCGCCGAAGGTGAGTCCGCGACGTTCGGGCACGAATGTCGGGGTGGTTGTGGCGGTCATCGGGCTACTCCTTCGAGCGTGGGTGCTGCTCCGCCGGCATGATATTCGACCTCGTCCTGGGTGAGGGCGAGGTATGCGTCCTCGAGGGAGGCTGCGACGGGGGAGAGCTCGTGCAGCACGACCCCGGCTCCGGCGGCGAGCTCGCCGATCTGGGCCGCGTCGAGGCCAGTGACGGAGAGCTTGTTCGGCTCGCTGTTCGTGACGGTCGCCCGCCGTTCGCCGAGAAGCGTGGCGAAGCGCGCGGCATCCGGAGTCCTGACCGTTACGGAGTTTCCCTTGGCCATGGCGATGATGTCGGCGACCGGGGAATCGGCGATGACCCGGCCGCGGCCGAGCACGATGATGTGGTCGGCGGTCTGCGCCATCTCACTCATCAGGTGCGAGGAGAGGAACACCGTCCGACCCTCGCCGGCCAGGAACTTCGCCAGGTTGCGCACCCAGATCACGCCCTCCGGGTCGAGCCCGTTGACCGGCTCGTCGAGGATGAGCGTCGCCGGGTCGCCGAGCAGCGCCGCGGCGATGCCGAGCCGCTGGCCCATTCCGAGCGAGAAGCCGCCGACGCGCTTGCTCGCGACGCTCTCGAGCCCGGTCAGACCGATGACCTCGTCGACCCGACGGCGTGGGATGCCGTGCGTCGCAGCGAGCGCCAGCAGGTGATTGAGGGCGCTGCGGCCGGTGTGCACCGCCTTCGCATCGAGCAGAACGCCCACCTCGTGCAGCGGCGCGTGCAGCGAAGCGTACGACCGCCCGTTCACGGTGACCGTTCCGGCACTCGGTCGGTCGAGCCCGACGATCAACCGCATCGTCGTCGACTTTCCGGCGCCGTTCGGGCCGAGGAAGCCGGTGACGATACCGGGGCGGACGGTGAAACTCACCCCGTCTACCGCGGTCTTCGATCCGTATCGCTTGGTCAGGCCGGTCGCTTCGATCACGAAATCATCCTCATGTATCAACCATAGGGACCGGCCCGGCCCGGCGAATCATCCGCCAGGCGGATATTCGGATCACAGGCGTCAGGCGGCATCCTTCGCCTGCACGAGCAGAGCACGTTCGACACCGGCGAGATTCTCGATAACGAGTCGGCGGAGCGCCGGGATGTCGGGGTTGGCGTCGAGCCAGGTCTTCGTCGCGTCGACGAGCGCCTGTGAGGCGAGCGGCGACGGATACAGACCGACGATCGCCGCCGACGCTATCGCATAGCTGCGGGAGGTCCACAGCATCGTGAGGTCGGCGAAGTAGGGCTCGACCAGAGCCTCGAGGGACGACGGGTCGTTGGTGTGCTGGATGCCGACGGTCGCCGCGCGCACGATCACGTTCGGGAGGGCGTCCGAATCCACGATCGACCCGAAGGCCGCGAGTTTCGCATCGGCGGTCGGAATCGTCGCGGATGCGCGGGCAGCCGCCTGCTGGCCGTTCGACGTGTTGTCGGCAGCGAGCGCCGCGTCGATCTCGGCCTGTCCGGAGACGCCGCAGAGCACGAGCCCTTCGAGCAGCTCCCAGGCGAGATCGGTGTCGATCTCGAGGCCCTCGAGCGGAACGGATCCGTCGCGGAGGCTGGCGAGCGCCGCAGCGTGCGCGGGGGTCGAGGCGTAATTCGCGAAGAACTTCACGAACTGGAACTGTGCGTCGGATCCCGGTACGGCCGAGCGGGCGAGCTCGAGCATCGCGTCTCCGATCTCGCGGATCGTGTCGGCGCGGGTCGACGGGTCGACGTAGACCCGCGCGACGGTTCCCAGCTGTGACAGCGTCGTGCGGATCGTCGTCGACTCGGTCTCGCTCGCGATGTTGCCGAGCACCAGCCGCACGTAGTCGCGCGCCTTCGTCTCTCCGTCGCGGGTGGCGTCCCAGGCGGCGCCCCAGACGATCGAGCGGGCGAGGGGATTGTCGATGTCGTCGAGATGCTCGATGGCGACCGCAAGGGAGTCGTCGTCGAGTCGGATCTTCGCGTAGGCGAGGTCGTCGTCGTTGAGGAGCACTAGCGCCGGCTTTTTGAGGCCGACGAGGGCAGCGACCTCCGTGCGCTCGCCATCCACGTCCAGCTCCAGGCGGTGCACGCGAACGAGCTTGTCGTCGAGCAGATCATAGAAGCCGACGGCAAGCCGGTGCGGACGGATGGTCGGGTAGTCGGGTGCGGCGCTCTGCACGATGGTGAACGAGGTGATCGCGCCATCCGCGTCCGTCTCGATCTCGGGCCGCAGGGTGTTGACGCCCGCGGTCTCGAGCCATTTCTTCGACCAGTCACCGAGGCTTCGACCACTCGTGGTCTCCAGCTCCGTGAGCAGGTCGCTGAGCTCGGTGTTGCCGTATTCGTGCTTTCTGAAGTACGCAGCCACGCCGGCGAAGAACGCCTCCTCGCCGACCCAGGCGACGAGCTGCTTGAGCACCGAACCGCCCTTTGCATAGGTGATCCCGTCGAAGTTGACCTGCACGTCTTCGAGGTCGTTGATCGTCGCGAAGACCGGATGTGTCGACGGGAGCTGGTCCTGGCGGTAGGCCCAGCTCTTCTCCATCGCCTGGAACGTCGTCCAGGCTTCCGTCCACTCCGTCGCGTTGGCGGTGGCCATCGTCGACGCCCACTCCGCGAACGACTCGTTCAGCCAGAGGTCGTTCCACCACTTCATCGTGACGAGGTCGCCGAACCACATGTGGGCGAGCTCGTGGGTGATCGTGACGACCCGGCGCTCCTTGATGGCGTCGGTGACCTTCGAGCGGAAGACGTAGCTCTCGGTGAAAGTGACCGCGCCGGCGTTCTCCATCGCGCCGGCATTGAACTCCGGAACGAAGAGCTGGTCGTACTTGGCGAAGGGATACGGGTAGTCGAACTTCTCCTCGTAATAGGCGAAACCCTGACGGGTCTTCTCGAAGATGTAGTCGGAGTCGACGAACTCGCTGAGCGACGTGCGGGAGAAGATCGCGAGCGGGATGACGCGGCCGCTTCTGCTCGTGAGTTCGCTACGCACGACGGCGTAGGGGCCGGCGACGAGAGCCGTCACGTAGGAGGAGAGGATCGGCGTCGGCTCGAACGCCCAGGTGGCGGTGTCACCGTCGACGGTCGGCTCCGGGGTGGGGGAGTTGCTCACCACCTGCCAATACGCGGGCGCGGTGACCGTGAACGTGAAGGTCGCCTTGAGATCCGGCTGCTCGAAGACTGCGAAGACGCGACGCGAATCCGGCACCTCGAACTGCGTGTACAGGTAGACCTCCGCATCGACGGGGTCGACGAAGCGGTGCAGTCCCTCGCCGGTGTTCGTGTACTCCGCGTCGGCGACGACCTCGAGCACGTTGTGGTCGGCGAGGGCGTCGAGCTGGATGCGGATGCCATCGCTCACGGTTGCGGCATCCAGAGCCACTCCGTTCAACGTCACAGAATGAACGGTGCGGGTTATCGCGTCGATGAAGGTCGACGACCCCGGGGTCGCGTCGAAGGTGACGAGGGTGGTGCTCAGGAAGGTTTCCGCGCCCTGAGTGACATCGAGGGTGACGTCGTAGCTCTGCACCGAGAGAAGAGCCTTACGCTCCTGGGCTTCGAGGCGGGTGAGGTTTTCTCCGGGCATGGCTGAGGCTCCTTTGACGACGGACATAGCTGAGGCGGGTAGGTCCGACGAGTAAGTCTATAGAGCGTGTGCCGGGTAGCTTTCGGTCAGGCGGTGGGCTGCAACTGCTTCGCCGTCGCCGGCACCACTTCGTCGACCGGTGTCACGCAGTCGGCGATCGCGGCCTCGAGCAGTGCGCGGAGGCGCTCGTCGGGATTCGAGATGCAGGCCTCGGCGATACCGACGACGGCGGTGCGGATGATGGCCTCGCACATGCGATCGGTGAGCCGAGGGTCGAGGGCGCCGAGGTCGCTGACGAACTTCGTGGCCCAGTCACGGGCATCCGGAGTCGTGTCGAGTGAGTCACGCAGGAGAGTGCGTGTCTCGGTGTCACTCGGATCGAGCAACAGCTCGCAGCGCAGCGCGCCGGCGGCGAGGGCGCGCTGACGGCCCTGGCTCGCGACCGGGATCGCTGCCGCTACCGCGCGCACGGCGAGCCTGAGGCTGGTGCGCGTTCCCTCGCCGGTGAGTCCGACCACCGACGGGATCATCGTCACGAGGAGGTTCCGCTGCCGATCGGAGGTGCAGTCGTTGACGAGCCGCGCCGTCACGGCGAGGGCGGAGTGCGTGCACGCCGGGTGGTCGCTCCACCGTTCGCCGGCGAGGAACGAGGCGTACTCCATGAAACAGGCGCCGCTCCGAGGCGTGCGATGACGACCACGGCCGAGCACCGGCAGGATTTCGGGAGAACGGGCGGTGAGTCGCGGCATGGTGTCTCCAAGGCGTCGAGTGGTTAGGTCTGCCTCCAGTGTGCGCTCGGATCGACCGCGCCACCAGTGGGAATCTCTCGGAATAGCCTCCGAAATTTTGAGGTTTGATAGGGACATGACAACTCCCGAAACACCGACCCCCGTTGATTTCTGGTTCGATCCGTCGTGCCCCTGGGCCTGGATGACCAGCCGCTGGGTCGACGAGGTGGCAGCCCTCCGCAATCTCGACGTCAGCTGGCACCAGATGAGCCTTTTCGTGCTGAACGAGGACCGTGACGATCTCTCGGAGTTCTACAAGGCCTTCCTGCCGCGGGCGCTGCGGTATACCCGGCTCGTTGCCGCGGTAACCGAGCTGCACGGCCAGCAGGCGGTCAAGCCGCTGTACGACGCGCTCGGGGCGCGCATCCATCTCGCTAAGCGGAAGGATGTCGACGCCGTCATCGCCGAATCCCTCGCCGAGCTCGACCTTCCGGCGACACTCGCGCAATACGCCGACACCGACGAGTTCGATTCGCAGATGCGGGCATCGCACTTCGATGGGATCAACCGGGTGGGAGCGGATGTCGGCACCCCCGTCATCGCCGTCGGAGGGCACGCGTTCTTCGGCCCGGTCATTTCTCCGGCGCCGAAGGGGGAAGAGGCCGCCGCGCTCTGGGACGGCGTGGTCGCGGTCTCCTCCTACGACGGGTTCTTCGAGCTCAAGCGATCGCGCACCCGCGATCCGATCTTCGACTGACGCCCGACGCGCCCGTCCCGCTCACCCAAAACGCAGGAGAATCTCCCCAAATCGAGCAAGACGTGCCCCTTTTGCCCTGGATCCCGCAAAACTCCTGCGTTTTCGGTGAGTGAATCAGGGGGCGAATCGTCGGGACAGCATGGAGTCCCCGCACAGGGGTTCTCGGTATCGTTGAAACATGGCGAGCACCGTTTTCGAACGCAACGTCCCCGACTCGAGAGTCGTCGCGTCTTCACTCGAGGGTTCGCGTCTCAGCCCCTTCTGGCTCGATGGTCTCGCAGCAAACTCCTTCCCCACCTACTCGGGAACGGATGTCTGGGATCTCGCGATCGTCGGCGGAGGGTACACCGGCCTCTGGACGGCGCTGCAGGCGAAGGATCGCGATCCGACGCTTCGGGTCATCGTGCTCGAGGCGAAGAGCATCGGCTGGGCGGCATCCGGGCGTAACGGCGGTTTCTGCGAGGCGACCCTGACCCACGGCGAATCGAACGGGCTCGCGCGTTTTCCCGAGGAGCTCGAGACCCTCGACCGGCTCGGTATGCAGAACCTCGACGAGATCGAGGCGATCGTCGCGAGGCTCGGCATCGACTGCGACTTCGAGCGCGTCGGCTCCCTCGCCGTCGCGACCGAGGAGTACCAGGTCGGTGGGCTGCGCGATGCGCACAACGGCTCGACGGAACTGTTCCTCGGCACCGATCAGGTGCAGGCGGAACTGTCATCGCCGACCTACCTCGCCGGGCTGTGGAGCACGCGAACGACGGCTCTCGTGCATCCGGGAAAGCTGGCGGCCGGGCTCGCGAAGGCGTGCGTCGAGGCCGGAGTCGACATCTTCGAGAACTCTCCCGTTCGCCACCTCGACTCGGAACTGCTCGACTCTCCCGTCACACTCTCGATCGACGGCGGATTCGTCACGGCAGATCGCGTCGCCCTCGCGACGAACGCGTTTCCCTCCCTGCTCAAACGCTTCCGACTGCACACAGTGCCGGTCTACGACTACGTGCTGATGACCGAGCCTCTCAGCGACGAGCAGCTTGCGTCCATCGGCTGGACGAACCGGCAGGGTGTCGCCGACACCGCCAACCAGTTCCACTACTACCGGCTGAGCGCCGACAACCGCATCCTCTGGGGCGGCTACGACGCGGTGTATCACTACGGCGGCCGCATCCGATCGTCCTATGAGGACCGACCGGAGACGTACGCGAAGATCGCGAGCCACTTCTTCACCACCTTCCCTCAGCTCGAGGGCGTGAAGTTCAGCCACCGCTGGGCGGGGGTCATCGACACGAGCAGCCGATTCTGCGCGTTCTACGGTCTCGCCCGTCAGGGCCGCGTCGCCTATGCGGCCGGCTACACGGGTCTCGGCGTGGCGGCGACACGCTTCGCGGCGAACGTCATGCTCGACCAGCTCTACGACGAGAAGAGCGAGCGGTCAGAGCTTCGGATGGTGCGGGAGCTGCCGTTGCCCTTTCCTCCCGAACCGGCAGCCTTCGCCGGTGTGCAGGCGACGAAGTGGGCGCTCGATGAGGCCGACCACAACGACGGGCGGCGCAACGCTTTGCTTCGTGGCCTCGATGCCGTCGGGCTGGGCTTCGACAGCTGAGCGGTACGCGAGGAATGTCGGCCCTCGCGAGTATCGTGCGGGCCATGAAAGAACGCGACCTTTTCCTCATGTCCGATGCTGCCCTCCGCGATGTGATCGACATGCTCGACGTCGATCAGCTCACGCTCCCCGCCCCGGCAGACTGGAGTCGAAAGCCGAGCCCCACCCTGCGCGACATCCTCGTGGCCCACGCCTACGACGAGGCGTGGATCCCGGATGTCATTGCCGGCAAGACGATGGACCAGGTCGGCGATCGCTGGTCGGGTGACCTTCTCGGTGACGATCCGATCGGCAGCTACGACGACCTCAACGACACGGCCACCGAGGCTGTGATGCGGGACGACCTCGACCCGGCATCGATCGTCCACTTCCAGTACGGCGACTATTCGCTGGCCGAGGGTTTCGTTCACCTGTCGGTCTACCGCGCATTCCAGGCGTGGTCCATCGCCCATCTCGTGGGGCTCGAATACTCGCTGCCCGACGCCGTCGTCGACGGCCTCAACGAATTCGTCGTGCCGCACATCGATGAGTGGCGTGGGATGGGCGTATTCCCGCCGGAGGTCGCCGTGCCGGCGGACGCGGATGCAGAGACGGTGCTGCTCGGAAAGGTCGGATACTGGACGGCCTGACGTCGGCTCCACGGCGGAGCGCGCGGTAAATTGGGGAGCATGCGCATCCACATCGCGACCGATCATGCCGGCCTCGACTTCAGTCGACATCTGCAGTCTCATCTGGCTGAGGCAGGGCACGAGATCGTGGATCACGGTCCGCGGTCGTACGATCCGATCGACGACTATCCGAGCTTCTGCATCAACGCAGCGCGCGCCGTCGTCCGTGACCAGCAGGCGGGGATCGAGACCCTCGGCGTGATTTTCGGCGGCTCCGGAAATGGCGAGCAGATGGCCGCGAACAAGGTGACGGGGGCGCGCGCCGCTCTCGTCTGGAGCACGGCGACCGCACTGCTCGCCCGCCAGCACAACGACGCGAACCTGATCTCGATCGGCGCCCGCCAGCACACCGTCGACGAGGCGACGAGCTTCATCGACGCATTCCTCGCCGAGCCGTTCAGCGAGGAACAGCGTCATATCCGCCGCATCGGCCAGCTGGCCGAATACGAGGCGACCGGCCTCATCGCCGACCGCGAGATCGTCTAGTGCCCGAGGGTCATTCCGTCCATCGCATCGCTCGTCAGTTCTCGCTGCACTTCGTCGGGCACCGGGTCGCGGCATCGTCCCCGCAGGGCCGTTTCGCCGAGGGCGCGAAACAGCTCGACGGGCACACCATGATCGGGTCGAAGGCCGTCGGAAAGCAGATGTTCCTCGAGTTCGACAACCACCTCTGGCTGCGGGTGCACCTCGGGCTCTACGGCGCGTGGGATTTCGCCGGTGACATCACGGCCGACGCGACAACGGCATCCGCCGGCGGACGCATGGGTCAGACCAACCAGCGCGGAACGATAACCAACCAGGATGCGGCCGAAGATTCGAACGCGAGCATCGGAGCCCCGCGGAAAACCCGGCTCCGCATGTCGGAGCAGGAGACGCTACGGCCGGTCGAGGCATCCGCATTCCCGCCAGAGCCGATCGGCGCGGTGAGGGTCCGCCTGCTGACCGAGGCTGCCGTCGCCGACCTTCGCGGACCGACCGCCTGCGAGGTGCTCACGCCGGAGCAGGTCGAGGTCGCGCTCGCCAAGCTCGGGCCCGACCCTCTCGTCGATAAGGGGACGGCAGCGGAGGACCGTTTCGTCCGCGTCGTGCTGAAGAAGCCGACGCCGATCGCACTGCTACTGATGGACCAGTCCGTCGTCAGTGGAATCGGCAACGTCTACCGGGCCGAGATGCTCTTTCGTGCGCGGCTCAATCCGCATACGCCGGGAAAGGAGCTGTCGGAAGAGACGGTGCGGGCGCTCTGGAGGGACTGGGCGCACCTGCTCGCGATCGGGGTGAAGACCGGTCAGATGCTGACGAGGGACGGACTTACCCCGGCCGGCAAGCGCAAGGCCCTCTCCCGTCGAGCCGACCGGCACTGGGTCTACCACCGCGAAGGCCTGCCCTGCAGAGTCTGCGGAACGAACATCGTCATGGAAGAGCTCGGCGGTCGGAAGCTCTACTGGTGCCCGATGGATCAGGCCTGACGCCCAGCGCCGAATAGGGTCGAGACATGCGACACACTCCAGCCTTTCTCCTCGAGGATGCCGATGAGGTGAGGCGGCTCATCCGCGAGAACCCGTGGGCGACTATCATCTCGGCGACGTCTACGGGTCTCGTGGCCTCGCACTATCCGGTGATCCTCGAGGAGGACGCGGAGGGGATCAGCATCGTAAGTCACGTCGGGCGTCCGGATGAGCGGCTGCACGAGCTCGGACAACACGAGGTGCTGGTGATCATCCAGGGTCCGCACGGCTACATCTCACCCGGCTGGTACGGCGCGATTCCCGCCGTTCCTACCTGGAATCACGTGACCGCTCACCTGTACGGCACCCCCGAGCTCCTCGCGGACGAGGCTAATTACGCGGTGCTCGGTGACCTCGTCGAGCATTTCGAGAAGCGGATGCCCGAGCCCGCGCTGCTCGAATACAGCGAGGAGTACGCCCGCCGGATCGCGGTCGGCACCGTCGGATTCCGCCTGCGGGTCACCCGCTTCGACGCCCGCCTGAAGC
>JANYGT010000190.1 GCA_025362355.1 Lacisediminihabitans sp. | reverse complement strand
CCCCCAGTTCACCGGCGGCGTCTACGGCGTCATCTTCCGTGGCCGCCGCTACGACACCGGCGACCGGCTCGACTACATCAAGGCCATCGTTCAGCTCGCCACGGGCCGCCCCGACCTCGGCCCGGACCTCCGCGTCTGGCTCCAGGAGTTCGCCGCGACCCTCGAGTGAACCTAGAGTAAGGCGAATGAGACCCGCGTCGACCCGCTCCGCATCCATCGACGCCCTCCGCGTCGTTGGAACGATTGCAATCGTTGCCGGGCACACGTGGGACGTGCCGTTTGTGCGAGCGGGGATCTACTCCTGGCATGTCCCGCTCTTCTTCTTCCTGACGGGGTATCTCTGGAGGGCCCGGATCAGGACTCCAGGCGCCGAGGCGAAGAATCGGGCACGCACGCTGCTTGTGCCCTACGTCGCGTGGCTTGTGCTCATCACAGTGCTGGCATTGGCAATCTGGGCGCAGCCCCAGGGCCTCAACCTGACCTCACTCCAGCCGATCCTTCTCGGCGGTCACTACGTAGGAAAGCCGTTTTCGGCATTCTGGTTTGTGACCGCCCTGTTCGTCGTCGCCGTTGGGCTCAGAATCCTTGAGCGCGGTCCACGCTGGCTGCCGTGGGGGTCTGCCCTGATTCTCCTGGGCATCGCCTACTCCAGTCACGGTGCACTGGCCGCGATCCCCGAGGCCATTGGAACCGGACTCGCCTGCCTGGTGTTCGTCCTGGCGGGCACGCTGGTTCGACGCTTTCGGGACCGTATTACCCGACCGGTCGTGACGAGCCTGCTGCTGCTGGCGATCAGCGCCACACTCGTCGCCACCGGGCTGTCCTCTCTGGTCGACCTCAAAAGGGCCGACTTCGGGACACCCATCGTGTCTGTGGCGGTCGCGCTCGCCATCAGTGTCGCCTTGCTTCTCCTGGCGGAGGTCGTCATCCCGCTACTCCCCCGGCTCCTCCAGACCGGGTTCACGCAGCTCGCTCAGGTGAGCCTGATGGTGATCCTCACCCACAGCGCCGTGCTCTGGCTGATGCGCACCCCGCCATTGGGATCGACCGCTCCGCCGTTCGGACTGACGGTTTCGTTCCTGGTGGCCCTGGTCGTGCCATGGATGGCGGCGCTGGTCATCGCCCGCACGCCGCTCTCACCATTCCTGATCGGATTGCCTCGGGTGCCGCTCGCGAACCCACTGTCTGCCGGACACAAATAGCGCGTCGAGACGACCGCAGCAGGCGGTATGCCCGAGTAGGCGCCGTGCGGTCCCCCGGCACTAGTTCTGGGGGCACCCACGAGCACGAACTCGAGATTCAGCCGGCATGCCGCCGATAGGCTCAAACCGGGGGGTTACCTCCGCGCGCACGCACGCGGAATTCTGCAGTTCGGCGCGTTGGAAACACGAAGGTTGTCATGGGGAACATTTTTCGGCGAATCAGAGAGCGCAGTGTCTTCACTGCCCTGATAACCACAGCAGTGCTGGCACTGGGAACACTTGCGGGGGGTGCCCCTATGTTCTTGTCAAGCGGCGAGCCGATGATCGGCTTGATAGAAGGTGCCGTCGCGGAGCATGGCGTAGAGGACGTCGCAGCGTCGTCGGGCGAGTGCGATGAGGGCCTGGTTGTGGCGTTTGCCTTGGGCGATTTTGCGGTCGTAGTAGGCGCGGGAGACCGGGTCGCGGAGGGCGGCGAAAGCGGACAGGAACAGGAACAGGGTCCATTTGAGGATCTTGTTCCCGCGCCGGGACGGGTGCTCGCCGCGGATTGAGGTGCCGGAGCGCCGGGTGACGGGCGCGAGGCCGGCGTAGGCGGCGAGGTGGCCGGCTGTGGCGAAGTCCTTTCCGGATACTTCGGTGAGGAGTCTGGCGGCGGTCCTGATCCCGACTCCGGGCATGCTGATCAGGACGGGGTGAAGAGGGTGAGCCTCCACGAGCCGTTCGACCTCGACGGCAATCTCGTCGCGCTGGCGGCGGAGTGCGACGAGTTGTTCGGCCAGCCTTGGGAGCACGATGCTGCTCGCGTTGGTGCCGGTGACCACGACGGTCTGTGCGCTCAGTGCTTCGGTGATCTCGTCGGCGAGGCGGCGCCCCATCCGGGGTGCCAGCTTGATCAGGCGGCTGCTGAGCCGTGTCGTGCCCGCCGCTTTCAGCGCGGCCGGTGAGGGGTAACGCTGCAGCAGGTCGAGCACGGCCGGGTGGTCCAGGTGCGGGCCGAGGACTCGCTCCAATGCGGGGTGGATCTGGGTGAGGAGGCCGCGGATGCGGTTGCTCGTGGCCGTGATCTGACCCACGACGTCGTCGTCGAAACCGCAGAGCATGGAGAGTTCCACGACATGCTCGTCGGCCAGCTGCAGCGACCGGAGTGCATGTGGGAGGGTCCGGGCTGCTTGCGCGATGATCGCGGCATCCCGGGCATCGGTCTTGGCTTCGCCCGCGTGCAGGTCCGCGATGCGCCGCATCGCCAGGCCTGGCAAAT
>JANYGT010000138.1 GCA_025362355.1 Lacisediminihabitans sp. | reverse complement strand
GATGAGCACCTGCGGATAGACCGTCATCACCGACACGAGTTCGGCGAGCGACTTCTTCGTGCGGGCCATCTCGGCCACGAGCTGCAGGCCGGTCAGGATGCCGTCCCCGGTCGTCGCATGCTCCGTCATGATGACGTGTCCGGACTGCTCACCGCCGAGGCTCAGGCCGTGCTCGTTGAGGGCCTCGAGAACGTAGCGATCGCCGACCGCGGTCTGCAGCAGGGTTATGCCCTGCTCGGCCATGGCGACCGAGAGACCGAGGTTGCTCATCACGGTCGCCACGAGGGTGTTTTCTTTGAGCAGCCCACGCTGCTTCATCGAGACCGCGAGTACCGCCATGATCTGGTCGCCGTCGACGATGGTGCCGGTGGCATCCACGGCGAGGCAGCGGTCGGCGTCGCCATCGTGGGCGATGCCGAGATCCGCGCCGTGTTCGAGCACGGCCGCAGCCAGGTTGTCGAGGTGGGTCGATCCGACGCCGTCATTGATGTTGTAGCCGTCGGGATCCGCGCCGATCAGGGTGACCTGCGCTCCGGCATCCGTGAACACCTCTGGCGAGATCGCGGACGCCGCACCGTTCGCACAGTCGAGCACGACGTGGATGCCGTCGAGCCGGGTGTCGAGCGTCGACAGAAGGTGCACGACATAGCGGTCCTCGGCATCCGCAAACCGGGTGATGCGCCCGACCTTCACGCCGGTCGGCGCGAGCTTCTGCTCGGTCATCGCCTTTTCGATGCGGTCTTCGACGATATCGGGGAGCTTCGTGCCGCCGACCGCGAAGAACTTGATGCCGTTGTCGGGAGCCGGGTTGTGGGACGCCGAGATCACGACGCCGAAGTCGGCCTTCACATCGGCGATCAGGAAAGCGGCGGCGGGCGTCGGGATGATCCCGGCGTCGAGAACGTCGACGCCGGAGCTCGCGAACCCGGCCATGACGGCTGCCGCGATGAACTCGCCGGACACTCGCGGATCCCGCGCGATGACCGCGACCGGTCGGCGCCCCGAGGCGCGCCGACCGTCGGCGAATCGTCCTTTGCCGAGCACCACAGAGGCCGCCTGGGCGAGGCCGAGCGCAAGCTCGACCGTGATGCCCTCGTTGGCAAGACCCCGTACGCCGTCGGTCCCGAAGAGGCGAGGCATAGAGCCTGCTACCGGATCCGGATCAGCGCTTCGAGAACTGCGGAGCCTTACGTGCCTTCTTGAGTCCGGCCTTCTTGCGCTCCTTGACGCGAGCGTCGCGGCTGAGGAAGCCGGCTTTCTTCAGCGAGGCACGGTTGTTCTCCTCGTCGATCTGGTTGAGCGAACGGGCGATGCCGAGGCGAAGAGCGCCGGCCTGGCCGGAGGGGCCACCACCGGTGATGCGGGCGATCACGTCGTAGCTGCCGAGAAGGTCGAGCACCTTGAACGGGTCGTTGATGAGCTGCTGGTGGAGCTTGTTCGGGAAGTAGTCCTCGATCGTGCGACCGTTCACCGTGATGGTGCCGGAGCCCGGGGTGATGCGCACGCGGGCGATGGCCTGCTTGCGACGGCCGACGGCTGCGCCGGGAACGTTGAGCACTGCGCGGGCGACCTTCGGAGCGGCCTCGGGGGTGCTCTCGGTCGAGTAGGACTCTGGGGTGGCCTCTACGTCGGTGTCGCGGATGGAGTCTTCGATCTTCGCCATGGTGTGCGGAATCCTTATTCTGTTCGCCGCGCTACTGCGCGACCTGGCCGAGGGTGTAGGTGGTGGGCTGCTGGGCAGCGTGAGGGTGCTCGGCGCCGGCGTAGACCTTGAGCTTGGTGAGCTGGGCGCGACCGATGGAGTTCTTCGGGAGCATCCCGCGAACGGCCTTCTCGACGGCACGCGTCGGGTGCTTCTCGAGCATCTCAGAGTAGGTGGTCGCCGTGAGTCCGCCCGGGTAGCCCGAGTGACGGTAGGCCTTCTTCTGCGCGAGCTTCGAGCCCGTGAGCGCGACCTTCTCGGCATTGATGATGATGACGAAGTCGCCCATGTCCATGTGCGGAGCGAAGGTCGGCTTGTGCTTACCGCGCAGCAGAACCGCTGCGTGACTTGCGAGGCGACCGAGGACGATGTCGGTCGCGTCGATGATCAGCCATTCACGCTGAACATCGTCGGGCTTGGGGGAAAAGGTGCGCGTCACAGTGCTACTGCTTTCCTGTCGAAATGAGGCGTTCGTGAATCCCACTCCGATGGGTGTTCCCGCGGAAGAGACCGAGGGAACGCTGCCGGTGGAGGGCTCAAGTTCGGGTGCAGCACAAAGCGGCGCTGACACCAAGGGTCAAGAGTAGTCGATCGGAGCAGAGTCGGTCAAATGGATGCGGTACCGACGGGCCGCCTGTTGCGGGTGAGCAGCGCCCGGGCTTCCATCCCGTCGTCCCGCGGATAACCGACCTCGACGAGGGTCAGTCCCTTCGCCGGCAGCACCTTGAAGTCGCTCGGTCGGTCGAGGTCGTCCCGCAGCTCGATCAGCCTGGATGTCTCGAGCTTCCCCTCTCCGACCGCGACGGCCGCCCCGACGAGGGACCGCACCATGCTGTGGCAGAACGCGTCGGCCTGGACGGTTGCGGTCAGCACACCGTCAACCGAGCGTCCCCAGCGGAAGTCCTCGAGACTCCGCACCGTCGTCGCGCCCTCCCGCGGCTTGCAGAACGAGGCCCAGTCGTGCAGGCCGAGCAGGGCATCCGCTGCAGCGTTCATGCGATCGAGGTCGAGCACGGCCGGATACCAGAGGGTGTGACCGCGCTCGAGCGGATTACGCGGGGCCGAGGCATCCGCGATCCGGTACTCGTAGCGCCTGAAGGTCGCAGAGAACCGCGCGTCGAAGCCGGGGGGCGCGAAGGATCCGGCCGAGACGAAGATGTCGGCATCGAGACCGGCGATGCCGTTGAGCCGTCTGCCGAGGGCGCTCGGTCCGTCGTAGCGCTTTCCGTCGGGACGGACGAAAGTCTTGCCGCGCGGGCGCGAGAGCACTGCGAGCTGCGCCTTCGTCACGTCGAGATGGGCGACCTGGCCGGTGGCGTGCACTCCGGCGTCGGTGCGCCCTGCGACGGTCAGCTGCCCTGCTGGGCCGTGTTTGCCGAAGATGATCGCGAGCGCCTTGTCGAGCTCGCCCTGCACCGTTCGGAGGCCGGGCTGCGACGACCAGCCGAGGAAATTGCGGCCGTCGTAGGCGAGATCGAGGCGGATTCGGATGTCGCCGGCCGCGGTCGTTGCATCGGTCGCGTCCACCCCGGAAGTCTACCGGCGAGCTGATTCGAATCGACTGCGCCTAGCCAGCGGCCGCCGTTCGGAGGACCATCGAGGCATGCACCTCGACAGCGCCTCGCCGATCTCTCCGATGCTCGCGAAGGCCGTCGACGGTATCCCCGAGCCATCCAAGGTGGAGGGCGGCCTGCTCTACGAACCGAAATGGGACGGATTCCGCGCGATCGTCTACTTCGACGGCACGGATGTGGAGGTCACCAGCCGCGGTTCGAAGCCGCTGACACGGTACTTCCCCGAGCTCGTCGACGCCCTCGCCACCCAGCTTCCGGTCGCCTGCGTGCTCGACGGCGAGATCGTGCTGCGGTCGGGCGCCGCCGGCCGCGAACACCTCGACTGGGAGGCGCTGTCGCAGCGCATCCATCCGGCTGCGACCCGCATCGCGAGCCTGTCTGTGGAGACTCCGGCCTCGTTCGTCGCCTTCGACCTGCTCGAGGCGGATGATCGGATGCTGCTCGACCAGCCGTTCTCGGTTCGCCGGGAGGCCCTCGAGATTTTGCTCTCCGACGCCGTCGCTCCGCTGCACATCACGCAGGCGACACGGGATGTCGAGACCGCCCGCCGCTGGCTCGTGGAGTTCGAGGGCGCCGGGCTCGACGGCGTCATCTCGAAGCCACTCGACGCCTCCTACTCCCCCGGCAAACGCGTCATGTTCAAGACGAAACACTCACGGACGGCGGATGTCGTGCTCCTCGGCTATCGCGTGCACAAGAGCGGCTCGGGGCTCGGCTCGATGCTGTTCGGGCTGTATGACGCGGACGGCGAACTGCGGAACGTCGGAGGGGCATCCGCCTTCTCCGACGCTCGTCGCCTCGCTCTCGTCGACGAGCTCGCACCTCTCGTCGTCACCGACGCCGAGGGCAACACGGTGAAGGGTGCGACCGAGCGGAGTCGTTTCTCCGGCGGCAAAGACGTCTCGTTCGTCGCACTCGAACCGGCCCGGATTGTCGAGGTGCGGTACGACCAGATGGAGGGATCGCGGTTTCGCCACACCGTGCAGTTCGACCGCTGGCGGCCCGACCGCGAGGCGACATCCTGCACCTTCGACCAGCTGGAGCGGCCTATTGCCTATGACCTGAACGAGGTTCTTCTGTAGCGTCAGTGCTTAGCGCGACTCGGCTGCACACGCGGCGGCTCGCCCGGCATCTTCGGAAAGTCGGGCGGGAAGGGAAGCTCCCCGAGCCCGGCCGCGACATCGCGATCCCACCACTCGAGAAGCGTGTCGATGCGCCCGGGGTCTGCAGCCATCCCGGCCCACGGGTCTCCGGTCGTCGCCAGCCGAGTCGGAACCGTGAGGATCGTGTGGCTCGCCGGGTCCGTCGACCCGAGCTCCTCCCAGGAGACCGGGCAGGAGACCGCGGCGTTCGGAAGAGCACGCGGGCTGTAGGCACCGGCCATCGTGCGGTCGCGGTTGGCCTGGTTGTAGTCGACGAAGATGCGCTCTCCGCGCTCCTCCTTCCACCAGTTGGTCGTGACGGCGTCGGGCATTCGGCGTTCGAGTTCCCGAGCCGCCGCGATCACCGCGTGACGCACCTCGAGAAACTCGTGCGTTGGCACGATCGGCGCGAAGACGTGGAGACCACGATTGCCGGAGGTCTTCACGAATGCGGTGAGCCCCGCCTCCTCGAGCACGGCCCTGAGTGCGACCGCCGCCGTGATGGCGTCACCGAAGTCGGTGCCGGGCTGCGGGTCGAGGTCGATGCGCAACTGATCGGGATCGTCGACGTCTGACGCGAGAGACGCCCACGGGTGGAACACGACGGTGTTCATCTGCGCCGCCCACACCGCTGCGGCGGGTTCATCGATGACGAGCTGCGGATGCGTGCGCCCGCTCGGATAGGTCACGCTCACCGACCGAACGTAGTCGGGCGTGCCCTTCGGCGGATTCTTCGAGAAGAACTGCTCACCATCGACGCCGTCCGGAAAACGCTGGAGCGAGATCGGGCGGTTGCCGTTCGCCTCGACGAATGGGCCGCCGACTGCGACGAGGTAGTGCGCGAGGTCGAGCTTCGTGATGCCCGGCCCCGCCCAGAGGATGCGCGACGCACTCGACACCCGCACCTCGCGATCGCCGACCTTCACCATCGTTGCTTCGCTCGCCATGGCACCGAACCTACTCCTCACGCGGAAACGAGGCCGCACGCAAAAACGGCCCCGCTCGAGGAGCGGGGCCGTTTCGGAGGTGGAGCTACTTCTTGGCGTCCTTCGCCGGAGCGGCATCGGCATCCGGAGCGATCTCGGCGTCGACCTCTGCGGTCTCGACGTCAACGGCCTCGGCCTGCTCGGCGGATTCGGCCGGCGCGGATTCGACCGGCGCGGATTCGTCGCCGATCGCGTCGGCCTGTGCTGCCAGCGGAGTCTCGTCCTCGGCGGCCGGCTCATCATCCACCGGCGCTGTCGCAACCGGCTTCTCGGCCTTCGTCGAGGTCTTCGCCTTCGGCTTGGCGTTCACGGGCTCGAGAACGAGCTCGATCTGCACCATCGAGGCGTTGTCACCCTTGCGGAAGCCGAGCTTCGTGATGCGGGTGTAGCCGCCCTCACGGAATTCGACCAGCGGAGCGATCTCGGTGAACAGCTCGTGGATGACGGCCTTGTCGCCGATGATCGCGAGCGCACGACGACGATTGTGCAGGTCGCCCTTCTTCGCGAACGTGATGAGCCGCTCGGCGACCGGACGGAGGCGCTTGGCCTTCGTCTCGGTCGTCTTGATGCTCTTGTGGGTGAAAAGGGCAGCCGCGAGGTTCGCAAGCATGAGGCGCTCGTGCGCCGGTCCTCCGCCGAGGCGAGGTCCCTTTGTGGGTGTTGGCATTGTCTAGTTCTCCAGTATCGAAACGTCAGAGCCGGGAGGCCTAGGCGTTGGTGTCGTCTTCTTCGTAGCCGCTGTAGAAGTGCGCACCGTCGAAGCCGGGCACGGAATCCTTGAGCGAGAGGCCCATCTCGACGAGCTTGTCCTTGACCTCGTCGACCGACTTCTGTCCGAAGTTGCGGATGTTCATGAGCTGGGTCTCCGAAAGGGCGACCAGCTCGCTGACGGTGTTGATTCCCTCGCGCTTGAGGCAGTTGTAGCTGCGAACAGACAGATCGAGGTCTTCGATCGGCATGCTGAGCTCGCTCGAGAGCACGGCGTCGACGGGTGCCGGGCCGATCTCGATGCCCTCGGCGGCGGAGTTGAGCTCGCGGGCGAGTCCGAAGAGCTCGGTCAGCGTGCGGCCGGCCGAGGCGATCGCGTCACGCGGGGTGATCGCGTTCTTGGTCTCGACATCCACGACGAGGCGGTCGAAGTCGGTACGCTCACCGGCACGGGTGGCCTCGACGCGGTAGGTGACCTTGAGCACGGGCGAGTAGATCGAGTCGACCGGAATCTGGCCGGCTTCGCTGAACTCGCTGCGGTTCTGGGTCGCGGAGACATAACCACGTCCACGCTCGATGGTCAGCTCGAGTTCGAACTTCGCCTTGTCGTTCAGGGTGGCGATGACGAGCTCCGGGTTATGGATCTCGACACCGGCCGGAGCCGAGATGTCGGCGGCCGTAACCTGGCCCGCGCCCTGCTTGCGCAGGTAGGCCGTGATCGGCTCGTCGTGCTCGCTGGAGACGACGAGTCCCTTGATGTTCAGGATGACCTCGGTGACGTCTTCCTTCACACCGGCGACGGTGCTGAACTCGTGCAGCACTCCGTCGATGCGGATGCTGGTGACAGCAGCGCCGGGGATGGAGGAAAGCAGGGTGCGACGGAGGGAGTTTCCGAGGGTGTAACCGAAACCGGGTTCGAGCGGCTCGATGATGAACCGCGAACGGAACTCGGAGATGTTCTCTTCGGTCAGAGTGGGACGCTGTGCGATGAGCACTGTTGTTTCCTTTCGGCGAAGTGTCCGCTATTTGACACTTGTGCGTGCGACCGGTGGCGGGCCGGTCGATATTGAGTTGTGTTCGGTGAAACCAAAAGCACGCTGTACGCGGGCCATCGCGGGTGACGGAGCCAGACGCCGAAAGCGGCCAGCTTCGTCACCCGCAAATAAATTCAGACGCGGCGGCGCTTCGGCGGGCGGCAACCGTTGTGCGCCTGCGGGGTGACGTCGTTGATCGATCCGACCTCGAGGCCGGCGGCCTGAAGTGAACGGATCGCGGTCTCGCGGCCTGAACCCGGTCCCTTGACGAAGACGTCGACCTTCTTGAGGCCGTGCTCCTGCGCCTGGCGGGCGGCGGACTCCGCCGAGAGCTGCGCGGCGAACGGGGTCGACTTGCGCGAACCCTTGAAGCCGACGGTTCCAGACGACGCCCAGCTGACGACGGCCCCTGACGGGTCGGTGATGGTCACGATCGTGTTGTTGAACGTCGACTTGATGTGGGCCTGGCCCACTGCGATGTTCTTCTTTTCCTTCTTGCGCGGCTTACGAACGGCCGATTTCGGTGCTGCCATGATGTTCTCCTAAAACGTAAATGGCGACGCGAGCAGTGCTCGCTATCGGGCCTTCTTCTTGCCGGCGACGGTGCGCTTCGGGCCCTTACGGGTGCGAGCGTTGGTCTTGGTGCGCTGTCCGTGGACGGGCAGTCCCTTACGGTGACGGATGCCCTGGTAGCTTCCGATCTCGACCTTGCGACGGATGTCGGCTGCGACCTCGCGACGGAGGTCACCCTCCACCTTGAAGTTTCCTTCGACGTAGTCGCGGAGCGCGATGAGCTGGTCATCGGTGAGATCCTTGACGCGGATCTCCCCGCTGATCTGGGTGTCGGCGAGGGTCTTGAGTGCCCTCGTACGGCCGACGCCGTAAATGTATGTCAATGCGACTTCGACGCGCTTATCGCGCGGGATGTCGACTCCTGCTAGACGAGCCATGGTGGCTTCTCCTGTGTAGTGAGTGGAGGTGTTGGACAGATTCGGTGCCGGGGCCTCCACCCCGGGTGTCCCCCTCTGCGCTTAGATACGCGCCCCGGGTTCTCGAATCTGTTCTTCAGTATTTAGTTATAGGTACTGGCGGGTTTCAGCCCTGGCGCTGCTTGTGACGCGGGTTCGACTTGCAGATCACCATGACGTTTCCGTGACGACGGATGACGCGGCAGTGCTCGCAGATCGGCTTGACGCTCGGATTGACCTTCATTGTTTTCTCTTTTCGCTGTCTTCGTACCAGGTGTCTGAGCGCGCTTTCGCTAGCGGGCGACACTGGCCGTTACTTTCCAGAAGCGTTACTTGTAGCGGTAGACGATGCGGCCACGGGTCAGGTCGTAGGGGCTCAACTCCACGATCACGCGGTCCTCGGGGAGGATGCGGATGTAGTGCTGGCGCATCTTGCCCGAGATGTGGGCAAGAACGCGGTGGCCGTTGGTCAGCTCAACGCGGAACATTGCGTTGGGCAGAGCTTCGACTACTGCGCCTTCGATCTCGATGACACCGTCTTTTTTGGCCATTGCCTCTTCGTCGCTAAAATATCGATTGCTGGTCGTGCGGGTGGATTGTGGTGTCGGTCCCGATGGCGACATGCGGTTCCCGGAACGGGAGCGAGCACGCCAAAACAGGCAGAAGACACCAAAGGTCGAGCTTAGGCGATAAACAGCGCTAACGCCAACCATGGGTCTATGATCTGCGACGCCGAGAGCGAACGGCGCCTATTGGGGAATCGGAACGGGAACCACCCCGAGCGGAGCGAGCGCGGCGGCGCCGCCATCCACTGCCGTCAGCACCCAGATGCCGTCGGCATGAACGGCGACGGAATGCTCCCAGTGTGCCGCCATCGACCCGTCGGTCGTCACAACGGTCCAACCGTCTTCGCGCACGAAGGTGTCGATGTCGCCGAGCGTCACCATCGGCTCGATCGCGACGACGAGGCCCGGCTTCACCTGGGGCCCTTTGTCGCGGACGCGGTAGTTGAACACCGACGGCTCTTCGTGCATCGAGCGGCCGATACCGTGCCCGACATAGTCTTCGAGGATTCCGTAGCTGCCGCGCGACCCGAGGTAGTCCTCGATCGCCGCGCCGATCTCACCGAGATGGGAAGCGGATGCGAGCGCGGCTATCCCGTGCCAGAGCGACTGCTCGGTGTCATCCGAGAGCCGCTGTCGTTCGGCGACGAGAGCGACGCGCGCAGGATCGGGAACGACGAAGCTGAAAGCCGCGTCACCGTTCCAGCCGCCGATCTCGGCCCCACTGTCGATCGAGACGATGTCTCCGGCCTCGATGACACGCCCACCCGGCACGCCGTGGACGACCTCGTCGTTGATCGAGGTGCAGATCGTGTGGTGGTAGCCGGGTTCCTTCATGAAGTTCGGCTCTCCGCCGAGGGCACGGATGGCCCGCTCAGCGAGCGCGTCGAGTTCGAGCGTCGTCACCCCGACGCGGACGCCCCCGCGCACAGCGTCGAGCGACGCCGCGGTCGCAAGGCCGGGCTGCACCATCTGCGCAAGCTCGGACGGCGTCTTGTAGATGTTCTTGCGGAAAGCCACGCTGCTCTTCGCTACACGCCGCGCGCATCGAGTGCGTCGGCGATGCGCGAACTCACATCGTCGATCTCGCCGAGGCCATCGACCTCGATCAGCAGTCCCTTGTCGCGGTAGACCGGGATGAGTGGTGCGGTCTCGCGGGCGAAGACGGCCTGACGGTGACGGATGGCGACCTCGGTGTCATCCGCCCGCCCCTGCTCGACCGCCCGCTTGCTCAGCCTCTCGACGACCTCGTCGGTGTCGGCGTTCAACAGGATGACGGCATCGAGGGACTGCTCCTGAGAGGCGAGCAGCCTGTCGAGATACCCGATCTGCTCGAGCGTTCTCGGGTAGCCGTCGAGGATGAATCCGTTGGCCGCGTCATCCTGTTCGAGCCGGTCGGAGACGAGTGCATTCGTCAGGGAGTCCGGAACATAGTCGCCGGCGTCGACGATCGCTTTGACTTCGAGCCCCAGGGGCGTCTCGTCTCTGATGTTCTGGCGAAAGATGTCGCCGGTCGCGATGGGCGGAATCGAGTAGCGGGCCGAGAGCCGTGCGGACTGCGTTCCCTTACCAGCGCCCGGGGGGCCGACGATAAGGAGACGGGTCACCGAAGCAGGCCTTCGTAGTGTCGCTGCTGCAGCTGGGAGTCGATCTGCTTCACCGTCTCGAGCCCGACACCGACGATGATCAGGATGCTGGCGCCACCGAACGGGAAGTTCTGGTTTGCGCCGAACAGCCCGAGCGCGATCAGCGGAACGAGCGCGATCAGGCCGAGGTACAGCGACCCGGGGAGCGTCACCCTCGTGAGCACGTAGTCGAGGTATTCGGCCGTCGGACGACCCGCTCGGATGCCGGGGATGAATCCGCCGTACTTCTTCATGTTGTCGGCGACCTCTTCCGGATTGAAGGTGATCGCGACGTAGAAGTAGGTGAATCCGACGATGAGCAGGAAGTACAGGAGCATGTAGAGCGGGTTATCGCCCGAGCGCAGGTTGTCGGTGATCCAGGTCACCCAGGGGGCCGGGGACTTGCCGGGTCCCGGCTGGTTGAACTGGGCGATGAGCGCCGGAAGGTAGAGCAGCGAGGAGGCGAAGATGACCGGCACGACGCCGGCCATATTGACCTTGATCGGGATGTAGGTGTTGTTGCCGCCGTACGTCCTTCGGCCGACCATCCGCTTCGCATATTGCACTGGTATTCGGCGCTGCGATTGTTCGACGAAGACCACGAGCGCCATGATCACGATGCCCATCAGGATCACCAGGAAGAAGGTCTCGAACCCCTTCGCCTGCTTGATGGCCCAGAGCGAACCCGGGAAGCGGGCCGCGATCGAGGTGAAGATGAGGATCGACATTCCGTTGCCGATGCCACGCTCGGTGATGAGCTCGCCCATCCACATGATCAGGCCGGTTCCCGCCGTCATGGTGATGACCATGAGCAGGATCGCGTACCAGGACGAGTTGGTGATGAGTGCGGAACACGAGGGGGTGTTCGTGGATGACGGGAACAGGGCGCCGCTTCGAGCGACCGTGATCAGGGTGGTCGACTGCAATACGCCGAGGCCGATGGTGAGGTAGCGCGTGTACTGCGTGAGGCGGGCCTGGCCGGACTGGCCCTCTTTGTAAAGGGTGTCGAAGTGTGGGATGACGACGCGGAGCAGTTGCACGATGATCGAGGCCGTGATGTAGGGCATGATGCCGAGCGCGAAGATCGACAGCTGAAGGAGAGCCCCGCCACTGAAGAGGTTGACGAGCTCGTAGAGCCCCGAGGTGTTCGAGTTCGCCTGGAGGCAGGTCTGCACATTGGCGAAGTTCACGAACGGCGACGGGATGA
>JANYGT010000137.1 GCA_025362355.1 Lacisediminihabitans sp. | reverse complement strand
CAATTTCGAGGCGCAAAAGCCTGACGTTACTGGTTTCTGCAGGTTGTGCAACTATTTCCGGCTGCGGCCCGGGGGTTATGGGCAACGCTTGGGCCGATACCCCCCTGCCCAACAATGACGCGGTGCGGATCCGCGCCATCGTAGAGACCGAGAGCGCCAGAGCCGGTACGCAGGCCGTTCAGTTTGGCATGTGGGTGGGCCGCCAGGAAGTCGTCACCATGGCGCTGGGCAACTCCATGACCACGGTGCCAGCGACTACGAACATGCACTACCGCATTGGCGGCATTACCTGGATGTTCCAGGCAACGCTGCTGCTGATGCTGGCAGAGCAGGGCCGTATTCGCCTGGACGACACCATTGATCGCTGGTACCCCAAGCTGCTGTCGGCGGACAAGGTCACCATCAGAATGCTGGTTGCCAACACGGCTGGCTACCTCGACTATGTCGATGACAAGACCTTCCTGCGCGACGTTCCGGCAAATCCCTTTCGCAGCTTTACGCCTGATGAGCTGATTGCCTACAGTGTTCAGGGCGGCCTCATGGGCTACGCACCGGGCACCAGCCAGAAGTATTCACACACCGAATGCATCATGCTTACCCAGGTCATCGAGAAGGCTACGGGCCAGTCGATAAAGTCGCTGTACGAGATCAACATCCTCGGCCCCGTCGGCTTGCGGGATACGCAGTTTCCGCTTGACCAGGAAATCCAGGCTCCGGTGTTGCACTCATATATCGAAGACCGGGGGTTTTATGAAGACGCGACGTTTCACAACCCTTCGTGGGCTGGCGGGGGTGCCTTGACATCGAACCTGCACGATCTTGGGAAATGGGGCCACGTTTTTGGCTCTGGCCAACTGCTTTCAGCGGCATCTTTCCGCGAAATGATTGCGTCTTCTGCGGGCAGGGGCCAGAACCAGGCCGATCGCTATTTTGCTTACGGTTTTATCTATTCCAATGGCTGGCTCGTCCAGAATCCAGACATCAACGGCTACAGCGGCGGATTCGCGTACAACCTGGCCACAGGTGTGACGATCGTCGTTGCGGCAACCAAGCGCCCTAGCCCTGCTATCGATCCTGCGGCGATCCAAATCCTGCGTGAAGTGGTCAAGTACTTGACACCCGCAACGCCACTGAATTTTTAATTCGGCTAACTTACGCTGCACAGCAGCTTATAATTTCAGAAGAAATATTTGTATGAGTCAGCCAAGCATTCATGTCAACCGCCGAAATGTCCTCGCGATCGCCACCGCATCTGCCGCAGCAACCCTGCTGCCTGGTTGCGGGGGTCAAGGCCCGAAAGCCTTTGAAACAGCTGCGCAGGTGCCGCCATCGTCCAGCAATGCTGCGGCGATCTCGAATGCACGCGAGTCCGCCTGGAAGGCGATTAGTTCTGGCCAGGGAAGTGGCGTATCAGCGGCGATCATGGAGCGCGGCGAGTTTGTTTTGTCTGATGCGATGGGCGTTGCTGACCGCGCGCAGAACCGCGCAGTTGACCCAAAGACCCGCTTTAACATTGGTTCAGTCAGCAAGATGTTTGCAACCGTTGCAATTTTGCTGCTGGTCGATGAGGGCAAGGTGGCGCTTGACGCGCCCGTGGTTCGGTACCTGCAGGAATTCACAATGGCGGACGCACGATTTAGCGACATCACACTTCGGATGCTCCTTAACCATTCCTCGGGCTTGCCCGGAACGACCGCCTTTATAGGGTTTGAGCCTGATGCCACCATGCACCGGCTGCTGCTTGACACCCTTAAGCGTAACCGCCTCAAGCACGCGCCTGGCGCGATGTCGATGTACTGCAACGACGGCTTCACACTGGCAGAGATGGTGGTTGAACAGGTCACAGGCCGCAAGTTTGTTGCTTTCCTCGGAGACCGCGTATTTGCACCTCTGGGCATGACCAACACCACCACAAGTCTGGGTGAAAGCGGGGGCGCCAACGTCGCCGAATATTATGACGCCGCATCGGGCAAAAAGTATCCGCGCGAGGTTGTACCTATATATGCAGCGGGCGGCTTTTCGTCGACCGCTGAAGACCTGTGCCGCTTTGGCGACAGCCTGATGGCCGGTGGCCGCAACCTGCTTTCACCGGCCTCGCTGCAGGAGCTTTACCGCTGGCAACCCGCACCTTTTACAAGCGCGTTGCGCGAGGGCAAGTGGTACGGGCAGGTTGGCTGGGACTACTCGACGCACATCGGCAGCGGCAACGGCAACGGAAGTTCTGGCATGCAGGTGTTTGCCAAGGGCGGCAACTCCGGCTTTTATTCTGCAAACCTGCAAATTTTGCCGGCCGAAAAAATGGTGATTGCGATGATCACCTCAGGAAAGGCGAGCGGCGACAAGCTGACCGAGCCCATCCTCGCCGGCGTGTTGGCAGACCGACGGCCTGCTGTACCGACGCGTTCGCCGCCGCAACCGCGTGTTCCGCAGGCTATTCCAGCGACACTTGATCGCTACGCTGGCCATTACGCATCAGAGACTGGCACGATGAAGATCGCCATCGACAGCCAGCGCCGCAAGTTGATCCTCACCTCTCTCGGGGGCGTTGCGCCGCCGGTAGAGCTGATCTACAACGACGGCTATTTTTTCGCCCCACCCAGTGAAAATCGCACTTATTTCGGCAGCCGCGATGGCATTGACTTCATCGCTCAAAGCCCCGCCGGTTTGACAGGCGGCGACCTCGTGACGCTACAAAAGCTTGAGCCGGTTTTGAATCCGCAGCAGCTGCAGCCTGCGCTGCGCGATGCGTTTTGGTTGATGCGCAATGCACCTGCTGCGGTGGAGGTGTTGGATTTCAACCTGCTTGAGGCTTTGAAAAGCTACGAAGAACTGCCGGGCTATGTGGACTTCCGTGGCGTGCGGCGAATTGAACGCCCCGACTTTGCAGCGATGGCTGGGTCCGCTCTGCGCGACCAAACTGACTTGGCGCTTATAGACAACAGAGACGGCGGTTTGTTGCGAACGGGTCACCTCCTGTGGTCAGCTGCGCGCACAGCTGGTCGACTGCCGAAAGCTCCCTCCACAATCACAATTGGCACCGACGGATTCAACGAATGGCGGGCAGTCGATGCAGGCGGCGTACTCAATTTCACATTGCCCGCCAAGGGCAGAGTCATCGTCGTCACGCCCGATGCAACGCTTTACGACAGCATTGTTGACCGCGGCGCGGTGTACGCACCAACGGGCAGCTACGTGTTCTTTGCGGGGGCGGCGGGTGACAGTTTTCAGGTCACTGTCAGCTGATGCGCCTGCCTTGAAGCCCGGGCGCATTTGCAGTCCATGCCCCTATCACCAAAACAAGGGAGCTACCGATGTCCTTCTTTCGATGTTGGGCCATGACTACTTTATGCCCAGCGCGGTTCTTCGCCCCTTGCTCAGCATTGCTATAAGCCCCTGTCATCGCGTCCATGAGGGCGGCTCGCGGCGTCAATATATTGAATTGAACAAGCCGCATGGGGCTTGGGTTTCAAGAACTGGTGCGGCTGGCGGGGATCGAA
>JANYGT010000165.1 GCA_025362355.1 Lacisediminihabitans sp. | reverse complement strand
GCGTTGCCGGTGGCAGTGTTCGCCGTCGCGGCGCGCGCGAGACCGAAATCGCCGATCTTGATGCGCCCGTCATCCGCCAGCAGTACGTTCTCCGGCTTCAGGTCCCGGTGCACGATGCCGTTCTTATGGGCGGCGGCGAGGCCGCCGAGAATCGCCTCCATGATGTCCATCGCTTGCACGGTGGTGAGCACCTTGTGCTCCTGCAGCAGGTCGCGGAGCGTGATGCCCGGCAGATATTCCATGACGAGGTAGGCGGTCTCGCCGTCTTGACCCTGGTCGTAGACGTTGACGACGTTCGGATGCGCGAGTCGCGCCGCCGACCTCGCCTCCTGGATGAACCGGGCCTTGTACTGCGAGTCGTCGGCGAGGTGACCGTGCATCACCTTGATCGCCACCCGCCGCTCGAGGCGCAGATCAGTGGCGAGGTAGACGGTCGCCATACCGCCGCGGGCGATGCGCGAGCGCACCTGATAGCGGCCGTCGATCAGACGTCCGATCAGGGGATCAGTACTCGCGGAGCTCACCGCTCGAGTCTAAAGACGACTTGTCGTGACCGTCCGCTAAAACACCGCGAAGGCCCGTATGCATCGCCGTACGGCGACGGATGCCTCAGCCGAGACCCGCGAGGACGGCCCGAGCCGTGATCTCCCACTTCGCGTACGCGTTGGGGTAGGCCGACCGCTGCACCGACTGGGCCGCCTGTGTCACCGACTTCGACTGCCAGCCCGGGATGTCGAGAAGACCCCGCGTATTGATGTTGTTGGGATTGCCGGCTCCTCCGAAGAACAGGCGGGCTGCGTAGCTCGGATCCTGCAGCTGGGCCGGGGTGCCCCAGCCCATGCTCGGGCGCTGCTGGAACAGGCCGAGGGAGTCTCGATCGCCGTAGTTCAGGTTGCGGAGTCCGGACTCCTGGAGGGCGGCGGCGAGGGCGACGACGATGCCGTACTCCGGCACTTTCAATGAACGCCCGACCCGGATGATGGTCTTCGCATTGGTCGTCATCTCGGCGGTCAGCAACGTTGCCGCCGGGGCAACCGCCGCCGTCGGAGTTGCTGCGAGTATCGGGGCGCTGCTCGAGGAGGCGGGAGCGGCCGGTTTCTGGGCGGCGGTGCTCGGAATGACAACCGTCTGCCCCGGGTAGATGATGCTCGACCAGCCGAGGCCATTGGCGCTGAGCAGAGTCTGCGTGGTGATCCCGAAGCGGGCGGCAACCCTTCCCATCGTGTCGCCCGTGGCGATCGTGTAGCGCATGACCCCGCTCGCCACCGGCGCCGCGGGCTTCACGGCGATGGGCGCGGGGCCGGAGTTCGTGAGTTTCAGCACCTGACCGGGAAAGATGACGGACTTCCACCCGAGGCCGTTGAGAGCAAGCACCGATGCGGTTGCGAGGCCGTACCGACCGGCGATACTCGAGACGGAGTCGCCCGCCGCGACCCTGTAGGTGGTGGGGGCGGATGCGACCGACGAGACGACAGCCGTCGCACCGGTCGTCTGCGTCGCGCGAGTGGATGCCGCGAAGGCGGTTCGGATCGACTTGGCGAGAAGCTCGCCCGGGCTGGTCTTCGGCCTGTCCGGGCGTTTCTGCGTCACCGGCTCGATCGGGCCGGTCAGACCGAGGCCGACCGCCATCGAACCGACGAGGACGATCGGGATGGTGGCGAAGAGGGCCGTGCCGACCCGCCCGCGCGATGTCGCTCGTTCGCTCTGTCCTGAAGTGTTCATCTGCTTCCCCGTCTCCCTGCCAACCCCCGGCAGGCGTCGTCTCGCAATCAGCCAACGCTGACACAGTTGATACTGAGAGTCAATTATCGTGGTGCGTGGGGTTTGAGTTAATCTGTTGGAAAGATTGTCCGACCGCCGGAGCGGTTGATCACCTTCGACTCCATCATCTGGCAGGCTTGGGGTGTGACTACCGCCTCTGAGTTCCGCTGGCTCGACATCCCGGAACTGGTCGACATCCTGGGCATCGGCGTGAGCAAGGTCCGTCGTCTGATCGAAGATCACACGCTTCTCGCCGCAAAGGTCGACGGGGTGTGGAAGGTTCCGGAGCTCTTCCTCCGCGACAATGAGCCGCTGGGCGAGTTGCGCGGGACGATCCTCGTGCTGCACGACAGCGGATACTCGGACGAGGAGGCGATGAACTGGTTGCTGAGCCCGGAAGAGAGCCTCGGCATCGCCCCGATCGACGCACTGCGGGCCGGCCGCAAAGCCGAGGTACGCCGGGTGGCGCAGGCGCTCGGCTTCTGATAGTTCCTGGCTGAACGCTCCGCGACGGTCAGGCCGAGCGCTTCGCGACGGTCAGGCTGAACGCTTCGCGACGGTTTCGGCGAGTGCGGCGAGCTGCGTCTTTGCGGCACTCGAGATAGGTGCCGCGGCTATGGCGGCGAGCGCGGTGCGCACGTTCTGCTCGATGATGCGCTCGACCTCGTCCACCGCCCCGCATCCACGAATGGATGTCTGCAGCATCGACACCTGCTGGGCCGAAAGCTCTGGGTCGCCGAGCAGCTCGTCGAGCAGTCTGGTGGCGTTCGGCGTGAGCAGGGTGCGGGCGAGAGCGATGAGCACCGTTCGCTTGCCCTCACGGAGGTCATCGCCCGATGGCTTTCCCGTCATCTCCGGGTCGCCGAAGACGCCGAGGATGTCGTCGCGCAGTTGGAACGCGATACCGAGCGGTAGCCCGAAGTCGCGAAGCGCCCTCACCTGTTCGGCGCTCCCGTCGCCCAGCGCCGCGCCGATGGCGAGCGGTGCCTCGATGCTGTATTTCGCCGATTTATAAACGATCACGCGCTCGGCGCGCGAGAGCTGGCCGGCTTCCGGGAAACTCTGCCAGGCCTGCTCCTCCAGGATGTCGAGATACTGGCCGACGGTGACCTCGGTGCGCATGAGGTTGAACTCTCGACGCGAATCGAGCCGTGCCGACTCCGACGGGAGCCGGTGGATGCCTCTGTCGAACAGTTCATCACTCCACCCGAGGAGGAGGTCACCGAGGAGGAGTGCGGAGGACTGCCCGAATCCGCGAGCGCTGCCGTTCCAGCGCCCGTCGGAGTGCAGTTTCTCGAAGCGTTTGTGGGCCGCCGGGCGCCCGCGACGGGTATCGGAATTGTCCATGATGTCGTCGTGAACGAGGGCGGCCGCATGGAAGATCTCGAGGGCGCTCGCGGCGAGCACGACCGCCGCGAGATCGTCGCTCGTGCGTTCTGAACCGTCTCCGTCGAACGCTGACGGGTCGAACCCGGTCGTTCCACCGCTGACCGCTTGCCAGCCCCAGTAGCAGAACAGCGCCCTGAACCGTTTGCCACCCTTGAGCAGGTCACGCGAATAATCGATGAAAGGGGCGAGATCCGGGGCGATTTCCGCCAGAATGGGATGCCGGTCATCGAGGAAGGCGTCGATGCCGGACTGGACAAGGTCAACTAACCGGGTACTCTCAGCCACGGTTCTAGCCTAGCCACGCGCCGGAGCATACAATTGTCAATAGGTAATCGTCGATTTCTAACGAAAGGAGCGTAACGGTGCCCCTTTCCGAACACGAACAGCGCCTCCTCGAAGAGATGGAGCGCAGTCTCTATCACAACGATGCAGACTTCGTCGCAACCGTGGGTAACCGCGGTGGTCGTCGCAACTACCGCACGATAGTTCTCGGCATCCTCGTCGCACTCCTCGGCGTCGGTGTCATCATCACCGGCGTCGCACTGAGTATCGCTGCCATCGGCATCGTCGGATTCGTGGTCATGTTCGTCGGGGTGCTCCTCGCGATCTCGACCCCGAAGATGTCGGGAGACGTTCCCCAGCCCGATGTTCCGCGAGCGACATCCCGCCCCGGTTTCATGGATCGCCTCAACGAGCGCTGGGACAAACGCCAAGACGACCAGGAGCAGTAGAGCTCCCGCAAACAACCACAAAGTAGGCCGACCCTCGGGTCGGCCTTTTTTGTGCCCAAATTCAGGGTTCCTGACAAGAAAACCCTCCACCCGGATAATCCCAATATTCAATTGACTCAAAGCGCGAATCGACCCCCCGATCGGGGCAATTTCTATACTTTGTGGTGGAAAGTGGAGTAAAGTGGAGCGTACCTGAATCCAGGCCGGAGAATGAGGGGGGAGTCGTCGATGTTTCTCGGCACCTACGCCCCCAAGCTCGATGACAAGGGCCGCATCATCCTCCCGGCCAAGTTCTGGGGCGAGCTCGAGTCCGGTCTCGTGGTGACCCGTGGACAGGAGCGGTGTCTCTACGTCTTCAGCACGAGAGAATTCGAAGAACTGCACGAGAGCATCCGCAAGGCTCCGATCACGAGCAAGCAGAACCGGGACTTCCTCCGACTCTTCCTCTCCGGTGCCAATGCCGAGGTCCCGGACGGCCAGCACCGATTCACGATTCCCGCGACTCTTCGCGCGTACGCCGGTCTCGGTCGCGAGCTCACGGTCATCGGTGCGGGTAATCGCGCCGAGATCTGGGACACCGCGGCCTGGGAGACGTATTACGCCGAGCAGGAGAGCGCCTTCGCCGACACCACGGAAGAGGTGATCCCCGGACTCTTCTAGTGCCTTGCGCCTGACTCCCAGCCGTTCAACCCTGCCGCACTTCCCCGGTGGCAGGTCGGACCGGATGGGGATCAGGCGAAAGGGACTGTGATCCGTACCTCTGATGGCAGACAACCAGATCCACACCCCGGTGATGCTCGAGCGCACCATCGAGCTGCTCGGTCCCGCTCTCGGGCGCGACGGAGCCGTGCTCGTGGATGCCACCCTCGGCATGGGCGGGCACGCCGAAGCCTTCCTCGACAGATTCCCCCACCTCGTGCTCGTCGGACTCGATCGCGACACCGACGCCCTGGCGATAGCGGGGGAGCGTCTTTCGCGGTTCGGCGATCGCGTGCACCTCGTCCATACCGTCTACGACCGTTTCGCGGAGTCGCTCGAGGGTCTCGGGATCGATCGCGTCGCCGGCATCCTCTTCGACCTCGGGGTCTCGTCTCTGCAGCTCGACCGGGTCGAGCGCGGCTTCTCGTACTCGAAAGACGCTCCGCTCGACATGCGCATGGACGCCACGTCGCCCCTCACCGCTGAGCGGATCCTCGCGGACTACAGCGAGAGCGATCTCCGCCGCATCTTCTGGGAGTACGGCGAGGAGAGACTGGCGCAGCGCTATGCGAAGAAGATCGTCGAGCTTCGCGAGTCGACTCCGCTCGTGCGCTCGGCCCAGCTGGTCGAGCTGATCACCGCCGCGACTCCGGTGGCCATCCAGCGCAACGGGCACCCGGCCAAGCGGGTGTTCCAGGCGCTCCGGATCGAGGTCAACCAGGAACTCTCGGTGCTCGCCCGCGCCATTCCTGAGGCGATCGACTGCCTCGAGGTCGATGGGCGCATCGTGGTGCTGGCGTACCAGTCGCTCGAGGACCGCATCGTCAAGAGGGCGCTGGTGGCGGCATCCAGTTCGACGGCTCCCGCCGGACTCCCGATCGAACTGCTGGAGCACCGGCCGCAGCTGAAGTTGCTCGTCCGTGGCGCCGAACTCGCCGGCGACGAGGAGCGAGCAGAGAACCCCCGAGCGACTCCGGTGCGACTCCGCGCCGCGACCCGAGTGAGAAGAGCGGCATGAGCAACACGCTGGCGTACACGTTTCCGGCCGAGATCATTCCCGGTAAGCCCGGGCGGGCATCCACTCCGAGCCACATCGAGATCGTCTCGACGCGCTCGCAGCGTCGCCAGCGACCGCGCATCGTCTACGCGCTCGTCGCGGTCGGTGGTCTCTTCGTCATCCTCATGGCGCAGCTCATGATGAGCATCCTCCTTTCGAACGGCGCCTACCAGATCTCCTCGCTGCAGTCCACGCAGAAGAACCTCGTACGTGACCAGCAGACCCTCACCGAGTCGTTGCAGGTGCTTCAGTCACCCCAGAATCTCGCCATGCAGGCCGAGAGCCTCGGCATGGTCATCAACAGCAACGGGTCCGGACGGATCATGCTCTCGACCGGTGCGGTGCTGAATCCACCGACGGCCGCCGGAGCCGCTAATGCGACGGGCGCCGGAGCGGGAGCCCTCGTAGCGAACTCGCTGCTCGTGCCCGGCATGACGGCGGCCGAAAAGGCCGCGATGGTGGCCGCCGCGGCCGCCACCCCCGGCGCTCCGGCGCCGGCAGCGACGACCCCGGGCGCGCCTTCGACCACGACGGGAACCGGATCGGTAACGTCGGGCTCGATCCCGGCGCCGACGACGCACTAACCGCCCGTCATCCACAGCGCACGAATCGCCGAGCTCCACGACCGAACCGGGGAATGACAGAGTGAACACCGCACGAATGAGCCGACGCCGACTGACGCTTGCGATCATCGTGACCCTCGCCATCGTCGCGGCCTTCCTCGTGCGTCTCGTCGACCTCCAGGTCGTGCAGGCCGACGAACTCAACAAGGCTTCGACGACGAAGCGCGAGATCGCCCAGAGGGTCTACGCACCGCGCGGGCAGATCCTCGACGCCAACGGGGTCGTGCTGGCCGACAGCGTGACGCGCTACGACATCACCGCCGCTCCGATCAACGTCGGCGCTTTCCAGCGAACGGCGAAAGACGGCACGAAGACCACGGTGTCGGTGCTCGACCAGGCGAATGAGATCGCGACCATCACCAAACAGGACCCGACCGTCGTCTATACGGCGCTGACGAAGAATCCGAAATCCAACTTCTCGCTCGTCACCAAGGCGGTGGACACGTCGGTGCTGCGTGCCGTCCGCAAGCTCAGGATCCCGGGAGTCGACGACCAGCCGCATCCGAAGCGCACCTATCCCGCTGGTGCGGTAGCTGGAAACCTCGTCGGGTTCGTGGGAACCGACGGGCCACAGAACGGCCTCGAGACCATGGAGAACAAGTGTCTCGCGGGCACCGATGGAACCGTGAAATACGAGCGGTCCGCCGACAACGTGCAGATTCCCGGCAGTGCGGTGACCACGAAGACAGCCATCCCCGGTGGAACGATCAAGACCACCCTCGACAGCGACCTCCAATGGTTCACGCAGCAGGCCATCGCCCAGCAGGGCGCGGCGATCGGGGCGACGTCGGCGACGGCGATCGTCGTGCGAATCAAAGACGCGCACCTGCTTGCGGTGGCCGACTGGCCGTCGGTCGACCCGAACAACGTCAGCGGCACCTCTCCGGACTTCCTCGGATCGCTGGCAGCGACGGCAGCCTACGAGCCGGGATCGGTGTTCAAGGGGATGTCGGCGGCCATCCTGGTCGATTCGGGCAACGCCACTCCGCAGACCCAGGTCACGGTGCCGTCCCACTGGGCGACCCCGGAAGGCGGTTTCATCAACGACGCCGACCCGCACGGGGTTGAGCGGTTGACCCTCACCGGAGTGCTGCAGCAGTCGTCGAACGTCGGCATCTCGATGATCGGCGGCGAGGTCTCCCCGAAGCTCCGTTATGACTACATGCAGAAATTCGGGCTCGGGGCGCCGACGGCGGTCGGGTTCCAGGGCGAGAGCAAGGGCATCCTGAACAAGTGGCAGAGCTGGGACTCGCAGACGAAGTACAACGTGCTCTACGGGCAGGGAGTCGCGGCGACGGCCCTCCAGGTCGCCAGCATCTACCAGACACTCGGTAACGGCGGGGTGAGGCTGCCGCTCACGCTCGTGCAGAACTGCACGAAGCCCGATGGCACGGTCACCGACGTGCCGTCGACGACGGGTACCCAGGTCGTGTCGACCGCGACGTCGAAGACGACCGTGAACATGCTCGAGAGCATCGTCGACAGCGGGCCGCTGTCGAAGGCGGTCAAGATCCCGGGCTACCGGATCGCCGGAAAGAGCGGAACTGCCCAGATGGCGAAGCCGAACGGTGGAGGCTACGGCTCGGACCGCATCGTCTCATTCGTCGGGCTCGCGCCGGCCGATGACCCGCAATACGAGGTGCTCGTCACGTATACGAAGCCCGTTACTATAAGAACTTCGGCAGCCGCGGCGCCGACATTCAAGAAGATCATGACGCAGGTGCTCACAAAGT
>JANYGT010000104.1 GCA_025362355.1 Lacisediminihabitans sp. | reverse complement strand
CCGCGATGGCGCGACGCGAGAGCGTCGGTACCATCGCGGTGGCGCCAGTTTGACTGGACTTCTCAGGGTATCGTCACAGTGGATCAACCGTCCAATCTCGCCGCGCTCGACAAGCTCAAGACGCGCATCCAGGCACTGCGTGCCAAGACCATCGACAATGGCTGCACCGAGGATGAGGCGCTGTCCGCTGCAGCCAAGGTCGCTGAGCTGCTGGATCGCTATCGGATTCTGCGGAACCGCTGCCGAGGCGGCCGAGAGCTGCTGCGAGATCGTCGCGACGCCTGCCGAGAGCTGCGAGATTCCCTGGCTCGCCTGCACGGCTTGGGAGGCGCCGGTGTTGAGCTTCGACAGCCCGGAGTTCAGCGAATCCACTCCGCTCGTGTACTGGGCGACGCCGGTCGAGAGCTTCGCGGCCCCAGCCTGTGAGGAGGCTGCCCCGGATGCGAGGGTGCCGAGTCCGGTGCCGAGGGTCGTCGCGTTGCTCGCGATCGTTCCGGCGCCATCCGCCGCGCTTCCGAGGGACGAGCCGAGGCTGCCGACGCTCGTGTAGATCCCGGAGATGTACTGCTGGGTGATCGCCTTGCCGAAGGTCGACGTCATTCCGTCGCCGACGGTCTTCGCGAGGGCCCCGGTCAGGTAGCTGTGCGCGTCATCCGTCTGGATGGAGATCTTGGCCCGGGTCGGGGTCGACGACGAGAGGGAGAGGATCGATTTCGAGAAGTCTTTCGGAACGGTGAGGATCGCATCGATGCTGCCGTTCTTGAGTGCGGCCTTCGCGTCGGCGCTGTTGGACACCGTCCAGTCGAAGCCGCCGTTGCCGCCGGTGAGCTCGGTGACCAGCTGCCGCCCGGCGAAGATCGGAGTCTTCTTGCCGTCGGTCCCCGTCTGGTAGATGAGCTTGTCACCGTTCACGATCGCCGCCGGAACGTGTTTGATCGACGTGTCTGCCTGGGAGAGCGCACCGACGAACAGCCCGGCGAACGCCAGCGGCACGAGGGCGACCGCGATGATCGCGACCGGTCGCAGCCAGCGTCGGCGAGGAGCAGTGCCGGTGCTCGTGGTTTCGGATATCTGGCTCACAGGAGTGCTCCTTGCTGGTCGAGTGCGGTGCCGGGCTGGTCGAGCGCGGTGCCGGGCTGGTCTAGTGGCGCGCCCGATTCGTCGGGGGTCGCGCGGTGACTGTGGTGGTGTGCGGATGTTGATCGCGGAAGCGCGTCGAGATCGATGCGGCCGAACGGTCGTCCGATCCCGCCGAGGTTCGCGGTCGCGCGTGCCGGCTGCGGGGATCCGAGCACGATGGTGGTCGTCGGGGCCGCGAGGGAACAGACCGCCCTGATGTAGGCATCCTCATCGTCGACGACCGCGAAACTGTCGAGCTGGTCGAGCATGACGACCTCCGTGCCCTCCGAGAGGGCGACGGCCGCGAGGGCGACCGCCCTCTCCCGCTGCGGGAGGAGGTTGACGATCGACCCCGCCGAGACCTGGGTCGGCACCGCTGGACGCGCGAACGAGCGGATCGCCTCGTTGATAGCGTCGATCGACCGGTGGATGCTCCGCCTCGAACGATTGCGGCGTGGCTGCGTGAGCGACAGTCGTTCGGCGAACAGCTCCCCGAGGGTGATCGACGAGTCTTCGCGGCCGATCATCCCGACATCGGCGATCGCGACGAGGCGCGACACCGCAGCGGCTTCGGACGGAACCGGATGCCCGACGACCTGCGCGCGCCCGGCCACAGGGTCGAGACGGCCGGCCAGTGTCGCCGCCACCAGCCGACGATCGGAGACGTCGCCGTGCGCGAGCACCAGCCCACCGGCCGGGACGGCGAGATCGATCGGGCCGATGGCGTCATCCGCGGAGCCGACGAACAGCGACTCGGTACTGATCGCGAACGCCCGCTGGGTGCTCGTCCATTCGACGGCATCGCGGTGGGCGCGGAGATGCTCACCCTCGATGTCCATGTTCGGGAGCAGTCTCTGCAGCCATTTCGGCATCCACCAGGCGGCGCGTCCGAGGAGCGTCATCACGGCGGGAACGAGCGTCATCCGTACGAGGAAGGCGTCGAAGGCGACGCCGGCGGCGAGTCCGAGCGCGATCACCTGGATCGCGCCCGATCCCCCCGGGACGAAGGCGAAGAAGACGAAGAACATGATCAGTGCCGCCGCGGTGACGACCCGCGCACCGTTGGCGAATCCCGTGGCCACGGCCTTCCGGGCATCGCCCGACTGCACGAACGACTCACGCATCCCCGACACGAGGAACACCTCGTAGTCCATGGCGAGCCCGAAGAGCACGGCCATCAGGATGATCGGCATGAAGCTGAGGATCGGCCCGGGGTGCTCGACTCCAAAGACGTTCGCGAGCCATCCCCACTGGAAGATCGCGACGACGACACCGAGGGAGGATGCCACCGAGAGGAGGAAGCCGACGGCGGCCTTGATCGGCACGAGCACGGATCGGAACACCATCATCAGCAGGATCACCGACAGCCCCACCACGACGATCCCGAAGGGGATGAGTGCGCTGGAGAGACGGTTCGACACGTCGATGCCGACCGCGGTCGCCCCGGTCACGGAGATCGGAGTGTCGTATTTCGCCGAGATCGACGGGGCGATGTTCCTGATCGACTGCACGAGCTGCTTCGTCGACGGATCATTCGGCGCGCTCTTCGGGATCACCTGGATGATGGCCGTGTCGAGGGTCGTATCCGGCAGTCCCTGGCTGACCAGCGCGACGTCGGGGAGCTTTTCGAGTCGCGCGGCGATGGCCTTGAGATCCGGCATGAATGTCGTGGTCTGGGTGATGTCGACGGCGACGATGAGGGGGCCGTTGTAGCCGGCGCCGAAGCCCTTCTCGATCATCGAGTAGGCCTGAAGCTGGGTCGAGCCCTTCGGCTCCGATGCTCCGTCCGGAAGGTTCAGGTCGAGGCTGAGTGCCGGGATGGCGAGGGTTCCGAGCACCGCGATGACCGCGACGGTCGCGAGCACCGGCCGCTTCATCACGCCGCGGACCCAGCGCACCCCCATGGTCGGCTTGCCCGCGAGGTGTTCGGTCGCCCGCCGGTAGGCGCGGGAGCCCGGCTTCGGCGCGAGACGCCCCTTGGCGAGCCCGAGGAGCGCGGGAACGAGGGTGGTGGCGACGCCCATGGCGAAGAGTACGGCGAAGGCGGCGCTCACCCCCATCACCGAGAGGAATGGGATGTTGACGACCAGGAGTCCGAGAAGCGCGATGATGACGGTCACCCCCGCGAAGACAACCGCACTGCCGGCCGTGCCGACCGCGCTGGCTGCGGACTCCTCCGGATCCTCTCCGTTGGCCAGTTGGGTGCGGTGCCTCGAGAGGATGAAGAGGGAGTAGTCGATTCCGACCGCGAGGCCGATCATCAGCGCGAGCAGCGGAGCAGAGCTTGACACGGTGATGAATGCCGAGACGCCGGTGATACCCCCGGTCACGATTCCGACGCCGACGAGCGCGCTGATCAGCGGCATACCCGCGGCGAGGAGGGAGCCGAAGGTGATGATCAGCACGATGCCGGCGAAGATGACGCCGAGAAGCTCCGTCGTCGTGATGCCGAAGCTGTGGTCGGAGAACACCTGCCCCCCGAAAGCGACCGTCATCCCGGCGTCCTCGCCGATCTTCGCTGTCGCCTTCAGGTCGGTCAGTGTGGACTGCGAGACCTGTTCCTCTGATCCCTTCAGCTGCACCTGGGAACGTGCGTACTGCTTGTCTGCGCTGACCGCACCCGTCGCGTACTGGGAGAACGGCCCGATGACGGTATCGACGCCCGGGATCTTCGAGATCTTCGCGTTCATCTGGTTGATCGCCGCGGTGTATTTGGCGTCGGTGACGGCGGAGCCGGCCGGCACCTCGACGACGGCCTGGGCGGTCGCCCCGGCGACTGACGGGAAGACGGCGCTCAGCCGATCGAGCGCGGCCTGCGACTCCGTCCCCGGAATGGCGTAGGAGTTCTGGGTCTGGCCGCCGAGCGCGATCCCGCCGCCGAGCACGCCGACGAGCAGAACGAACCAGACGCCGATCACCCGCCAGGAACGACGGTAGGAGAAGCGACCGAGACGGTAGAGAAGTGTTGGCATGGATTACTCCTGGACGGGTGAAGGAAGGGTGGCGACCGGAGCGAGCAACTCGGTCAGGACGGACAGCAGGGCGGCTCGGGTCTCGTCGACCGGAGTCGGGAATCCGAGGCTGTCCTGGGAGCAGAGCATGTACGCCGCGCCACCGAGGGCGATCGCGAACCGCATCCGATCCTCGAGGGTCGACGTGGACGAATGGAAGAATTCGGCGAGCTGCCGCACCAGGATGGTCGCGCGCTCGATCACCGGCACGTCGAAGAGCGACGGGCCCTGATTGATGAAGATGTTGACCTCACGCCGATAGATCAGGAGGAAGTCGATGAACTCCGCGAGGAAGGCGGTGCGTCGTTCGGGTGTGAAGAAGTCACCGGCGAGCAGCTCGAGGATTTCGGCAAGGCGATCGACGGCCGGGGTGACGGCGGCCTGCAGCAGATCCTCTTTCGATGAGAAGTGGTAGAGCACGCTCGATTTCGAGACATCCGCAAGCTCGGCGATCCGTTGGAGGGATGTCGCGGAATAGCCGGCTGCGGTGAATTCGGCGAGGGCGACCAGACGAAGGTCTTCTGTGGTGGTTTGCACGAAAAACAGCCTAACCTGACCGATCGGTCAGATTCTGACCGTTTGGTCAGTTTCTCAGCTTTTTATCAGTGTCAGAGGTTGGCGAGCCCGAGTCCGAGGGTGGCGAACCCGACGGTGAGGGGTGCAGCGACAAGCCCGAGCAGCATGTACTTCCGCCACGAGATCTCGACGTCGAGAGCCGTCAGGCGCTGGTGCCAGAGCAGGGTGGCGAGCGACGCCCACGGGGTGATCAGCGGCCCGGCATTCACCCCGACAAGCAGCGCCGCGAGTCTAACCGGGTCGCCGGCGACCGGCTCGAGGGCGAGATAGGCCGGCAGGTTGTCGACGGCATTCGCCCCGAGCGCGCCGGTTCCGGCGAGGCGGAGACGCGACAGCGGATCGTGTCCGCTGCCGCTGACCGCCGCAAGCACCGCTCCGAGACCGAGCGAATGGGCGGCCTCGACGACGAGGAAGAGCCCGCTCGCGAACACCACGAGCTGCCAAGGCACGAGCCCGAAGTGGATGACATCCCTCCGTCGAACGAGGAAGAAGACCCCGAGCACGATGGCAGCGCCCATCGTCGGGATCCAGACGGCGATGCCCGAGACGAGCAGCGGGAAGAGCGCGACGACGACGACCGCGCTCGCGATCAGCAACACGCGGTCGGTCGGCTGGTCGACATCCTCAGCCTCGTACCGCGTGAGCAGGCTGCGCCGGTAGAACAGGAAGAGGATGAGCGCCGGCACGACGATCGCGATCGTCGCCGGCACGATCATCAGGCTCGCGAACCCGAGGGGACCGAGCGGGCCCATCGCGTGCATCGCCAGCAGGTTGGTGAGATTCGAGACGGGGAGCAGCAGCGACGCGGTGTTCGCCAGCCAGACGGTGGTCAGCGCGAAGGGAAGCGGTGAGACCCCGACATGTCGGGCGAGCAGCACCACCACCGGGGTGAGGAGCACCGCGGTCGTGTCGAGGGAGAGGAAGATCGTCGAAAGCACGGCGAGCGCGAGCACCAGCAGCCAGAGCACCCAGGTGCGTCCCCGCCCCCAGCGTGCGGCCTGCTGGGCGACGACGCGAAAGAGCTGGGCTTCTGCGGCGAGTTCCGTGACGACGGTGATCGCGACGACGAACAGCAGGATGGGCCAGACGCGGTTCGCGAGATCCCCGACATCAGACAGCGGAAGGATCCCGAGAGCGACCATTACGGCACCGATCACCAGAAGGATCCCGCCGAGGATGGCCATGCGCACGCATCAACACTAAGGCGGCGCGCGCCCCGGGTTGGACAGTTCGGGTACCGTGGCTTTCACACATCCGGGAGGCACAGTGCGCAAGTACATTTTCAGCGGAACATTCCTGAGCGCCGTATTCGGCGGCGTCGGAGCACTGCAGACCACCCGGAAGGGTCCGCGCGACTGGCGGCTCATCCTCATGTGGATCAGCTGGGGCCTCAGCGTGGCGATCGCCGTCGGCACCGTCATCGAAGAGGCTAACCAGGCCGAAGTGGAAGGGAACTGACCGTGTACGGTCCTGTCCTGCCGTTCGGCGCCCACCTCTTCGGAGTGTTCGGCATCATCGTCTGGGGGCTGATCACCCTCGTCTGCCTCGCTGTACTCGTCGCCGTGATCTTCCTGTTGGTGCGATTCCTGCTCGTCGCAACCCGCGCCGCGGAGCTGTACGTCGCGAAAAACGAGCCGCCGCGCCCGGCCCAGGCTGCGCCCTCCGTCTCCACGCCGGCGCCCGCCGCACCGCCGGCCACGTCAGCGCCCGCCGCGAATCCGCCGACCGCTGTAACGCCGATGGTCGCCACACCCGACACCTCGCCGGCCGCCACGAAGCCCATTGCCACGAAGCCGAATGCGTCGAAGCCCGCAACACGCTCGATCCCGACGAAGCGTCTCCCGGCGGATGACACGGTGACCAAGCCCATCACCCCGGTCCAGCGCGCGACCAAGCCCATCACGCCGACATCACCGGCGCCGAGTTCCCCGCCGGCACCGGCCCCGACGAAACCTCCGACCAAACCGCGCACCCCGCGCACCCCGCGCACCCCGCCGTCCGTCTGACACCTCTCACCTCCGCCGGGACCGCCCAGTCCCTCCGCCGGCGTGCGAGACCAGGCTCCCGAACCCGCCGACGCCTATCCCGCCAGCAGTTCCGCGAGCGTGTGAAGCGAACCCATCACCATCGTCGGATTCGTCAGCCGGTAGTAGGGCAGCGCGATGACCGCCTGCGAAAGCGCCCAGCCTCGACCGCGCAGCCAGGTCGAGTCATCGACATCCAGCGCGGCCCTGAGCCGATCGCGGCCGGCCGCCGGAAGGATGCTCCAGGCCGCCATCAGGTCGCAGGCCGGATCGCCGACGCCCGCAGCGCCGAAATCGAGAACGCCCGAGAGCCGGCCGTTCTCGACGAGGACGTTTCCGCTAAGCAGGTCGCAGTGAGCCCAGACGGGCGCCCGATTCCAGTCCTCGGCCGAGACGGACTCCGACCAGAGTTCGGCGAGCGCGCGGGTATCCGCGAGGTCGTCGATCTGGGAAAGGCACAGCCGCACGTCGCCATCGAGCTCGCGTACGGCGCCGCCCCGGTAACCGGGGGGCGCGCCAACGGTATCGACTCGACGGAGTGCCACCAGAAACTCGGCGAGGTCGTCGGCGAGGGGCGAGGCATCCGCCACCGAACCCGGGGGTGGGATCGCGCCAGGGATCCAGTCGACCACCAGCCACGGGCTCGGATACGTCGCATCCGCTGAGCCGATACCCAGCACCGTCGGGATGGGAACGGGCAGCGCGGGGGCCAGCAGCGGCAGCCATCGCTCCTCATTGAGCAGGTCTGCCCCAAAGCGCTCGGTGAGCGGAAGGCGTACCGCAATCCGGTCGCCGAGCCGATAGATGGCGTTCACCGTTCCGCCGGACTGCACGCGCGTCAGCGGCAACCCGGACCACTCGGAAAACTGCCGCGAGATAAGCCCGCGCACGAGCGACTCGTCGATCGGCAGTTCATCGTCGTGCATCATCCGACCGGCGACTCTTCCCTCTGTTTTCGGCCACTTCCCCCCACAGTGTGCCAGCCTCCGGTCCACAACTCATGCAGAATGCGCGCGGGCGTGGGTAGCACCCCCGGAAACACGGGATTTCCGGGTCGTCGCATGGCAAACTGCATGAGTTGTGAACCGAAAGGAGTGGGAGCCCGGGCGAGAGCGACGGCGGCCGGTCAGTTCAGGAAGCCACGGAGCAGCACTGCGGATCCCTCGAGATGCTCGAGCATCGCTGAAGCCGCGCGGTCCACATCCCCGGTCAGGATCGCGATGACGATCGCCTCGTGTTGCTCGTTGGAGTGCTCGATGTTCGGCTGCAGCAACGGGATGTGGTCGAGCAGTTCGTTGAGGCGCATCCGGTTGTCGGCGAGAAGCGGTACGAGAGACGGAGCGCCGACGAGCTCCCCGATCGTCAGGTGCAAGCGCGAATCGAGTCGGCGGTAGTCGACGATCGACGCGGCGGAAGTCTCTTTCAGACGAGTCCAGAGCAGCTCACGATCCGCCGCCGAGAGGGCTCGCGCAGCGGCCGACCGCGCGGCGCCGATCTCGATGATCTCCCTGACCGCGAGGATGTCGTCGAGCTCCGCCGCAGACGGAGGCACGGATGCCGCCACCCCCTCGATCGCGCCGCGTTCCGGCAGCACGGGAACGACGAACGTTCCGCCGTAACGCCCGCGTCGGGAGACGAGGAACCCGGCCGACGACAACGACCGGATCGCCTCCCGAACGGTGTCGCGGCTCACCGAGAATCGAGCGGCGAGCTCACGCTCGGCCGGCAGCGCCTCCCCCGGCGCGACGATTCCGAGGCGCACCGCCTGCAGCAGACGCCCGATGGTCTCCTCGAACGCATTGCCGGCGCGCACCGGCCGGAACAGCGCGTCGTCAGCCGATGACGCGGAGGACGAGACACCGGACCCCACCGACTGGACCGACGGAGCCGGTGAACCCGTCACATCGCTCACCATCTACAGCGGCGTGACGTAGGCGGCGCTGATGCCTCCGTCGACGAGGAAGGTCGACCCGGTGATGAACGACGCATCATCGCTGGCCAGGAAGGCGACCGCAGCCGCCAATTCCTCCGGCTCTGCGAATCGCCCCTTCGGAATGTGCACGAGCCGCCGTTGCGCGCGCTCCTCGTCTTTGGCGAAGAGCTCCTGCAGCAGCGGGGTGTTGACCGGACCGGGGCAGAGTGCATTCACCCGGATCCCCTGCCGAGCGAACTGCACGCCGAGCTCGCGGCTCATCGCGAGCACGCCGCCCTTTGATGCGGTGTACGAGATCTGCGAGGTCGCCGACCCGAGCACGGCGACGAATGACGCGGTGTTGATGATTGATCCGGACTGCTGCGCGACCATGTATTTCAGGGCGGCGCGGCAGCAGAGGTAAACCGACTTGAGGTTGACATCCTGCACGTTCTGCCAGGCCGGAAGTTCCGTGGTCTCGATCGAGTCGTCGTCGGGCGGGGAGATCCCGGCGTTGTTGAACGCGATGTCGACCGAGCCGTAGGTCGAATTGACGGTGTCGAAGAGCGCGTTCACCTGGGCTTCGTCGGTGACGTCGACCTGCACGAAGAGGCCCCCGACCTCGGCGGCGGCGGCGGCTCCGGATGTCGGGTTGAAGTCCGCGATCACGACCGTCGCCCCCTCGGCC
>JANYGT010000163.1 GCA_025362355.1 Lacisediminihabitans sp. | reverse complement strand
CGCTCGCCAAGTTCGACAAGCCCATCCAGCGTCGCGTCATTAGCTACCTCGAGGAGGTCGGCGCCCTCGATAACCCACGCACTCGCGGTAAGGGGCTCACCGGCGACTTGGCCGGCTACTGGCGTTACCGAATCGGTGACTATCGAGTGATCGCCGAACTCCAGGATGCGCGGCTGGTCGTCGTCGCCCTGACCGTGGCCCACCGGTCGGACGTCTACGACTGACCTGAGCTCTACCCGATCTCGCTGCTCACGAACAGCTGCGACGGGTCGAGCCGCTTGATCGCGATGGTGCGCTCGACGGCGACCCCAATGTCGTACTTCACCATCAGCCGCGCCAGCTCGCGCCCATCGATCAGCTTGATGTTGGTGCTGTGCGTGCGCTCGACCTCTTCTCGCGAGGTCTTCGCAAACGTGGATGTCGTGATCATCACCCCAGCCGAGGCGCGATGCAGGCCCAGGCTTCCGATGAACGCCCGCACCGCTTCGGCGCTGACCGGGTGATCCGCCTTGTATCGCTTGGCCTGGATGTAGACCCGGTCGAGCCCGAGACGGTCGCGATGCACGATCCCGTCGATGCCGAGGTCACCGGATCGCGCCGTCACCTCATACTCCTCGCCGTATCCGAGCCGGGCGACGAAGTCGGTGACCAGATGCTCGAAGTCGTACGGGTCTTTGATCTGGTGCAGGGCCGTGTACACCCGGTCTTCGAGCGCCGCGGTCAGCTCCTCGATGGCGGCGTCGATGCGATCGATCGGCGTGGATGATGCGAGCTCGGCAGCATCGTCGGCTTCCGCGACGGGTCTACTGTGGCCCGCCGTCACTCACTCGTTAAGGGGCCCCTTCGCGCCTCAGTCGATCCTTCAACTCCTCCGCAGTCATGACGACCAGGTGCGTAGTCGGCCACGGAGACGGAGGCAGGATGCCACCCTTGATGGTTCGCATCACGCGCCGACCGTAGACGAAGAGGCCGTGCTCCCACAGCTCCAGCAACATCTCCTGCAACGAATCCTGCGCCTGTCGGATTGCAGCAAAGCCCTGGTCCTGCACGTCCTCCGCGATGTCGCCCCAGTCCCGTGCCGCTGTCAAGAAGTCATCGGCGATCTGAGCCGACTCGGAGTCGACATCGCCCTCCACGGTGCGCATGTAGTACATCGATGAATCCGACACGAGGTTCCAGACCTGTTGCCCAGTGAGCACGGGGTCCATCGGGACGGCATCCTCGCCCCTGGCCTTGATCGTCACCATGGGGTCATCTGCGTGGTCGCTCGCCCAGCGATCCGCAGCCCACTTCTCGTGTTCTCGCTTGATTTGCTGGAGACGATCAACGGTGTAGATATCGGGCTGTTCGTCGACTCTCTTGTGGTCAGCGGCGCAGAGTAGCAACAGGTTTTCGAAACCATCGATGTTGGAGCGGTCTGCGTCGTGACCGCGTGGCCCGTCCTCGCGCTGCGCGACGATGTGGGCTTCTTCGCCTAGTACCAATCCCGCCAATCTCGGGCTCTCCGCGGCGCTCGTGAGTGGCGTGCGGCAAATTGCGCAGGCATCGTGAGCACGGCTCCACAGGAGCTTTCGATCACGAGCGCTGATAGTCACGAGGGTCTCCTGCGCAGGATGCTGCCTGAGCAGCGGACTGAGCCTCCACGCGCGCTCCAGTCCCGTTAGCTACGACGCTGACGTCGATCACAGATCCCTTCGAAAGGCGCGGTGCTGCAGGGAGGCGAAGAGCTCGTCGAACTTGGCGGTGCGCCCAGTTAGCTCCGCGTTCAGGTTCCCAATCTGATCGAGGTTACGAGCGAACTCTCGCTGAAGATCCGTTGGGGGGACGAGGAGCGGGAACGCGCGCAACTGCGTCGAGTTGATCGATGCGATACCCGTCGTCTGCTTTGCAGCGCTGAGGAAGTACTTCTTGCCCCTCTCGCTACCTATGAGCCAACTCAGGAACGTCGGGACGATTCGGTCGTCAGTCACACGCGCCCTGAAAATATGGTTCTGATGGATTGCCTCGGAAATCTCGTCCTTCCAAACGGTGCCTCGACCCAGCTTGTCCGGGTCGCCTCCCTCAGTGAGCAAAAGGTCGCCCCGACGAAGTCGGTAGCGAGCGATTTCGGAATCGGTGGCGTCGATCGATTTGACGACGTCCAGCTTGAGACTCATGTCCTGCACGTTGGCGACCGTCAGGTAGGAGACCTCGCGAGTCGCAACTTGAGTCCTGCGACCCTTTGTGATTCCCGACACCACCTCGGCCACATCGCTCAGAATCAACGATTCGTCCCATTTCTTGTCGTTGATTTCAACATCACCGAACATCTCACGGAACCTAGCCGATGCAAGCCGACCTGTACTTCCCTCGGACAGGAGTGACTTTCGACGGAGATCGTCGGCTTCGTCGAGGATGGATGCGATTCGGCGCTGCTCGGGGAGGGGTGGGAGGGGGATGCGGATGGACGCGGCGTTCGCTGGCCGTGCCCGCATGAGAGACCCGCCGACGCCAGCAACCGTTCGCATGAACTCGCGATGGAACCCGTCCCCGAGAAGCAGCTGACGCAAGTACTCAGGATGCACCCGT
>JANYGT010000094.1 GCA_025362355.1 Lacisediminihabitans sp. | reverse complement strand
CCCGGCGCGCCGGCCGTATCGGTGTGGTCCGCGAGACGCTGGCCATCACCGCATACTCGACAGGGGACTTCGCACTCGCGCTCCGAGAACTCCGAACCTATCGCCGGATCTCCGGCAAAGACGATCAACTCCCCCTGATGGTCGACAGCGAACGCGGGCTCGGTCGCCCCGACCGGGCGCTGGAACTCGGCCGCTCGGTGCCACGCTCGTCGCTCGCCGTCGAGGTGCAGGTGCTGCTGGCGATTGCGATGTCTGGGGCGAGACTCGACCTCGAGCAGAGAGACGCCGCGCTCACGGAGTTGCAGATTCCGCAGCTCGATCCGAACACGGCGTTCTCCTGGAGTCCTGCGCTGTTCGATGCCTACGCCGCGGTGCTCGAGGAACTCGGGCGCGACGAGGAGGCGGAGAAGTGGTGGGAGTATTCCGATCGGGCGAGCGACGCCCTCGATTCGGGTTCTTCCGGCGACGAAGACACGATCGAGGTCGTGGAAGAGGAACAGCCCGGTGAGGCAGAGAAGCTCGATGACTGAACCGAGCCCGCTCACCGGAGTCGACCTCCTCCTGTTCGACCTCGACGGGGTGGTCTACGCCGGCCCCGATCCGATTCCGTTCGCCGTGGAATCGATCAACTTCGCAGCCCGATCCATACGGGTCGGCTACCTGACCAATAACGCCTCTCGAACGGCTTCGTCGGTGGCGGACCAGCTCTCCGGATTCGGCCTGCACGCGGTCTCCGATGACGTGGTGACCTCCCCGCAGGCAGCGATAAAGTTGCTCGCCGATCTCGTACCGGCCGGATCCGTGATCCTCGTCATCGGCGGAGAGGGCCTTACCTCCGTAGTCCGGGACGCGGGGTTCACCGTGACGGAGTCAGCGGAGGATGACCCGGCGGCCGTGATCCAGGGTTTTGCGCCCGAGGTGGGCTGGAAGCAGCTCGCCGAGGCTTCGTTCGCACTGAACGATGTGCCGGCACGCCCGTGGGTGGCGACCAATACCGACTGGACGATTCCGGTGGCCCGCGGTATCGCGCCGGGCAACGGAACGCTGGTGGCCGCCGTGCACAACGCCGTCGGGCGGCTACCGGTGGTGGCAGGCAAGCCGGAGGCGGCCATCTTCGAGGCCGCGGTGTCGCGGTTCGGGGGGACGCATCCACTCTTCGTCGGCGACCGGCTCGACACCGACATCCTCGGTGCGAACCGCGCCGGCATGGACTCCGCGCTTGTGCTCACCGGAATCGATCGGGCGAAGCAGGTGCTGGCAGCAGACGCGAAATCTCGGCCGACATTCATCCTCAGCGATCTTCGTCAGCTGTCTGAGCCGTATCCGAAGGTCGTTGTGAAGACCCGGGGTGCGGATCTTCTCGTGTCCGTCGGGAAGTCGACGGTGCGGGTGTCCGACGGGTCGGTGAGTGTCGTTGCCCGGGGTGCGCGGCAGATCGACCTGCTGCGTGCCGCGGCATCCGCGATCTGGAATGCCGGGGTCTCGATCCACGCACTCCGCGTGGCACCCGAGCTCTATGCGGAGGGTAGCGTTGAGTGATGGCTGACGACGAGCGGTACGAGCCGCGCGATTCGACCGGTGACGCTAACGGAGAAAATGAGCTGGTGTCGCGCTTGCGGGTGATCGAAGACCAACCGCTCGACCTGCGTGCGGGCGCATTCGTACAGATTCATGACCGGCTCCGCACGACGCTCGAGGGTGGAGACGCACCTGCCTGAGCAGAGAGTGCCAGAGCAGAGAACGCCAGAGCCGAGAGTTCCTGAGCAGAGGGTGCCAGGGCAGACTGGGCCTGAGTGGAGACTGGATGCTGCGCTCTCAGAACGCGGGATCGCCAGGTCCCGAACTCACGCGGCCCGTCTCATCGCGGACGGGTCGGTGACGGTCGATGGCCTCACCGTCCTCAAGGCGTCGGTGCGGGTGAGTGACGAGCAGGTGCTCGCGGTGCGAAACATCGATCACTATGTCTCCCGCGCCGCTCATAAGCTGCTGGCGGCGCTCGATGCGTTCCCCGTCGACGTCGCAGGCAGAGAAGCACTCGATGTCGGGGCGTCGACGGGCGGTTTCACCCAGGTGCTGCTCGAGCGCGGGGCTACGAGCGTCGTCGCACTCGACGTGGGGCACGGGCAGCTCGATCGGATACTCGCCATCGACAGGAGGGTCACGGTGATCGAAGGTTTCAACGCCCGGGACCTGACGGTTGCGGGCCTTGCCGCGGCGGCGAAACGGGAGGTTCGGGCCCAGATCGTCGTCGGCGACCTCTCGTTCATATCGCTGACGACCGTCTTGCCGGCGATCGTCGAGACGGTGGGGAAGGATGCCGACTACGTCTTCCTGATCAAGCCTCAGTTCGAAGTCGGGCGCACCGGCATCCGTGAAGGAATCGTTCGGGACGCCGGACTGCGCGCGGAGGCGGTCGGTGCCGTGCTGTGGGCGGCCTGGGATCTCGGGCTGAAGACGGCGGGGCTCCTCTCCTCCCCGATCCTCGGCACTGCCGGAAACCACGAGTATCTTGCCTGGCTGAGCACGAGCATCGGCAGCAATCCGACAGAATGGACTGACCGCGTCTTCGGCGCCGGCCGATCCCCGAAAGTGAAGTGACGGTAACGCCCGCTGTTGCTCGACACCCCGCCTCATCCGATGCATTCACCAGGAGAACCAGTGGCAGCCCGGCACATGCTCGTCGTTTCGCACACGGGGCGCACCGATTCGCTCGCCGCGGCGGTGACGGTGTGCCGGCAGCTGATCGAAGCCAAGGTCACGCCGGTGCTCAAGAGCGACGAACACTCCGACGTCATTGCGAAGGCGCCCGATCTCGCGCCGCACCTGGCTCTGCTCGAGAATATCGATACCGACGCCCTCGAGCTTGTCATCGTGCTCGGTGGAGACGGAACGATCCTGCGCGCCGCCGAGCTGGTGCGCGGCTCGACGGTGCCACTCGTCGGAGTGAACCTTGGGCACGTCGGATTCCTCGCCGAGAGCGAGCGCGACGATCTGAATGACACGGTCCGACGAGCCCTCGACCGCGACTACGAGGTCGAGGAACGGATGACGCTGTCGGTTCGCGTCAAGATCGCCGGAGAGGTCGTCTACGAGACCTGGGCGCTGAACGAGGCGACGGTCGAGAAGGCGAGCCGCGAGCGGATGC
>JANYGT010000162.1 GCA_025362355.1 Lacisediminihabitans sp. | reverse complement strand
CTGGAGCCCGACGTGAGAGTCGCCCATCTCCCCCTCGATCTCCGCGCGGGGAACGAGGGCGGCGACCGAGTCGATGACGACGAGATCGATAGACCCTGAGCGCACCAGCATGTCGGCGATCTCGAGAGCCTGCTCTCCGGTATCGGGCTGCGAGACCAGCAGCGCGTCGATGTCGACCCCGAGGGCCTTCGCGTAGTCGGGATCGAGCGCGTGCTCGGCATCGATGAATGCTGCGATGCCACCGGCCCGCTGGGCATTGGCGATGGCATGAAGGGTGAGGGTCGTCTTACCGGAGGATTCCGGACCGTAGATCTCCACGATGCGACCGCGCGGGAGTCCACCGATGCCGAGTGCGACATCCAATGCGATGGAGCCGGTCGGGATGACGGCGACGGGGGCGCGCTCATCACTCCCGAGGCGCATGACGGAGCCCTTGCCGAACTGGCGGTCGATCTGGGCGAGAGCGGTTTCGAGCGACTTTTCGCGGTCGGCTGCTGAGGGCATTGTTGGCTCCTTCGGTGGTCGTGCACGGTGCGCCTATAGGCTGCCGTTTCGTCGAGAGAACCGTTCCTGCAAGGCTCTTCCAACCTGCGACAAGGCTGTAATCAGTGGCTTGGTCTGACAGATTCGACAGTACGCGTGGCCGGGGACATTGCCCCGGACATCCTCACGTGCTGTGGATAACCGGTCGTTCTTCACCGCTGTTCAGGAGCCTAGCCCGAACCGAAGACATGTTCGAATGTCATTCCCCGGCGTGTCGGTGTTATTCGAAGCGCCAGCTCCATGCGGGGATGTCCTTCCACGGAGAATCGGATGACAATGAATCACATGACCTCGAGCGCACCACGACGAGAGAATCCGAACGGGCCGACCTGGGGGACGACGCGCTCCCGAGCCGCCGCCGTGGTGGTCGCCCTCGTCGCCTTCGCCCTCTGCGCTCTCGGCGGGATGCTCATCGACACGCTTGCCGGAGGACGGCCGACCGCCATAGACAGCGCCCTGTTCCGGGCCGTCGACGGCTACCGGGCGGCGTGGCTCGACATCCCGTCGCTCTTTCTCAACCAGTTCGGCGGAGGCGACATCGCCCTCTATGTCGTACCGGTGATCGCCGCCGTGATCATGCTCTTCGTCCGTGGCATCCTCGCCGCGCTGATCGTGCTACCCCTTCGCCCGATCAGCCAATGGTCGGTCAACGCCCTGAAGGCGATCTTCGAGCGACCGCGTCCGCACCACATGGAGGTGCCGGTCACGCTATCGGCATACCCCTCGGGGCACTCTGCCGTCGCAGCGTGCCTCGTGGTCGTACTCGCCATGCTCATCAGGCGGAGGTGGTTCTGGATCGTCGGCGCGCTCTACGTGATCGCGATGGGTTACACCCGGATGTACCTCAATGTGCACTGGTTCACGGACATCCTCGGCGGAACCGCGCTCGGGATCGCGATCGGTCTGGCGGTCTGGGCGATCGTCGGTACGGTTCGGGCGCTGGTCGGGCGGCATCCGCTCAGGGCATGAAGTCAGGGCGTGAAGTCAGGCCTTCGGCGGTCGGAGTCCAGCCCCGAACCACCGGCTCTCCGGAACATCGGATGCCCGACAGAGCGCCAGCCAGACCTCCCGGGTGTTCACTCCGCGCTTGATCGCCTGGTCGGCGGTGAGGTCGCCGAGTTCGCCGAGCACCAGATCATGCGTGAGGATGCGGCCATAGGCTCCGCCGAACTCGTCGCTGACGGCGGTCCAGAATTCGCTGAGGCGCATGGATAAAACCTTATGGGGAGAATTTGGGCGTGGATTAACGGGAGATGCCCGGCTCCGCTGGAGCCGGGCATCCATCTCGTACCGGGCACACCGTCCCGGCCGAGCGAGTAGTTGGTTAGCGCGAGATGAGGCCCGCGTCGAAGTCCGCGACGAGGTCGTCGGGGACGGTATCGGGAATCACATTGATTCCTTCGATTACTGCGAGGCGGTCGCCCACCTCGCGCATGATGACCGAAATCGGCGTATCGAGTGCATCCGCAACCGACGCCAGAATCTCCGAGCTGGCCTCTTTCTGGCCTCGCTCAACCTCGCTCAGATACCCGAGCGCAACACTTGCTTTGCTCGCGACCTGGCGAAGAGTACGACCCTTTTGTAGGCGG
>JANYGT010000031.1 GCA_025362355.1 Lacisediminihabitans sp. | reverse complement strand
GCCCCTCGGAGCCGGCGATGATGAAGTCCTTCCGCGGAGCGACGTCATTGCCCATGAGCAGCTCGAATACCCGCTCGGCGTTTGCCGCATCCGTCACCTGAACGCGCCGCAGGGTGCGATGCTTTCGGTCCATCGTCGTGTTGGCGAGCTGGTCGGCATCCATCTCCCCGAGTCCCTTGTAGCGCTGGATCGGGTCTTGGTACCGCTTGTTGCTGCGCTTCAATCCGGTGAGCACCCCGTCGAGTTCCTTCTCGGAGTAGGTGTAGATCGTCTCGTTCGGCTTCGTGCCGGCGTTCATCACGATGACCCGGTGCAGGGGCGGAACCGCGGCGTAGACCCGTCCGTCGCGGATCATGTCCGGCATGTAGCGGAAGAACAGGGTGAGAAGGAGCGTGCGGATGTGTGCACCGTCGACATCCGCGTCGCTCATGATGATCACCTTGCCGTATCGGGCGCTCGAGAGGTCGAAGCTCCGCCCGGAGCCGGCCCCGATCACCTGGATGATCGACGCACATTCCGTATTCGACAGCATGTCGGCGACCGACGCCTTCTGCACGTTGAGGATCTTGCCGCGAATCGGGAGCAGCGCCTGGTACTCGCTGTCCCGTGCGAGCTTCGCCGTGCCGAGGGCCGAGTCGCCCTCGACGATGAAGAGTTCGCTGTTCGCGACATCGCTCGACCGACAGTCCACCAGTTTCGCCGGAAGAGACGAGTTCTCCAGGGCGTTCTTGCGGCGCTGGGTCTCCTTATGGGCGCGGGCGGAGACGCGCGATTTCATCTCGGCCACGATCTTGTCGAGCACGAGGGAGGCCTGCGTCTTGTCGTCGCGTTTGCTCGATCCGTACTTCTCGGCCATCGTCTTCGTGATGACGTTCGAGACGATGTTGCGCACCGCCGGCGTGCCGAGGATCTCCTTCGTCTGTCCCTCGAACTGCGGCTCTGGGAGCCGCACCGTCAACACCGCGGTGAGACCGGCGAGCACGTCGTCCTTCTCGAGCTTGTCGTTTCCGACTTTCAAACGACGCGCATTCTGTTCGACCTGTGCTCGGAGGAATTTGAGCAGGCCGGCTTCGAACCCGGCCTGGTGTGTTCCGCCCTTCGGCGTCGCGATGATGTTGACGTAGCTGCGGAACTCCGTCTCGTAGCCGGTGCCCCATCTCATGGCGATGTCCACCTCGCACTCCCGCGAGAGTTCGGTGGCGACCATGTGACCCTTGTCGTCGAGCACCGGAACGGTCTCGGTGAAGGTGCCGGACCCGGTCATCCGCCAGGTCTCGGTGAGCGCCGTGTCCGGGGCGAGGAAGTCGACGTATTCGGAAATCCCCCCATCGAAACGGAAGAGCTCGTGTGTCGGCTCCTGGCCCCTGTCGTCGGTGATGTCGATGCCGAGACCGCGCACGAGGAAGGCGGTCTGGCGTGCCCGGCCCAGAAGCTCCTCGGTCTGGAAACTCGTTCCCCTGCTGAAGATCTGCGGGTCGGCCCAGTAGCGCACCCGCGTTCCGGTGACGCCCTTCGCCACCTTCCCGACGACGCGGAGCTCGCTGTTGGAGACGAACGGAGTGAAGGGTGAATCCGGCTTCGGTGCGCCCGACCCGTCGGCGAATATGCCGGGTTCGCCGCGATGGAACGACATCGCCCAGGTCTTGCCGTCACGATCGACCTCGACATCGAGACGTTCGGAGAGCGCGTTGACGACGGATGCCCCGACCCCGTGCAGCCCGCCTGACGCCGCATAGCTGCCACTGCCGAATTTTCCGCCGGCGTGAAGCTTCGTGAAGACGACCTCGACACCGGAGAGTCCCGTCTTCGGCTCGATGTCCACCGGGATCCCTCGCGCGCGGTCGCGAACCTCGATGCTGGCATCGGGATGAAGAATCACGGTGATGTCGTTGCCGTGACCGCCGAGAGCCTCGTCGACCGCGTTGTCGATGATCTCCCAGAGGCAGTGCATAAGACCCCGCGAATCGGTCGAGCCGATGTACATCCCCGGTCGCTTCCGCACCGCCTCGAGACCTTCGAGCACGGAGAGATGTCGGGCGGAGTAGTCGGAGTTCGCCACGGTGCCGTCCTTTCGAAAGGGATATCGACCCCGGAACCGCGATCGGAACAAGGGCACCAGCGAGCCTCGGGAATGGATGTCGCTGAGGCCTGGTTAAACACTATCGACGGCTCGGGTAACCGCCCGCTTGCGACACCCGTCGGTAACAGACGGCTACGCGTTCAGCGAAATGCGGCCCATTTGTAGCTCCGATCCAGCGCGAGCATGTTTGTATAGCTATCAGAAGAACGAATCGCACGAACCTAGACGTAAGAAACCAGAGGAGCATCTCATGTCACAGATCGCACCCGAAACGACTGCCTCAGACCTCGACTCCGCTCATGAGCTCACCGCGGCCGATCGTTGCGACCTCTGCGGAGCGCAGGCATACGTCCGCGTGACGATGGCATCCGGCGAGCTGCTCTTCTGCGGCCACCACGGCGCCAAGTACAAAGAGAAGCTCGCGGCGACAGCGCTCAGCCTGCACGACGAGACCGACCGCCTGTACGAGGCGCGATAGGTGCAGCCCAAGTCCGCACCTGATGTGCGGCGACGCGTCAGATATTTCCTCTCGCGTCTCGTCCGACTCAATACCGGCAACATGGTCGCGAAGGCCCGCGAGATCGGCCGGCAGATCCGACGTCCCACGGTGTTCGTGCTCGCAGACATGGCGTGGTGCGCAGTTCGCTACGAAGCCGGCTACTACGACTACCACGAGTTCGAATACTGGTATCTGAATGGCCGGGAGCGCAAGACGGTGCTCACACGGCCCCGGGCGAACAACCTGGTGCAAAAGCTCAACCCCCCGGAGTTCCGCTACAAACTCTCCGACAAGTCCGTCTTCAATCAACTCTTCGCCGCCTATCTCGGCCGCGACTGGATGGACGTACGCACGTCGACCGTTGACGAACTCCGATCCTTCGTGGTGGAGCACGGCCGCGTCATGGCCAAGGTGACGCAGAGTGTCGCCGGCAAGGGAATCCAGAAGCTCGAGGCCTCGGACATCACCGACTACGAGCTTCTGCGACGGGAACTGCTCGAACACCAGCAGTATCTGGTCGAGGAGTACGTGACGCAGCATCCGGTGATGGCCAGCCTGTCGCCGACCAGCGTGAACACGCTTCGGATGATCTCCTATTTCGACGGCACCGACGTGCACATCCTCGCCAGGGTGCTCAAGATGGGCAGTGGCGCCGAGATCGACAATTTCTCGAGCGGGGGAATGTACACGACTCTCGACGAGCAGGGCGTGGCCGCCTACCCGGCCTTCGACAAGGCCGGCGCGAGTTTCGCCGTCCAGCCGCAGACCGGAACATCGATCGTCGGCTTCCAGGTCCCCCTTTTTCCGGAGGTACTCGCCTTCGTCGACGAGATCGCGCGCGTCGTCCCGGAGGTGCCCTATGTCGGTTGGGACATCGCGATCACACCGGAGAAGCCCATCGTGATCGAGGGCAACTACAACACCGGAGTGTTCTGGATGAAGCCGAGTCTCAGTGGCGTCAAGACCGGCCTGCTGCCGCTCTATCGCGAGGTCATCGGCTTCTGACGCTGTGACGCGTCGGGTGGATCAGGCGCGACGGATGATCCCGAGCGGCGTGCTCTGCGCACCCTGGCCGAGCGGATTGTCGCTGAGTATGCGCGTCATCGTCCTGTCGCCGGCGCGATCGAGCGTCGAGCCGAGGATGTTGCCTCCGAAGTCATTGAAGTCGATGATGATGACATCCACAGCGCCGCCGAGCGCGGTGCGCAGTTCGCGTGCGACCCCGCCGGCGTTCGTCGGCGCGAGTACGACCTGCGAGTCATAGGGCGGAATCGTGCCCTTCGTCGGCCCGTCGATTCCCCGCGCCTTCGCCCCTGCGATGCGATAGAAGTCCCCGCGTCGTCCGAATTGCTTACCGACTGCCGCGACGGCCGACGCGAAGAGGATGCGAGGGGTTCCGCACTCGCGCAGTGCCATCTCCATCGTCTGCGGAATGCCGAGCCCGATGCCGGCCGGAGTCTTCGTCACATACCGGGAGAGGCTCACGGCCAGCTTGCGCGGGCGGATGTCCTCCATCGGGTATGACCGACCCTGCGTGATCGCCACGATCTTCTCGGTTACGAAGAGCACATCGCCCTTCGCGACGAGCCCCGATGCGTAGGTCATCACGACCTCCGTGATGTCATCCTTCGAGACGACGACGCGCGTCCTGATCGGAAGACGCTGGTATCGAACCCCGTCGACGGTGACCTCGAGCTTCTTGCCCTCGTTGGCCCCCATCACGACGTCACCATCCGACACAGCGTCACTCTCCGACACCGACGCTCCCTACTCGAGGTAGTCGCGCAGCGACTGCGATCGCGACGGATGGCGGAGTTTCGCCATCGTTTTCGACTCGATCTGGCGGATGCGCTCTCGCGTCACGCCGAACGTGTCACCGATCTGGTCGAGGGTCTTCGGCATGCCGTCACCCAGGCCGAAGCGCATCCGGATGACACCGGCCTCGCGCTCGGAGAGGGAGTCGAGTAGCGACTCGAGCTGTTTCTGCAACATCGTGAAGCCCACGGCGTCCGCCGGTACGACAGCCTCCGTATCTTCGATGAGGTCGCCAAACTCGCTGTCGCCGTCTTCGCCGAGGGGGGTGTGGAGGGAGATCGGCTCGCGACCGTACTTCTGCACCTCGATGACCTTCTCCGGCGTCATGTCGAGCTCGCGGCTCAACTCTTCCGGGGTGGGTTCGCGACCGAGGTCCTGGAGCATCTGGCGCTGAACGCGGGCGAGCTTGTTGATGACCTCGACCATGTGCACGGGAATACGGATGGTGCGCGCCTGGTCTGCCATCGCCCGGGTGATCGCCTGGCGGATCCACCACGTCGCGTAGGTCGAGAACTTGAAGCCCTTCGTGTAGTCGAACTTCTCTACCGCACGGATGAGCCCGAGGTTTCCCTCCTGGATGAGATCGAGAAACTGCATCCCGCGACCCGTGTACCGCTTGGCGAGCGACACCACGAGACGGAGGTTCGCTCCGAGTAGGTGACTCTTGGCACGCTGGCCGTCTTTGGCCACCCAGCTGAGTTCGCGACCCAATTGCGATTTCAGCTCTGCCGGAGACATCACCGAGAGTTTGTCTTCCGCGAAGAGACCGGCCTCGATCCGCATCGCGAGCTCGACCTCTTCGGCCGCATTCAGCAGGGCGACCTTACCGATCTGCTTCAGGTAGTCCTTGACCGGGTCGGCGGTCGCACCGGTGATCGCCGACGAGTACACCGGCACTTCGTCTTCATCATCGACGAGGGAGAGCACGAGGGCGCCGGAGGGAAGTGCCTCGGTGGCCTTGTCGTCCTTGTCGTCATCCGAATCGTCGGACGCGTCCTCTTTGACCTCGTCGCTGTCATCCTTGACGTCTTCGATGATGACGACGACATCGACTACATCGTCACCGTCTTCCTCATCGTCCTCAGTGGTCTCAGCCGACGTGGCTTTCGCGCCGCGCTTCGTCGGAGCCTTGACGGCCGCGGTCTTCGCGGCGGCAGCTTTTGCTTCAGCCGCCTTGGTCGGGGCCTTCTTCGCCGGGGCGACCTTCTTCACTGCAGTCGTCGGGTCGACGATGACCTCTTCGACTGTCTCTGGCTCTGCGAGAGCCGTTGCCTTTGTTCGGGCAGCCATGTTGACACCTTTCATCATGGAGTTACCTTGGTCGTACTGGAGTGCTGGCCTGGGATGACGGCGCTTGTTTTTAGACAGCTCGTGTTTTTAGACAGCACTAAGACCCATGTCAAGTCCCGGGCACAAGCGCAACACAATGCACTTGTGATCCCCGAGGATATGAACGGGTCTTACGGCAATTATTGCACGGATTGTGCAACCCCCTTGCCAATCTGCGACCCGGGCTATATCTTCCGACGTCGCGATCTCACCAGTGCAACCCAAAGTGGTGCCACTTGTATTCCCTCGTCCTCGTGAAGTCGGCGACGTGTACGCCGTCGTGCGTGGAGGAGAAAACCGACTCCCGCTCCCACGACGAGGTACTGCACGCAGAGTGCGATCCTGAACGACTGCCAGTTGAAGACTCCCCCGGGCTGACCGGCGGCGAAACCGGCCTGGTGAAGCGAGTCGAGCACAACCCCGATGACGTACATCATCACGAAGGAGGCGAGGAATCCGCCGATGTTGACGATTCCGTTCGCCGAGCCGAGGCTTCGCAGCGGATTGAAGCTGCGGGCGAAGTCGAACGCGATGAGCGATCCGGGTCCGCCGATCCCGAGCACGACGACGAGAGTGATGACGAGCCAGGTCGGCGGTCGATCGGGCCACACGAGCACCATCGTCCAGGTCACGGCGAGCAGGGCGACCACACCGATGACGAGGTTGGACCGCCTCAGCGGGAATCGCGCGGTGAGGATCCCGAGGATCGGCCCGGCGATGAGGCTCGCGACCACGATGAGGGCGAGCATTCCGGATGCCGCCGTGCGACTGTAGCCGAGGGCGACCGTGAGGATCGGAAATCCCCAGAGGAGCGTGAAGACGGTTCCGGATGACTGGGTCACGAAGTGCGACCAGAACGCGAGTTGGGTTCCCGGCCTCGCGAGCGCATCGCGAAGCCTCTTGATCGCGCCGGAGGAGGTGGAGGTCGGGATCGGCTGACTGGAGACATCCACGCCCGGATTGTTCGACAGCAGCACGAGCACGAGCGCGAGCGCGAGCACCGAGAGGGAAGCGGCCCCGAGGTAGGCGGGCGTCCAGCCAAGTGAGTGCAGCACGACCGAGAGGGGTATCGCCGAAAGGATCTGTCCGAGCTGGCCGATGTTTCCCGTCCACTGCGCGAGCTGGGGAAGGATGCGTCCACGAAACCACGACGAGAGGAGTCGGACGACGGAGATGAATGTGGCGGCATCGCCGGCTCCGACGAGGATGCGACCGACGATGGCGACACCGATCGTCGGGGCGGTTGCGAGCGTGAGCTGGCCGGCGAACATGAGCAGTGCACCGCTCGCGATCAGGATCTTCGCTCCGAAGCGGTCGAGGAGGATACCCACGGGGATCTGCAGCGCCGCGTACACGATGATCTGCACGACGGCCAGGCTCGACAGGAGCGAGGCGGAGACATGGAACCGATCGGTGGCCTGCACCCCGGCGACCCCGAGCGATGTGCGCTGCAGCACGGCGATCACGTAGGCGAAGACGGCGACGCCCCAGATGAGCCACGAGCGGCGCGAATTCACGCGATTCAGACTATCCGAGCGAGGCAACCCGCTCGTCGGAGGGCTCAGATCGAGGGATTACCGTCTTCGCCGTTGCGTCGGATCGCAAGAAAATTCTCGAGCTCTGCCGCGATCTCATCGGCCGTCGGCAGTTCACCGTCTTCATCGGTCAATGCGGAGCGGGCCGGCTTGCCCTCCATATAAGAGTCGTGGCGTTCCTCGAGGGTACCGACCAGTCGGGCCAGCTCCTGGTTCGTCTCGATCTGACTATCGATCTTCGCGAGGAAATCGCGGCCCTCGGAGCGCAGGTGATCCGTGGGGAAGATCAGGCCCGTCGCAGCACTGATGCTCTCGAGGGCGGTCACCGCCGCATCGGGGTACTCGGTGTCGGCGAGGTAATGCGGAATGAGGAGCACGAATCCGACGGTCGGATGACCGGCCTCCTGGAGACGGTACTCGAGCAGATGGAGCGCTGTCGCCGGCGCCTGGGTCTGGGGCTTCCAAATGGACATCGAGTCGATGAGCTCTACCCGGTTTCCGCTGACGGTCACACCGATCGGACGCGTGTGCGGTGTCGGCATCGGGATGGCATGCACCCACGTCGTCGTCTTCACGCGGTACTTCGCGATGAGTTGCAGCACTGCCGCGGTGAATCGCTCCCACTGGAAGTCGGGCTCGAATCCGGTGAGGAACAGGAACTGCTGGCCGATCTCGTCTGACGCGAGGTAGAGGGCGAGTCGGAGCGGGCGATAGTCCGTCACCTTGTCTTCATCGAAGTAGATGGTCGGGCGCCGTGCCCGGTAGTCGAGCAACGCATCCGTGTCGAATGTCGCAACGAGGCGGTGATCGACGGTGTCGGTCAGATAGTCGCTCAGCTGGCTCACCCCGGCGCCCGCGTCGGCGAACCCGGTGAGCCCGGCGATGAGGTGGAGCCCCTCGGGAACGTCGGTGACGTCGTCGTTGAGCTCGTAGAGGCCTTCTGGGTCATGCATTCGTCAATTCTAAGTGTGGGTATGACACCTCGACCCGAGAACACCTTCACCGCGTGGTGCCGAGAGCGAACACGGCGACGAGGGCCGACCATCCCGTCCGGTTAGCATGTCGACGTGACTGTTTCGCGCCTTGCGCTCTCCTCAGATTCCGCTCTCGCCCTCGCCGCCGATGTGCTCGTCCTCGGCGTAAGCGGGTCGGATTCGGGTGTCGAGCTCCACGCGAACGGGCCCGAGTTCGATGCGTTGAAAGCCTCTCTTTCCGACATCGGGGTCACCGGCGCGAAGGACTCCGTCCGCCGTCTTCCCGGCATCGGGCAGGCACGGAGCCTCGCGCTCGTCGGTCTCGGGGCGGGTGATCCGACACCGGAATCGCTTCGCTACGCCGCCGGGACGGCCGCTCGACAACTCGTCGGCATCGAGTCGCTCGTCGTCGCTCTGCCGACGGATTCGGATGATTCGAGCCTCGCGATCCTCGAGGGAGCAGCCATCGGCGCCTACGCATACACCGCCTACCGTCACTCCAGCCTGCCAACGACGAAGCTTCCCGCGACGAGGATCACCGTCGTCGCGCCCGCCGGCGAAAACGACCAGAGGTTGATCGAGCGTGCAGCCACCGTCGCGACGGCAATGCACAGCGTTCGCGACCTGGTGAACATGCCGCCGCTCGACCTCTACCCGGAATCCTTCGCCGCCGCGGTTCTCGAGCTTTCGACCGGCCTTCCCGTCGAGGTCGAGATCCTCGCCGAGGAGGAGCTGGCCGCCGGAGGCTTCGGCGGAATCCTCGGTGTCGGACAGGGTTCGACCCGTGGGCCCCGCCTGGTCAAGGTCTCTTATTCGCCGGCCGGGGCATCCACTCATGTCGCACTCGTCGGGAAGGGCATCACCTTCGACAGCGGCGGATTGTCGCTCAAGCCACCGGCCTCGATGGTGGGGATGAAAGACGACATGACGGGTGCCGCGACGGTCATGGCGGTGGTACTAGCAGCGGCGCGCCTCGACCTCGGCATCCGATTGACGGCCTGGATGTGCCTTGCCGAGAACATGCCGTCCGGCAGCGCGATCAGGCCGAATGACGTGTTGCGGATCCGAGGTGGCCAGACGGTCGAGGTGCTGAACACGGATGCCGAGGGCCGGCTCGTGCTCGCGGACGGAATCGTCGCCGCCGGAGAGGAGGCTCCGGATGCCATCATCGACGTCGCGACCCTCACCGGCGCGCAGCGGGTGGCGCTCGGCGATCGCTATTCCGGAGTCATGGGCGACCAGGAACTCGTGGCCGACGTCGTGGCAGCCGCACAGGCATCCGGAGAGCTGCTCTGGCCGATGCCCCTCCCCGGCGAATTGCGCGCGCTGCTCAACTCGGATGTCGCAGACATCGCCAACGCGAAGATCGGCAGCACCGCGGCCGGGATGCTCCTCGCCGGCGTGTTCCTGCAGGAATTCGTACCCGATCGTCAAGGCGCCGGGCTCGGGAAGATCCCCTGGGCTCACATCGACATTGCCGGTCCGGCCATGAACGGTGGGGCGCCGTTCGGCTATACAGCCAAGGGCCCGACCGCCGTCGTTGTTCGCACACTGCTTACTCTGGCCGAGCGCTTTTCGCTCAGGTAGTAAGGTTTTCAGGGCGCGAAAAACTCGGGCCGAAGTCCGTCCATCTAGGGAGCCGCCGGGTTGTCCGAGCAAAATTTTGACATTGTGATCCTCGGAGCGGGCAGCGGGGGGTATGCCGCGGCGCTCCGTGCGAGCGAGCTGGGTTTCTCCGTAGCGCTCGTTGAGAAGAACAAGGTCGGTGGCACCTGTCTTCACGTCGGGTGCATACCGACGAAGGCGCTCCTCCACTCGGCGGAGGTCGCAGACGTCACCCGCGAATCAGCCAAATACGGCATCACCTCGACGTTCGAGGGAGTCGATATGGCGGCGGTCTCCGCCTACCGCCAGGGGATAGTAGCGAGCAAGTACAAGGGTTTGCAGGGCCTCATCAAGGCGCGTGGGATCAGCGTCATCGAGGGAGAGGGCCGCCTGACCTCGCCCACGACGGTCCAGGTCGGCGAGCAGACGCTCATCGGCAAGAACATCGTGCTTGCCAGCGGCTCCTATTCGCGCTCGCTTCCGGGGCTCGAGATCGGCGGCCGTGTCATCACTTCTGAGCAGGCGCTCGAACTCGACTTCGTTCCGAAGAAGGTGCTCGTGCTCGGCGGCGGCGTCATCGGCGTGGAGTTCTCGAGTGTCTGGAAGTCCTGGGGAAGCGACGTGCAGATCATCGAAGCGCTCCCCCACCTCGTGCCAAACGAAGACGAGACGATCAGCAAGTCGTTCGAGCGCGCGTT
>JANYGT010000221.1 GCA_025362355.1 Lacisediminihabitans sp. | reverse complement strand
ACGCGTCTCCGACGGATCACTGCTGTTCCTCATGCACCTGGTGAAGAAAATGCGCCCGAAACGCGACGGCGGCGGCCGGGTGGGCATTGTGCTCAACGGCAGCCCGCTGTTCACCGGCGGTGCGGGGTCGGGGGAGTCGAGTATCCGCCAATATGTGATCGAAAACGACCTGCTCGATGCGATCGTTGCCATGCCCACCGACCTGTTCTACAACACCGGTATCGCCACCTACATTTGGATTCTCGACAACGACAAACCCGCAAGCCGCAAAGGTACCGTGCAACTGGTGGATGCCACCGACCAGTGGGTGAAGATGCGCAAGAGCCTCGGCTCGAAACGCCGCGAGATCAGCGCCGAGCAGATCACCACCATCGTGAACCTGTACGGCAATCACGAACAATCGGATGCCTCGAAAATCTTTAGCAACGACGACTTCGGCTACACCACCATCACCGTCGAACGCCCCCTGCAACTCGTCTGGCAAGTGACAGCCGAAAATGTGGAACTGGCTCTCAGCGCGAGGGCACTGACCAAGCTGACGGAAGCCGATCGCGAGCAACTGAGGGCCGCCCTAGTCGAAAACACCCCAACCACTGACCTTGCCGCCTTCACCAAAGCCATGAAGAAGTCGGCGGCCGATGCCGGCATCACCCTGGCCGCCCCGCAACTGAAGGCGATGCTCGATGCGTTCTCCACCCGGGATGACACGGCTCCGATCATCACGGACGCCAAAGGCAACCCGGTGCCCGACACCGACCTGCGCGACACCGAGAATGTGACGCTGACCGAAAACATCGACGACTACATCGCCCACGAAATCGCACCGCACGTGGAGAACTTCTGGGTAGACCGCTCGAAAGACAAGATCGGCTACGAGATCCCGTTCACCCGCCACTTCTACAAATACGCTCCGCCCCGCTCGCTCGACGAGATCGACGCCGACCTCAACAAACTCGTGCGCGAGATCACGGTGCTGCTTAACGAGGTGGAGCAATCATGACGTCGGCTGAGACGGCCAAATTAGCCAAACGGGGTTGGGAGGTGAAATCCCTTAAGCGCGTTGCGAGCACGTTTAGCGGGGCTGGCTTTCCGGTCGATGCCCAAGGTTTCGAAGGTGAAGACATTCCGTTTCATAAAGTGGCCTCGCTGTCGGGAGCTTCCCCAGATGGATTTATCGATGGTTCGCCAGACACCATTTCAACCACGACGGCGGCCCAATTACGAGCACCGATCCTGAGGCCAGGCACGATTGTCATCGCAAAGATTGGCGCTGCGTTATTACTCGGCAGAGTCCGTCAACTCGCTCAGGCCGCAACCATCGACAACAACATGCTCGGGATCGTGCCGGTCGGTTCATTCGACAGATTCATCTACTACTCGATCCAGACCGTTCAATTTAGCGAGTTAGTGAACCCGGGAGCAGTTCCATCGCTGTCCGATCGAAATCTTCGGATGTGGAAACTCGCGGTCCCTCCACTCGACGAGCAGCGCCAGATCGCGGAGTACCTGGACCGGGAAACCGGCAAGATCGACGAACTCATCACCAAGCAAGAGCAACTCGTCGCGACTCTGACAGAGCGGCTCACGGCGCTGTGGGGGAACCAGATCGATTTACTCAAAGCGCACCACGCGACGGTTAGTATCCGTCGTGTGGTCAGCTCGATCGTGGACGGTCCATTCGGGTCCTCCCTGACCTCAGCACATTATTCAGATGAGGGCGCAAGGGTCATCCGACTCGGAAACATTGGGATATTCACGTTCAAAGATGCCGATGAGGTATACATTCCGCTCGAATACGCGAATGAGCTCAGCGCCCATGCCGTTTTAGCGGGAGATGTAGTTGTGGCAGGGCTCGGGGACGACAAAATGCCCCTCGGGCGGGCCGCGGTTGTGCCCGACACGCTCGGAATCGCGTTAGTGAAAGCGGATTGTTATCGAGTCAGGCCGAACAGGAAGGTGACTGCCGAGTACCTCGCATGGGCACTCTCGTCACCCCAGCTTCGGGAACAGTTCAAGGTCTTGAGTCGTGGTTCTACGCGCCAGAGATTGAACACCTCCGTCGTTCGCGAAGCGACGATCCCGCTTCCGCCGAGGGACGAACAGCACCTCGTGGTTGAGCAATTTGCTCGGGCGAGCGAGCAAATAGGTCAGGTGGTGCTGAAGGCGACGAAGGTCGTCGGAACTCTCCGCGAACGCCGCTCAGCCCTCATTAGTGCAGCGGTCACCGGCAAGATCGACGTGAGGGGACTCTGATGGCGCAGCACAACGAGAAGCCGTTCGAGGCTGAGCTGGCCGAGTCCCTGCAAGCCCACGGTTGGCTGTATTCGGACAACAGCACGGGTTACGACAAGGCTCGGGCGCTCTTCCCCGAAGATGTGCTCGGGTGGCTTGGGGAGACCCAGACGGTCGAGTTCGCGAAGGCGGCCTCGGCAGGCTCGCCGAACGGAATCCTTGACCGGCTCGTCAAGTCGCTCGATAAGCCGTTGGAGGCGGGTGGGGGCACGCTGTCCGTGTTGCGTCGAGGGTTCACTGATGTGCCGGTGAAGTTTCGGATGGCACAATTCAAGCCGGCGTCGGGGCTGAACCCCGCAACATCCGCCGACTACGGGCGCATGCGGCTGCGGGTGATGCGGCAGGTGTTTTACTCCGCCAGCAACAAGAAGAGCATCGACCTCGTGCTGTTCGTCAATGGGCTGCCAGTAGCAACCATCGAGCTGAAAACCGATTTTACGCAGGGTGTGCAGGATGCGATCAGTCAGTACCGCACCGACCGGCTGCCTGCGGGGGAACCGCTGCTGTCGTTCGGACGGCGCGCTCTCGTGCACTTCGCCGTGTCGAACTCTGAGGTCTACATGACCACAAAACTTGATGGTGCTGCGACTCGTTTTCTGCCCTTCAACCAGGGCAACGACGGGCGGGCCGGCAACCCGGATAACCCGAACGGGTCGGCCACCTCCTACCTGTGG
>JANYGT010000152.1 GCA_025362355.1 Lacisediminihabitans sp. | reverse complement strand
GCCGAGGTAGCGGAACAGCGGAAGGTCGAGCGAATCCGCCGAGGCCTTCGCGACCGCGAGTGAGACGCCGAGGATGGCATTCGCGCCGAGCTTCTTCTTGTTCTCGGTTCCGTCGAGCGCGATCATCTCGGCATCGATGATGCGCTGGTCGGTGGAGTCGAACCCCTCGAGGGCCGGGCCGAGCACGTCGATCACGGCGGCGACGGCCTTCTCGACACCCTTTCCGCCGTAGCGGCTCTTGTCGCCATCGCGAAGTTCATAGGCTTCGAACGCGCCGGTGGATGCTCCGGACGGCACGGCCGCGCGAGCGACGACCCCGTCATCCAGAAGCACCTCGACCTCGATGGTCGGGTTGCCCCGGGAGTCGAGAATTTCGCGGGCGCCGACTGCCTCGATCAAAGCCACGACAGGTTCTCCTCAATATCTTGTGATGCGGGTGGTGTGAAAGGTGTGTCCGGTCGGACCGATCACATCGGTCCGAGCGCTCACGATCCTACCGGCGCAGAGGCCTCAGCGTTCGGGGGTGACCCACTCGACCAGCACCGAGACGGCAGCGTTCACTCCCTCGACATCTCGCGACACGTGCAGGTCGTGGTGGAGTCCGCGAAGGGCGGCGCGAAGCACTCTCGCCTCGCGCTCCGCCTGCAGGGGGGTGAGCCCCTCGGCGATTCCGAGCTCGACGAGCGAACTGTTCCAACTCTGCCGCAGAACCAGCATGAGCGACTCATCTTCGACGGCATCCGACATCGGATTGGTCAGCGCGATCATCAGGTCGAGGTAGACGCGGTTGCCGGGATGGAGATACGACGCCCATGACTTGGTCAGGTACTCCGCGCGGGTGGATGCGGTCATCCGATAGTCGTCCCCGGCAGCGATCTGGCGCTCCCGGAGTCGCAACATGACCGCACCGAGCAGCCGCTCCCGCGACACGAAGTGATACTGCAGCATGCGGTGGCTCGTGCCGGCCTCCTCGGCGATGGTGCGGAGCGATGCGCGGATGTCGTCGGCCCGCTCGAAATAGTCGGTCGCGCGGTCGAGCAACAGGTCGCCGGCCGATCCGGGCGCTGGCAACTCGAACGGTCGTGAACTTGCGTCGGCCACCTGTGGTGTTCCCCTGTCGCTTTCAGCGTTCCTGGTCGAGTGCTCGAAACCGAAGGTCCCCGGTTCCGTGTGTCCCCTGCGCCGTCACGTTCGCGACCCGGGTGAAACCGGATGCCGCGAGCTGCGCCAGCAGCGGCTTGAGGTTGCGGGGCGCGCGCTCGAGACGCACGCGCTTCCCCTCGGCGACGAGGCCGGCCTTCAGTCGCATGAGCGCGGGCAGGTCGATGTCGACGTCGTAGATGAGGGCGACGGCATCCGCGTCCGTGGTCTCTGTCGACTCGACGAGGTCGACGATGCGCTCGAACCCGATCGAGAACCCGGCAGCGGGTACGTCGGTTCCGAGAAAGCGCCCGATCATGCCGTCGTAACGGCCTCCGCCACCGAGGGCACTCGTCGACAACGGGTGCGAGATCTCGAAGATGGTTCCCGTGTAGTACCCCATGCCGCGCACGAGGAACGGGTCGAACTCCACGACCGGTGAACCCTGGCCGGCATCCACCGCGAGGCCGATCGCCGCGAGGTGCGCGATGACCGCGGCATCCGCTCCGGGCGGGAGTCCCTTCGCGATCAGGCGCTCGCCGAAAGAGAGCAACTCCATCGTCTGCGGGCGCCGGAAGAATCGCTCGAGCGCGTCGCCGGGGAGGCCTTTCTCCCGCAGCTCAGCGACGACGCCGTCCTGGCCGATCTTGTCGAGCTTGTCGATCGTGATGAGTGCAGAATCGTGGTCTTTCGCATCGAAACCGAGCGCCTCCAGCATGCCGACGAGCAGGCGGCGATCGTTGACGCGGATGCTCCAGCCGGTGAGTCCGAGCGCATCGACGGTCGCTGCGGTCGCCGTCATCAACTCGATCTCGGCGAGCGGACCAGCCTCACCGATGATGTCGATGTCGGCCTGGATGAACTGCCGATAACGCCCCTTCTGCGGGCGTTCCGCCCTCCACACCGAGGCGATCTGGATCGAACGGAACACCGCCGGAAGCTCCGACCGATGGGTCGCGTAGAACCTGGCGAGCGGCACCGTGAGATCGAATCGCAGACCGAGGTCTGCCAGGTCGAGCGGATCCGCGGCCTCGGTGAGGTCATCCGCCTTCAGTCCGCGCTTCAACACGGCGAATCCGAGCTTCTCGTTGTCGCCGCCGAGACCCGAATGCAGGCGATCCGACTCCTCCATCACCGGAGTCTCGATCTCGTCGAAACCGTGGGCCGAATACACGGAGCGGATGACGCCGAGCACCCGTTCGCGCCGGGCCTTCTCCGCCGGGAGGAAATCCCGCATTCCGCGGGGAGGGTTCACCTGGCTGGCCATCTGCCCATTGTTCCATTCCGCCGGCGGACGGAATTCACTTCGCCGGAACGGAGCGCCTCTGTTCGACCAGCAGTTCGCGAAGCCGTCGGCCGTAGTTCACGAGCGCGCGCTCGAAGGATGCCGTCGCCCGCTCGTCGTCGTTGGTGACGAGGAGGTCGTACTGCAGGCCGTAGAGCAGGTCGATCATTATGCGGGACTCGAGCTCGGCGTCCGCTCGAGCAATGCCCATTCGAACGAGACCCTCGCACGCCATCCAGTACCAGCGATTCATGACCCGACGGGTGTCGGCGCGGTCGTCGTCATCCCGCATCTCGAGCATCGCGGCCTCGAATTCGAGTCTGAGCAGCTGTCGACTGCGCGGCTCGAGGCCGAGATGCCAGGCCGCGCGGAACTTCTCGACGTGGGCGTCGACATCGGTGAGGTCGCCGTGGAAGTCAGGCTCCACAGCATCCTGCCGATCAGTCAGTGCTGTGACGATGTCGCGAAGCAGCTGCTCCCTCGTTCCGAAGTGGTACACGAGCGTGTACGTGCTCACACCGAGGCCGAGAGCGAGGGTGCGGAACGACAGGGTGATCAGAGGCTTGTCGAGCAGGAATTCGATGATCTCCGAGAGCAGCGCGGGTTTGCGCGCCGGGTCGGAGGTTCGTGCCATCGCATAAACATAACGCACGTTTTGTTTTCACAGCATGGGGGGTTACCATTAACGCGCCGGTCACCCACGGACCCGCCCGAAAGATCGTTTCGGGATGCAACGGGGGTGATTGCGAGCGTGTCGACGGTGGAGAAGATCAGGCTCTTCCTAAGATGACCAGACTGGGCGGCGAATCGGGTAAATTCTCCGCCCTGGTTCGAGTAGACCTGTTCGCTGCGGAATTCCCAGCGAAGCGGGTGCTCGGGCCGGGTGTCCTCCCCATTCGGGTTGGGGAGGGCACCACCTCACACCCCCTGCGTGTCGCTTTCTGCGGCCGTGCGCGCTTCAGCCGTGCGCTCTTCTGCCGCGCGGATGTCGTCCTGCAGTTTTCGAAGTGCCGCCCGCAGCGCGCGTTCGGCATCGAGCCCCCGCGCTGTGGCCATCGCCACGATCGACAGCAGCTCTCTGCCGAGAAGCTCTTCGTCTGCCGTCGCCGCGGTCGCGGCATCCACGTCGATGTTCACCTTGCGCGCACGACCGATCAATTTCTCGGCGAGTGCGAGGGACGGCATGCCCTGCGGGATCCCGTCGAGAACGCTGGTGCGATGAGGTTTCTCCACCGCTTTGCGCACATCCCAGAGGGCGACGACCTCGTCGGCGGTCGCGGCCGACGCCTCGCCGAACACGTGGGGATGCCGGCTGATC
>JANYGT010000132.1 GCA_025362355.1 Lacisediminihabitans sp. | reverse complement strand
GCGCAGCTCCTCGAGCGAGTAGAGGAAGAACGGCATCCGCTGCTTGATCATGAACGGATCGAACGGCAGGTCGCCGCGCATGTGGGTGCGGTCGTGGATGAGGTCCCACATGACGAAGGTCTCTTCCGCGAGCTTCTGGTCGTCGAGCAACCGGTGTGCGTCGGCCGGCAGTTCGAGTTTCGTGATCTCGGATGCCGCCCTCACGACGCGACGGAAGCGCGCGGCCTCGCGGTCGGCGAAGATCGCCCCCCAGGTGAAGGTCGGAACCTCCCGCATCGACACGGTCTCCGGGAAGAGCACCGCCGAGTTCGTGTCATAACCGGGGGTGAAGTCGAGGAAACGAATCGGAACGAAGAGGGCGTTCGAGTAGTCGCCGGCCTCGAGCTCTGAGACGAACTCCGGCCAGAGAACCTCGATGAGCACGGCTTCGACGAGCTTCGAGCTGCTGCCGTTCTGCGTGACCATCGGGAAGACGACGAGATGCCGGAGGCCGTCGATGCGATCCAGCTGCGGCTGGAAGGTGGAGAGCGAATCGAAGAAGTCCGGAACGCCGAATCCCTCCTCGGTCCAGCGCTCGAAGTCCGTCACCGAGGCGAGGAGGTAGTCGCGATCGTGCGGCAGCACCGACGAGAAATGACGAAGGCCGTTGATGATCCGCCCGACGAATTCGCGCGCCGCCGCGTGATTCTCGGCCTCGGGAATGCTGCCGTCTTTCTGCTGCAGCACCTGGAGGCCGGTCGCCGCGGACTTCAGGTCGAGCCAGGCAGGGGAATGCTCGAGTGGCGTTGTGCCGTCTTCGAGAACCTCGGGCTCTCCGATGATGGTCGTGCTCATGGGTCGTCCTCCGTTCCCGGTTTCTCGCATTAATTGCTTCCGCCCAAGGTTATCCGCACCGTGTGAAGCGTTTCTTTGAAGTCGGCGCAGGAAAGCTCCGGATGCGGGGTGCCGCCGCGCACTATCGGTGCGTCGGGTCCGTATGGTCGTGCGAGGCCTCGTCCGCGTTGTCATCCGCGACTTCTGTGTCATCCTCATCGAAGAACGGGACCTGGATGAGGCTCAGCATGCGGAGCGACTGTCGCGCGGCCGCCACATCGTGGTCTCGGGTTGCGGCGATCAGCAGCTCCTGTGCCACCGCGATCGCTCGAATGTCGATGAACTCCGGCAGGTGCTGGCTGCCGAGCCGCACCTGGTGCACGACCGAGTTGATCGCCCGCTGGAGCGTCGGGTTGGAGGAGCTGTGCGCGAGATGGCTGTAGAAGTCGGCGTTCGCCTCGGCGAGCTTCTGCGCGTCGAGCGCGCCCAGGTGGGCGAGGAACCTGCCATGGTCCCGGCGCATCGCCTCGACGATCTCGGGGGTCGCCAGCGGAATCGTCTCGGTGACGACGGCGCCGTAGAGGGCGATCCAGACCACCATCGCGTGGGCCGTCTGCTGAGGGGTGACCACGGCGATCCGGGTGAAACGACTCGCGGATGCCTCGACGATGCCGATCTCGCGCAGCCGCTGCAGTGCCTCCCGTACCGGCGTTCGCGAGACCCCGAGCTGCTCGGCGAGCACCGAATCGCTGATGCGCTCGCCGGGTTGGAGGCGGCCCTCGTGCACCGCCGCGAGGATGGTGTCGAAGACGGTGTTGACGACGCGACTCGACGCGAACGAGCCGGAATCGCCGGAGAACAGCGGTGGCTTCTGCGCGCTGCTCAGGATTGGGTCTGACATCGGCCCCGATTTTACCCCGCCCCGTCGCGGGCTCGGGGAGCAGCCCGGGCGAGGCGGCGCGGATTCGGCGCGCGGTTCGGCGCCGCTAGAAGATCATCGGGCGGTCGTCGTCGTCGATCGCGACGTCGAGGTCGACGACGACCGGCACGTGATCGCTCGGGGCGTCGCCCTTCCGCTCGTTGCGCTCGATCTGTGCACCGGTGACGAGGTCGGCGAACGCCGGCGAGGCCATGATGAAGTCGATTCGCATGCCCTCGTTGCGCGGGAATCGCAACTGCTGGTAATCCCAGAAGGTGAAGCCGTCTGGAACGAGGGGGCGCACCACATCCGTGAGTCCGATGGTTTCGAACTCTGCGAATGCCGCGCGCTCGGGTGCGGAGGTGTGTGTGCTCGTCTCGAACGGCCAGGTCGGCCAGACATCGGTGTCGAGGGGGGCGACGTTCCAGTCACCCATCAGGGCGATGGGCTCGTTCGGATGCTCCAGCATCCACGCTTTCGTATCGGCAGCCAGCTTCGCCAGCCAGTCGAGCTTGTAGTCGTAGTGCGGGTCGCCGAGTGCGCGCCCGTTCGGAACGTACAGACTCCAGAGGCGGATGCCGTCGACCGTCACCCCCATCGCCCGAGCCTCGAGCGGGAGGTCGCCGTCGACCTCGGTCTTCGAGAAGCCGGGTGCCGAGGGGAAGCCGACGGTGACATCCTCGAGGGGGAGGCGGCTGGCGAAGGCGACGC
>JANYGT010000128.1 GCA_025362355.1 Lacisediminihabitans sp. | reverse complement strand
CTATTGAGTACAATGGCAATCAGCCCGCCACCACCGCCTTGGAGGACTCGCCGTTGAGTGACGTAACCATCCCCCTTCTCGAACTGACCAGCGACTCGTTCGCGCCGTTCGGCACGATCATCCGTCCCCCGGCTGCGCCCGCTGGTCGAACCGGGATCGGCTGGGAGACCTGGTACGGGTATGCCTCTCTCGACTGCCCGCGCCCCATCGCTTTCGGCTTCGTCAGCACCGAGTTGCGGGAGGTCGTCGTCAGCCAAATGGAGCGGCATCCCCTCACCTTCGAGGTCGTGCAGCCACACGACGAGGATCTCATCCAGCCGGTTGCGCCTCCCTTTGATCTCGACAATGACGACGCCGTACCCGACGCCCACCAGGTCCGCGCCTTCCTAATCCCCGTTGGCTCAGCGATCGTCATGTCGGCCGGAACATGGCACAGTCCTGCCTTCCCCGTCTCCAAGTCCACCACATACACGTTCTCGTGCCTGGAATATCTAGAGCCGTACGACCCGGAGTGGATTTCTTTCGCGGGCGATCGACGGGTGCTCGTCGACGCTACTGGTAGCAGGTACTGACGCATCAATCCGTCCGCTTTGTCGGGGCTAATACTTCGGCCCGGCATTGGTTTCACATCGCTAGGAAAGCCTCAAAATGATCGCACTTCAGGTCGCGGGATCCATGGCGATCTTGGCCGTTTTCGGACTCGCGCAGCTGGGCCGCATTAGCGCCGGCAGCTGGCTCTACCTCTGGGGCAACGTCGCGGGATCGGTGGCACTTGGAGTTCCTGCTCTGCTCACAGGGCAGTGGGGATTCGTTCTTCTAGAAGGCTGCTGGCTCCTCGTCTCAGTGGTAGGCATTCTGAGGAAGCGAACCAGAGACTTAGACGAAGGACGGCCCGCAATCCACGGAGTCAGGCGGGCGGCACCGTGATCGACTTCCGCGTTCAGACCGGATGGATTTGGGACGCTGAGTTCATTGGGTACTTCATCGGCAAGGAGGAGGGGCTCTACCGCTCCCGCGGCCTCAACGTCTCCTTCGTCGAGGGTGGTCCGCTTATTGATCCTGAAGCCGCATTACTGCGCGGTGAAGTCGACGTGTCCATCAGCATCCCGGATTCGGTGGCCGCCAGAGTAGCCGCCGGCGACGATTTGATCGTTGTCGGCCGTCAATATCGTCGTGACCCGCTCGCGATCATCGTGACAAAGGACTCCGGCCGGTCACGGCTCAGGGACCTGTCGGGCGCATCCCTCTATGTGCCCGAAGTGAGTCGCACCCGCGTGCAAACGGCGCTAGCCGCGAACGGGATCGAAGCGACCGACGTCGAGTACATGCCATTTGAGACACGACCCCTTGCCCTCGCGGGATCGGGGATTGCCGTCGCCGGCTACCTCACATCGATGCCCGACGACCTAAGACGAGAAGGGGCCGGCGAAGTTGTGGTCATTCGAATCGATTCCGAGGACGCCCCCGCAGTTCAGAACGTGATCACGACCACCCGTGAGACTTTGACGACAAGGGGCGATGCTATTCGTGCGTTCCTGGACATGAGTTCGACGGGGTGGCAGCGAAACGGGTTGAACCCGTCCATCTACCCGCGCCGGTTTCGGTCGACTTGGTTCAATGACCTAGACCGGCCGCAGGACAGTGAGATCCGACACAACGAACAGCAGCAACCGTTTGTCGCGGACCATCTCGCCCTCGATCTAGAAGCAGTGAAATCGCTCACCCGGATAGGACTGTCTCACGGACTCGATCACAGCAACTGGATCGCGGCCGTCTAACGATGGACCTCACGGGCCTCGATAGCTACCGTTTTCCTTCGGACCGCGCCAGCCTCGCGCTGACCAGCGGCGAGATGTATTTGGGCGGGGGGACCTGGCTGTTCTCGGAGCCTCAGAACGACGCGCAAGGGCTAGTTGACCTCACTGCACTCCACTGGCCTCCAATCGAACTCCTAGCTGGAGGTGCACTCCGGGTCGCCGCAACCTGCACTTTCGATGAGCTGAGAGACCATGGTCATCCTCTTTTCGCCGCAGCTTGCGACGCTCTCCTTGGGTCATGGAAGATCCATCGATTCGCAACGGTCGGGGGCAACATCTGCCTTGCACTGCCTGCCGGCCCAATGACCTCACTTATGGCAGGGCTGGATGCGACCGCAGTCATCTGGACCCCAGATGGCGAGACTCGGACAGTTCCTATCGCGGAGTTTGTGATCGGGGTCAGAACCACTTGCCTTAAGGACGGCGAACTCCTGCGAGCGATCGACATACCATTTCGATGGC
>JANYGT010000115.1 GCA_025362355.1 Lacisediminihabitans sp. | reverse complement strand
CAGAACGGACTCGGCGGGATACGGAACCAGGATCTGGCCGCCGAGCTCCGTGCCGAACGGCGGTGCGCTGAATCCATCCGTCTCCGCGTACTGCCACAGGCCGTTGAGGCTCTGCCACTTCGGCGACGCGACCGACGGTCGTTCGAGTTGCGGACGGGGGTAGTCCGGCAGGGCGTTGGTCGGCGAGACATCCTTCGTCCAGGGTGTCGCGAGCGGAGCGGTCTTGCCGCTCCAGGTGTCGCCGGTCGTCGCAGCGCTCGCGACTCCCGGTGCCGCCACAAGGGCGAGAGTGCAAGCGGCTGCGAGAACTGCGGCCGCCCACCTCCGTGTGCGTCTGTCTGAACGTTCGTTCGTCATCCGTGACCAACTTCCTTGTTGATTGCCCTGAATCGTCTGAGCTAAGTGTTGCTAAAACGTGTGCGAAAGTCCACCCCCGCGAGAGCACCCGCATCCGTGTAAACTCACAAGCTGTACTTCGGCGAGGGATGCATGGCATCCGTAATCGACGCGGTGGAGCGGGCACGTGGCTGTATCAGCCCCACGTCTTTCCTCACGCTGATGCGTTCGAGTGGAAATCAATTGACGCGGGCTCGACCCGCGAAGGAGTAGTCATGGCAGAGAAGAAGGCTCCGCGCGAGCTGAGCAACAAGATTGACGCGGAGGTCCGCACCACCTTCGGCAAGGGGGTCGCCCGCAAGCTGCGTTCGGCCGGCAAGGTACCCGTCGTCGTCTACGGGCACGGCACCGAACCGCAGCACCTCGCACTTCCCGCGCACGACGTCGCGCTGCTGCTTCGCAAGGCCAACGCCATCCTCGACCTGCAGATCGTCGGCGGCGAGAGCCAGCTGGCGCTCGTCAAGGATGTGCAGAAAGACCCCGTGCGCCAGATCATCGAGCACATCGACCTCATCGTCGTCCGCAAGGGTGAGCGTGTCGAGGTCGACGTCGCCGTCCACGTGAACGGTGAGCCGGTCTCCGGCACCGTCGCCGAGCAGGACGCTAAGTCGCTGCTCATCGAGGCCGCGGCCATCAGCATCCCCGAGAACCTCGTCGTCGACGTCGAAGGACTCGAGGCCGGCGCGCACGTCTACGCGAAAGACGTGAAGCTGCCCGAGGGATCGGTGCTCATCACCGACCCCGAGACCCTCGTCGTCGCGATCAACGTGCCGGAAGAGCTCGACCTCGGCGAGGAGCCGGAGCCCTCGACCGACGAAGAAGAGCCCGCCGAAGAGTCAGAAGAGGCTGCAGAGTAGTCTCCTTCCCGTTTCGAAAGTCCAGGCTGAATCCGATCATGGATGATTCGCAGGACGTTTCGCAGTGGCTCGTAGTCGGGCTCGGCAACCCCGGGCCCGACTACGCACGCAACCGGCACAACGTCGGACAGATGGTGCTCGCCGAGCTCGCTGACCGCCTTGGCGCGTCGTTCAAGAGCCAGAAGACCAACGCGATGGTAGCCGAGGGACGCACGGGAGCCGAGAGGCCGCGGCTGATCCTCGCCAAGCCGAACAGTTTCATGAACCTGTCCGGAGGTCCGGTCGCGTCGCTGATGCGCTTCTACAAGCTGGAGCCGTCGCAGCTGATCGTAGTTCACGACGAACTCGACATCCCGTTCGACCGTGTGCGGCTGAAACTCGGTGGTGGTCACGGCGGACACAACGGCATCCGTGACATCGCCTCGGCCATCGGATCGCCGGATTTCTATCGCATCCGCGTCGGAATCGGACGACCCCCCGGCCGCCAGCCGGCAGCCGACTTCGTGCTGCGCGACTTCACGTCGACAGAGCGCCAGGTGCTGCCGAGTCTCCTTGCGGACGCAGCGGATGCCGTCGAGCAACTCGCCCGGGACGGCCTGACCCCGACGCAGCTGCGCTTCCACACCGACCCGGCGTGAGCCGCCGCCCTTCGGCGTGCGCCGAGCCGCCGCGCTTCGGGGTGCGCTGTCCCGCCGCCGGTCGGCGTGCGCTGAGCCGCCGCGGGCACTAGCCGCGTCGTGCCGCCGCGGGCACTAGCCGCGTCGTCCATCCGCGCTGTTCTGGCCGGTGGTTCTGCTGTCGTGGAACTGAAAACGCAGGAGAATCTCGGCGTTCCTGTCAAAGGATGCCTCTTTTGCTCGAAATAGCGCGTATCTCCTGCGTTTTCAGAATGGGCGAACGGGAAGGATCGACGCGGGATGCCCGGCTTCGGTGGTCGACCCGGTTTCGGTGGTCGAGCCCGTCGAGGCCCGCGGTCAGCTGTTCGGCGTCGCGCTCGGCGCCGGGGTGACAGCCCCAGCCGCCCGCGGCGCCACGACGCGCACCGCTGCGCCGCCGCGCTCGACCACGAGCACCGGATCTCCCGCCGCGAAGTCTTTCGCCGAAGCCGGTGCCTTCTTCGTTCCATAGCTGGTCGAGCCGTCGACGGTGACCGTGATCGTCGTGCCGGACCGGGTCGTGATCGACCACGAGGAGGCGTCGATGCTCGCGATGGTTCCTCGCACCAGGGTGCGGCCGTCGAGCGAGTGTTTCGGCGCGGTGACTTTCGGAGCGGTGGCACCGGGCGAGGTGACCGCCGCGGGAGCCGCGGCACTCGTCGGCTGCGCTGAGGAGGCGAGGGCGGCATCCACTCCCCAGGCGGTGACTCCGGAGATCAGCACGACGGCGATGGCGCCGCCGGCGATGCCAAGGCCAAATGGATGCCGCCGAACGAACGACGGGCTCGAGTCGGCGCCGGTCTCGATCGGCTGGGTCGGGGCGGCATCTGGCGCGGGTGTTTTTTCCATGGTGTGACACAAACAGTGCCGTGTAAAGCGATCGTCAGGGGTGTGTTCGGGCAACGTAAAGGCGCGGTCAGAGGCGTGGATGGGCGCGTTTACTTGCTGCATGACCCTCTCGAAGCCGCCATTCACCTTCCGTCCGGCGCAGGCGATCGTCGCCGGTGTCTCGGTCGTCGTTCTCGCCGTGTCGACGGCGGTGCTCACCGCGACGATGGCCTCACCCGTGACCGCGGTACCAGCCGTCGCCGCACCGGCACTCTCGGTGAACACGACCGGATTTCCGTCCGGTGGCGCGAATCCCGGAATCTTCACCGACACCTGCATGCTGGCGACGACGAAACCGAACGACCCGATCATGATGCCGGGTATGACCGGGTCGTCGATGCAGCACGACTTCTTCGGCAATCCGGCCGTGACGGCGTCGTCGACGGCGAAACAGCTGGTGGGAGGGTCGTCGACATGTTCGACGACGGCCGATGCATCCGCGTACTGGACGCCGGTGCTCTACCAGAACGGCACGGCGCTTACGCCGAAGTCGACGCTGATCTACTGGCGTGCTCCGGCGGCATCCGCCTCTGCGGTGAAGACGATGCCGGCCGGCATCAGCATGATCGCCGGTGATGAGGCGGCCGGTTCGCCGCAGAACCCGAAGATCATCGACTGGACCTGCACCGCCGCGAGGGGCGCGAACATCCCGGCCAGGGGAAACACCCCACGGGACTGCCCAGCAGGCTCCGATGTGCGACTCGTGGTCACGTTCCCGAACTGTTGGGACGGCCACAGCCTCGACGGCAAGAGCCAGCAGAACGTGATCTATACGGATGCCGATGGCGCCTGCCCGACGTCGCATCCGGTGCAGATCCCGCAGATCGTCATGCACATCGCCTACCCGACCTCGTCGGCGAACGGGCTGACCCTGTCGATCGGCCCGACGCAGCAGGGGCCGACGGTGACCGGGCACGCCGACTTCATGAGTGGATGGACGCAGTCGCGAATGGATGCGGATGTCGCCGCCTGCATCGACACCCAGACCCGCTGCGGCCGTACCTCCGGCCCGGATGCGACGCCCGCCGGGGGAGTCGCGACGCGCTGAACCCGCGGTACATTGTCGAGGGTGACCTCCCTTCGCGAAACCCCCGGTTGGGTCGCCCTTCCGCCTCTCGTCGACGCCCATGTCCATCTTGACAAAACCCTCTTCGGCTCCCGATGGATCCCCCACCGAGGGTCTGGAACCGTCGCCGATCGGGTGCGTGTGGAGGAGCAGACGCTCGCCGGGCATCCGGATTCCGTGTCGGTTCGGGGCGCACGCCTGCTCGAGCGGCTGTCGTCCCGCGGCGTGACCGCGCTTCGCTCGCACGTCGACATCACCGACGTGACAGGGCTTCGTCATCTCGAGGAGGTGCTCGCCCTTCGCGAGCAGTGGACCGACCGGCTGTCGATGGATGTCGTCGCCTTCCCCCAGCGCGGCATCCTTCGTCAAGACACCGTCGCCGGCCTGCTTCGTGACGCCATGGCGGCAGGTGCCGATACCGTCGGCGGGCTCGATCCGACGGACTTCGACGGGGATCTGCCGGGTCACCTCGATGTCGTCTTCGGACTCGCGGCGGAGACGGGGTCGCGGGTCGACATCCATCTGCACGAGCCCGGAGCGACGGGTGACGTCGCACTCGCCGCGATCGCCGACCGCACCACAGAACTCGGGCTCGCCGGTCGCGTCGTCGTCAGCCACGCATTCTGCCTCGCCGACCTCGCCCCCTCCGCGCTCGCCGCCAGCGCGGATCGGCTGGCCTCGGCCGGGGTCGGCATCCACACGAGCCTTCCGCAGCTCGGAGTGATCCCTCCCGTCCCGACACTCCTCGCGGCCGGGGTGAACGTGGCTGTCGTTTCGGACAACATCCGCGACAGTTGGTCGCCCTACGGCAGGGGCGACCCGCTCGAACGTGCCTGTCTCGCCGGATACCTGTTCGGCTGGAACACGGATGACGGCCTCGAGCGCGCGCTGTCGCTCGTGACGTCCGCGCCGTCGCGGTCACTGGGGCTGCAGTCCTCCGATCCCGGGGGCGGACCCGCGGATTCCGGGCGCGACCCCGACCCCTTCCTTGACTACGTGCTCGTGCGTGCCGACAGCATCGGCGAGGCGATCGTCGATCAGCCGGGGGCGCGGATCGTGGTGCGCGCTGGTCGGGTGGTCGCCGGCCAGGAGTACGCCGACACGCTCCAGCAAGCCCCCGTCACCGGTTCGCGACCATAACTCCTGCAGTTCGCCCTTAGCGGGCGCGGAACGTGTATCCGCGGGCCGCTCGGTAGCCTGCACCGCGGTGACTGGGCATCCCGGGCCGACGCCATTTCGTGAGTACGCCGAAAATGCACCGAATTCGGCCGAAATGGTGCATTTTCGGCGTACTCACGGTGACCATCCGAGCACAGCAGATGAGTCGCGCGCTCCCGCCACTCGGGTGTCGGAGGCGACGCGTACAATCAATGGAGTGATACTCGAGGGCTTAATCCGTGCGCTTCAGCGCGCCCGCACGTTCGATAATGCCCTCCGCTGGTCCAAGCGCAGTGCCGATTTCTCGCTGGTCGAGGGCCTCCGGGCTCCCCTTCTCGCCGGATTGCTCGACGCCCGGACCAGCCCCCAGGCGCTCCTCGCCATCGTCGCGACCGGCCGCGATTCCGAGTCGCTCCGCGGTGCCCTGGCGAGCGTCGCGCCGCACGCCGAGGTCATTGAGTTCCCCGCCTGGGAGACGCTTCCGCACGAACGTCTGAGCCCCAGCGCCGAGACCGTCGGCAAGCGCATCCGTGCTCTCCGCGACCTGAAACGCTGGCAGCAGGATGTCGACGCCGGCACACAGGAGAGCGACATCATCGTCGTCGCGAGCGTTCGCGCCGCACTGCAGCCGCTCGCCGACGATCTGACCAGCCACGAGTCGATAGTGCTCACCGCCGCCGGTCGCGGCTACAACCTCGCGAGCCTCGCAACCCAGCTCGTCGACCTGGCCTATGCCCGCGTCGACATGGTGACGCGTCGCGGGGAATTCGCGGTGCGCGGGGGAATTCTCGACGTGTTCGCTCCGACCGCCGAGCATCCGTGGCGCGTCGAGTTCTTCGGGGACGAGATCGAGCAGATCCGCGAATTCTCGGTCGCCGATCAGCGGTCACTCCCGGATCCGGTGCTGAAAATCGAGTTGCTCGCCAGCCGGGAACTGCTGCTCACGCCGCAGGTTCGGCAGCGCGCCCGCGAGATGCAGCACGAGTTCCCGAGCCTCGCGCAGCTACTCGCGAAGATCGCCGAGGGCATCCCCGTCGACGGGATGGAGTCGCTCGCGCCCGCCCTCGTCGACCGGCTGGTGCCGCTCACCCACTATCTTCCGGCGGATGCGGCGATCGCCGTGCTCGCACCGGAGCGCGTCGCGAGTCGCGCCGTCAGTCTCGTCGAGACGAACCGCGAGTTCCTCAGTGCGGCCTGGAATGCGGCGACCGCCGGGGCCGAGGCGCCGATCGATCTCGAGTCCGGCGAATTCCTCAGCATCAACGGACTCCGCGAGGCGGCTGGCAGCCGTTCGTGGTGGACGCTGAGTTCGTTCGACAGCGGTCTCGCCGGAGCCGTCGACGCGACGCTCGAGAAGTCTGCGACATCCGAACTCCGTGACGGCGACCACTACATCCGCATCGACGCGGGGACCGTCCCGACGTTCCAGGGCCAGGCTGACGGTGCGATCGACTACGTCGGCGACCGGCTGAAGGAGGGCTGGACCGTCGCGATCGTGGCGAAGGGCCACGGCCAGATCGAGCGCGCGGCCGAAGCCCTCGGCGAGAACGGGTCGGCCGCACGTGTCGTCGAAGAACTTCCGAACGAGCTCGAGTCCGGCGTCGCCTACCTCGTGAAGGCGGCCGTCGAGAGCGGATTCGAGCTTCCGGAGCTGAAGCTCGTCGTCATCAGCGAGAGCGAGTTCTACGGGCGCGCCGCCGGCTACGACTCGCGCCAGGTTAAGAAGCTCGCGAGCCGTCGCAAGAACGTCGTCGATCCGCTGCAACTGAAGGCCGGCGATTTCGTTGTGCACGAGACGCACGGCATCGGCAAGTTCGTCGAGCTGGTGCAGCGCGTCGTCAGCACCGGCGGTCGCAATCCGGTGAAGAACAGCCGCGAATACCTGCTCATCGAGTACGCGCCGTCGAAGCGTGGGTACCCGGGCGACAAGCTCTACGTCCCGACCGACCAGCTCGACCTGCTGACCCGTTACGTCGGCGGCGAGGCCCCGGCGCTGAGCAAGATGGGCGGAAGCGACTGGTCGGCCGCGAAGGGCAAGGCGCGCCGTGCGGTGCGCGACATCGCCGTCGAGCTTGTGAAGTTGTATTCCGCGAGGATGGCATCCAAAGGTCACGCGTTTCCGCCGGACACCCCGTGGCAGCAGGAGCTCGAGGATGCCTTCCCGTTCGCCGAGACGCCCGACCAGTTGACGACGATCGACGAGGTCAAGGCCGACATGGAGCGGCCGATCCCGATGGACCGGCTCATCTCCGGGGACGTCGGCTACGGCAAGACGGAGGTCGCGGTTCGTGCCGCGTTCAAGGCCGTGCAGGATGGCAAGCAGGTCGTCATGCTGGTTCCGACGACGCTGCTCGTCAAGCAGCACATGGAGACCTTCGCCGAGCGTTTCGCCGGCTTCCCCGTGCATCTCCGCGCGCTCAGTCGATTTCAGAGCGACAAGGAGGCGAAGGACACGATCGCCGGTCTCGCTGACGGAACGGTGGATGTCGTCATCGGCACGCACCGCCTCCTCAGCCCGAGCATCGTCATGAAAGATCTCGGGCTCGTGATCATCGACGAGGAGCAGCGGTTCGGTGTCGAGCACAAGGATCAGCTGAAGAAGCTGAAGACCAATGTCGACATCCTGGCGATGTCGGCGACCCCGATCCCGCGAACGCTCGAGATGGCGGTGACCGGTATCCGCGAGATGTCGACGCTCGCGACTCCGCCGGAGGACCGGCATCCCATCCTCACCTTCGTCGGACCGTACAACGACAAGCAGGTCGGTGCCGCGATCCGCCGCGAGTTGTTGCGTGAGGGCCAGATCTTCTTCGTGCATAACCGGGTTTCGTCAATCAGCCGGGTCGCCTCCCAGCTGGCCGAGCTTGTGCCGGAGGCGCGCATCGCTGTGGCCCACGGCCAGCTTCCCGAGCATGTGCTCGAGCAGGTAATGGTCGATTTCTGGGAGCGTAAATTCGACGTGCTGGTGAGTACGACCATCATCGAGACCGGACTGGATATCGCCAACGCCAACACCCTGATCATCGACCGGGCCGACAAGTACGGGCTCTCCCAGCTTCACCAGCTTCGCGGTCGGGTGGGTCGCGGGCGCGAGCGCGCGTACGCCTACTTCCTCTACGACGCCGACAAGCCGCTCGGTGAGGTCGCCCACGATCGACTCGCGACGATCGCCGCGAACAACGAGCTCGGCGCCGGAATGCAGGTCGCGCTGAAAGACCTCGAGATCCGCGGTGCCGGCAACCTGCTCGGCGGCGAGCAGTCCGGACACATCGCAGGCGTCGGGTTCGACCTCTATCTGCGCATGATCGGCGAGGCTGTGTCGACGTTCCGCGGCGAGGTGGCCGAGGGGCAGACCGAGCTGCGTCTGGAGTTGCCGGTGGATGCCCACGTCCCCGAGGAATACGTCGAGAGCGAGCGACTGCGACTCGAGGCCTACCAGAAGCTGTCGACGGCCTCGTCGCCGACGGCATCCGCGGACTCGATCGATCGCGTGCTCGAGGAGTTGACCGACCGGTACGGCGAACCGCCGGCGCAGGTGCTCAATCTGATCGCGGTGTCGCGACTTCGGCGGATGGCGCAGAAAGCGGGCCTGTCAGAGGTCGTCACGGCCGGCGGCAATCTGCGGGTCGCGTCGATGGAGCTCGCCGACTCGATCCAGGTGCGGCTGCAGCGTATGTTCCCGGGTGCGCGCTACTTCGCCCAGACCAAGTCGGTCTCGGTGCCGCTGCCCGCGCGGGGCGGGATCGCACTCGCGGATGCCGACCTCATCGACTGGACGAGCCAGCTTCTCGTCGCAATCTTCGGCGCGGAGCTCCGGGTGGAGTCGGCGCCGGCCGCGTAGTCCGGGCCCGGCGGTCGAGCTTGTCGAGACCCTCGGCGTCCAGACGGGGGACCCACAAAGAACGCGAGGGACCCGCGCGCAACGGGGTCCCTCAGGCCACAGCTCCAGCTATGACTGGTTTCCGGCCGCCTTGCCGCTGGCGGTCGAGCTTGTCGAGACCCGCGGCGTTCGCCGAGTTTCCACAGCCCGCCGACTCTCCACAGGTCGCCGGAATTCCGTCGCGGCGAGCATCCGAGTCCCGACACTTGGACCATGACAATTCCCCAGATTCTGAAGGCATCCGGCCCGCACGACCTGCTCGCGATGCTGCCGGGCCTTGTGGGATTCGCGCCGCGCAACAGCATCGTGCTGATCGCCTTCCGGGGCAAGCGAACGTGTGGCGCGCTGCGGGTGGATCTGCCGACGTCCGAGAACGCGACGGTGCAGAAGCGCATCGCGACACATCTCATCGGCATGATCTGCAAGCTGCCGAATGTGGATGCAATCGTACCGGTCGTGATCACCGACGACCGGTTCGATGGCGGGGAGGCGATCCCGCATGCCGGATTGCTCGCCATCCTGAACGGGCGCATCCGTCAGTCGGGGTTCGAGCTGCGCGAATCCCTGTGCCTCGCGGCTGACGGGTGGGGCTCGCTGCTCGATCCATTCGTTCGAGCCGGCGGCCATCCACTCTCAGACATCGCCGATTCGCCGCTCTCGGCTTCGCTCCCCGGTCGGGTGCGGCCCCATCCCGATGATGAGCGCACTCCTCTGGCAGATCCGGCGAAGGCCGAGCGGATGCGTAAACGTCTCGCCGAATATGCCCGCCTCGCCGCGGCTCGCGCGCGCGGAGATCTGCACGACTGTCCGTCGGTGCTCGACCTGGCGACAGACGTCCCTTTCCTGGCCGAGTTCGCGCTCCACTGGAACGATGACCAGCTTGACGACCTCGGCGCGCTTCTCGTCTTTGCACTCCAGCCGCCACCGGTGCGGGATCACGTGATGCTGCAGTGGGCGACGACCGCTCAGGTCGGCGACGAGATGTGGGATGAACTCGAATCCGGCCGGCTCGACGCGTCCGTGACGGCCGACGATTCCTGGCGGCTCGAAGAATCGGGGCTGGATATCGGGGATCTCATGCTCGGCATTGGTCCGCGGCCCGATCCGCGTCGCATCGAAAATGGAATCGCGGTCCTTCGAACGCTCGTGTCTCGAACCGAGGATCGTTACCGACCACCGCTCCTCTGCATGCTGACCTGGCTGACCTGGTCGCTCGGAAGGGGGTCTGCGGCCGGACGCTACCTCGATGAGGCGGTGAAGATCGACCCTGGCTACGGAATGACCGAGGTGCTCTTCACCATGGTCTCGAATGGAATGATGCCCGAGTGGGCTTTTGGCGACAGGTGACGGTGATCTGGCCTACAGCTTCGCCAGCCGCGCCCGCGCGAAGCAGTACACGCCGTACGCGATGACCCCGGCTCCGACCACGATGAGGATGATCACTCCGAACGGGAGGCCGCGCAGCGACCGGAGGGCGCCATCCAGCCCTGTGGCCTTCGAAGAATCGGATGTCGCGGCCGCAACGATGAAGAGGATGCCGACGACCGCGATCGCGAGTCCTTTCGCGATGTAGCCGACCCGTCCGAGTGTGACGACGGAGCGGCCGATGTCTCCGGAGGGCACTCGGATGTCTTTCGTGAAACGCTCGACGATCCCGCTGTACACGAAATAAACGCCGACGGCTCCGATGCCGATCCCGACCGCGATCAACAGAAATACCCCGCCCGGAGTTGCGAGCAGTTTCGCGCTGAGGCTGGTTGAGCTGCCGGTGGAGCTGCTCGATCCGCCGCGCGCGAAGGTGAAGGCGGTGATCGCGATGGCGAGGAAGACGAGCCCTTTCGCCAGCTCCTTCACGGTGTGGGTCACTCGTTTCTTCGGGTCGGATCCACGGATGAGGAAGGCTGCGAGAAACTGCCAGAGAGCGAGGGCCGCAAGTCCGACGACGATGACCCACAGCAGTATGTCGCCGCCCGGAGCTTTGGCAAGAGCGGTGAGAGCTCCGGATTGGTCGGCCTCGCCGCCGACTCCGGCCGCGACACCGATTGCGATTCCGCCGATGAGGATGTGCAGCAGGCCGTTGACGGCGTAGCCGCCCCTGGCGAGTATGGAGAGCGCCGGACTGTCTTTCGCGCTACGGGCGAGGGATGAGGCAGAGGAAGAATTCACGGCGCCGAGTGTACGCCGCATGTCATCAGCGGGTGAGCGGATCATGCTCGCGGTACCGTTCGTCGGCCGTCGAAATGGTGACGACCTCACTGTGTCAGCGTCACCCCGCCGCTCGCCACGCTCACGCTTCCGCACGACACGGTGTTGGCCGCGACCGCGATGGCGGAGGTCGACGCGGCCCCGGTCGCCACGGTCGACACCGCACCATTGCTGGCGCGGGTGCCGGAAGCATCCAGTTGGATGATCGTCTGCTTCACCGTTGTGCCGCCGTTGACGGAGGTCGCCTGGTACCCGACGATCTCCGCGCCGTTGTCGGCGGCGATGCATCCGACGCCGGTTCCGTTGCCGCGCAGGTTCTGCAGATCGAACGTGTAGGGCTTGCCGTCGCTGCTCGCGGGCTGCACGAACGCGCAGTTCGCGAGCACGTGGAGGTAGGCCTGGCGTCCGTCAGTGAGCATCGAGATGACCCGGCTCGAGGTGAGCCTCGCGACGAAACCATCGCGCTGGATCGGGGAGGCGGATGTCACGGAGTACGAGAACGTCGCCCCCGAGGCCGTCGTCACGCCGAACTCCGTTGCGCCGCCGACGGAGGCGATCCACTCCCGGTCGGTGCGCCCGTCACCGTCGACATCGATGGTGGATGCCGCGGTCGCCCCGGTCGGCATCGTCGAGTTCGGTGTGGCGGGGCATCCGCCTGCTGGCGTGATCGAGGGCGTCGGCGACGCGGATCGGCTCGGCGAAGCACTGGCAGCCGGGGATTTCGTCGGCGCGGATTTTCCGGGGGTGCAGCCGGCGACGAGCATCACGATCGTGGCTCCGACGAGCAGGGCAGTGATCGGGCGTCGCATATTCCAACGGTAAACCTTCCTCTGCGCGCAGGGGAGAAGGCTCGACAAGAGAACGCGCTCTGGGCCACCATTGCCGCATGATGATCACCAGGGTGCAGCTGTTCTCGATCCCGGTCGGCACCCAGGAGCGAGCGAGGCATTTCTCCGTCGACGAGCCGTGGGGTCGCTTCGCGCAGTTCGAGGATCCGGACGGCAACGGGATGATCCTTCAGACGGCCCGCTGACGCGAACTACGCGCGCAACGCCAGCACGAAGGGCAGCACCCCGCTCGCTCCCGCAAGGCGCAGCTGCCGCGCGGCGACCGTGAGGGTCCAGCGGCTGTCGGCGAGGTCATCCACGAGGAGTATCGGGCCGTCGAGCCCGGCCAGCTGTGAGCGCAGTTCGGTGCCGACCGAGAATCTGGTCCACACGGACCCCAACCGATAGGCGCTGTTGCCGCCGGATTCGCTGACTGGCGCGCCCTCGGCGAGATCGAGCGACGCCAGTCGGGGGAGTCGCCCGGCGGACCCCAGGCCCGCGGCGATGGACTCGACCAGCAGCGGATGCCTCACCGACGGCAGCGAGACGACCGCGACCGGGCGATCGGCCCAAGGCCAGTCGCCGAGCACCCGCGTGCACGCGGCGATGAGCGCGGGGCTGGCCGCGGCGTCGAGCGCTGACGGTGCGAACAGCGCACGAAGGGTGTTACCCCAGCCGAGGTCGGTGAGGCGGGCGAGGGCGCGGCCTTCGAGCATCCGCTCATCGGGCTTGATGTTCCCCTTGACGGAGACGCCGAGCCGGTCGGCACCGGTCGGCCACTGCGCCCGCGGTTCGAGCGGCACACCGACCCGGTCGAGCGAGGAGCTGGCCAGCTCGGCGGACGATGCGACGACGTCGGTCGGGTACCAGGCTCCGGCGCAGTTGTCGCAGCGACCGCAGGGCACGGCGGTGTCATCGTCGAGCGCGCGCTGAAGGTATTCCATGCGGCATCCGCTGGTCGTCTCGTATTCCACCATGTGCTGCTGCTCGGAGACGCGCTCCGCGGAGATGCGGTCATAGCGTTCGCGATCGTAGGTCCACGCCCGGCCGGTGGCGATCCAGCCACCCTTGACCCGCTGCACGACGCCGTCGACATCGAGCACCTTGAGCAACAGTTCAAGCGGAGTTCGGCGGATGTCGACCCGCGACTCCAGCGCGGGCGTCGACAGAGCTGCCCCGTTGGCCTCCAAGGCGGAGAGCACCGCGGTCGCCCGCTCTTCGCTCGGCATGGAGGCGGTGGCGAAGTACTGCCAGATGGCCTCGTCTTCGACTCCGGGCAGCAGGAGAACGTCGGCGTTGTCGGTTGCGCGGCCGGCGCGTCCGACCTGCTGGTAGTAGGCGACGGGGGAGGATGGCGCGCCGAGATGCAGCACGAATCCGAGGTCGGGTTTGTCGAATCCCATGCCGAGGGCGCTGGTGGCGACGAGCGCTTTGACCTCGTTGCGCTTCAGCATCCCCTCGGATTCTTCGCGCTCCAGAGTGTCGGTCTGGCCGGTATAGGCGCGTACGTTGTGGCCCGCATCTCGAAGCAGCCGCGCGGTGTCTTCGGCGGCTGACACCGTCAGCGCGTAGATGATCCCGCTACCGGGAAGCTCATCGATGTGACTCAGCAGCCATCCGAGCCGCGTGCGCGAGTCGGGCAAGCGCAGCACCCCGAGCCGTAGCGATGCGCGGGCGAGTGGCCCGCGGATGGTGACGACTGACTCTCCACCAAGCTGCTCCGCGACATCCACCACCACCCGCTCGTTGGCGGTCGCCGTCGTCGCGAGCACCGGAACGCCGGCCGGCATCTGCGCGATGAGGTCGCGCAGCCGTCGATAGTCGGGACGGAAGTCATGCCCCCAGTCGCTGATACAGTGCGCCTCGTCGACGACGAGCATGCCGATGCGGCCGATGAGCGTCGGCAGCTGCTCTTCGCGGAAGGTCGGATTGTTGAGACGTTCGGGCGAGACGAGCAGCACGTCTACCTCGTCTGCGGCGAGCATCCGCTGGATGTCACCCCACTCGTGCGCATTCGTCGAGTTGATGGCGACGGCGCGCACACCGGCTCTGGATGCCGCGGCGATCTGGTCTCGCATCAGCGCGAGCAGTGGCGACACGAGGATCGTCGGGCCGGCACCCTCACGTCGAAGCAGCAGCGTCGCGACGAAATACACGGCCGATTTGCCCCACCCGGTGCGCTGCACGACGAGCGCGCGGCTGCGCTGGTCGACGAGGGTCTCGATTGCTTCGTATTGTCCGTCGTGGAAGGTGGCGTCATCCCTCCCGACGAGCGTACGGAGGATGCCGAGGGCGCGTTCGCGGGTGTCGGTCGGTGTGGAGAGGATCACAGGGCCAAGCTTCGCAGACTCCCGTGACATGGAGGTCGCGATCTCGCGCTCTGCGCACAGCCGCCCACATTCGTCACTGTGAGGGAGGGGAGTTCGCAGCAGGCTGGACTGCGGATGTCGATCCCACGAGCGAGCAGACCTGATGCGGTAGCGAGTCCCGCTTTCAGGTCACCGGCCCGAGTGCGGCACCACCGGGTTCGCCGGCCGCGTCACCCTTCAGCTCTATGAGAATGGTGTGGGTCGGAGTGGTCCCGATATTCCTGCCGGCGTGAACCTGCGCAGGGAGCCACACTGCTGTACCCGAGCCGAGCCGGACATCCCGCTGCGCCGACTCGGTGAACAGGGTGCGATCGAAGTGGGTGAGCGTGACCATGACACTGTTCGGATGCCGGTGCGGCGTCGTCTCCATTCCCGGAACGTCCTGATAGTCGAGCACGCGCACGAACTCGTTCTCCCAGAGCAGCGTGTACCGGTCGGCATTCGTGATGGTCGGGTCGTCAGCATCCATGGCCAAACCATAGACCTGCGAC
>JANYGT010000036.1 GCA_025362355.1 Lacisediminihabitans sp. | reverse complement strand
AGGGCGACGACATCGCAGTAATCGGAATGGCGTGCCGGTTTCCCGGCGCGGCCACCCCAGAGGAGTTTTGGGAGCTCCTGGCAACGGGAAGCGACCGCGTCCGAGACGTGCCGGCCGAACGCTGGGATGAGCCGGCCGGGTTGATCGAGGGGAGTGGGGCGCGGTAGGAGTCTGGCGAATCGAACTGCTCGCGGGACGGAGCGGACGTGTTCATGGTGACGGTCATGGTCGTACCGCCGTTCCGATGGCATTCCGGTGTTTTCTGGTCGTGTCTGCTGGGGTCGTGCGGAACTCTGTGGTGCTCTGTGTTCGGTTTGCCACGTCGTTGTGGAGTGGCAGGTCGATTCGGGCTTTTGACTGTGTGTCTAGGTCGTTCATGACTACCTCCGGGTCTCACTCAGATCACAAGTACACATGGTGAAAATGAGGCGCTCAAGGGGGTTGACTTTGCCACCACAAAAGGGGTATTTCTCACTTTTATCGGCGTGTCGCTTGATTTTCCGGGCCCCGGTGTGTGAGAGCGCGGCCATCCGGTCCCGCGTCGGCCGAGCAGTCCCGGGCGCCCGCACAGGGTGCGCCGCGTAGGCTTGCTGCATGATCGAACAGGTGTCTGAAATCTTCGACCCGAGCCAGTGGCAACTCGTCCCGGGCTTCGAGTCCCTGACCGACGTGACGTACCACCACGACCTCACCGGGCAGATCGCGCGCGTCGCGTTCAACCGACCGGAGGTGCGTAACGCGTTCCGGCCGCACACTGTCGACGAGCTGCAGTCCACCCTCGAAGACGCCCGGATGAACCCGCGGATCGGCGTCGTCCTCCTCACCGGAAACGGACCGAGCCCGAGGGACGGCGGCTGGGCGTTCTGCTCGGGCGGCGATCAGCGCATCCGTGGCCGTGACGGCTACAAGTATGCGGAGGGCGACACCGCCAGCGGCATCGACAAGGCCCGCAGCGGTCGACTGCACATCCTCGAGATCCAACGACTGATCCGCTTCATGCCCAAGGTCGTCATCGCCGTCATCCCCGGCTGGGCGGCCGGGGGCGGGCACTCCCTGCACGTGGTCTGCGACCTCAGCATCGCGAGCGCAGAACACGCCAAGTTCAAGCAGACGGATGCAAACGTCGGCTCCTTCGACGCCGGTTACGGCAGCGCATACTTCGCCCGCCAGGTCGGGCAGAAGGCCGCGCGCGAGGTCTTCTTCCTGGCCCGCGAGTACTCGGCCCAGCGCGCCCTCGAGATGGGCGCGATCAACGCGGTCGTCCCACACGCGGATCTTGAGAACGAAGCCATCGACTGGGCCCGCACGATCCTGACGAAGTCGCCCACCGCCATCCGCATGCTCAAGTTCGCCTTCAACGCCGTCGACGACGGTCTCGTCGGCCAGCAGGTCTTCGCGGGCGAGGCGACGCGGCTCGCCTACGGCACCGACGAGGCCGTCGAAGGCCGAGACGCATTCCTTGAGAAACGCGATCCCGACTGGGGTCCGTACGACTGGCAGTTCTAGTCCCGCCGTGACACGGATGCTCAGGGTCGTGCCCGCCGATCGGCCGCTCGTCCTGCTCGACCTGCTTCGCGACGCCCTCGACGGGCGCGGGGACGCCCTGCTGCCCGTGCCTTCCCCCGCGCCCGACCCTGCCGTCTCCCGCGCCAGTTCCGCCGGTACGCGCCCGGAACGCCTGGCGCGAAACGGCGCACCTGGCGCGCGCGTCCCTGTTGCGGCATCCGTCTCGCCTGTGCCCGCGACCGTTCCTGCGACAGTTCCGGACGGAACGGCGGTCGTCATCGAGACGAGCGGCTCGACCGGCGTGCCCAAGCGGGTGCTGCTCGGCGCGGCAGCCCTCCGGGCGAGCGCCGCGGCATCGAGTGCGGCGCTCGGCGGACCGGGCCAGTGGCTGCTCGCCCTGCCTGTCCACTACGTCGCGGGCGTCCAGGTGCTCGCCCGCTCGCTCGCGGCGGGCACGATACCGTGCGTGCTCGCTCCCGGCCACTTCGACCCCGCCGCCTTCTTCGCAGCGGCAACCCGGCTGACCGCGCCGCTGCGCTACACCTCCCTTGTGCCGGTGCAGCTCGCCCGCCTCCTCGACGCGGTCGACGCTGACGACCAGGGCGGGGCCGCGGAAATGCTCGCACTCCTGCGCCGCTTCACGGCGATCCTGGTCGGCGGCCAGGCCATGCCCCCTGCCCTGATCGAGCGCGCCGCCTCGCTCGGCATCGCGGTCGTGCGCACATACGGCTCCTCTGAAACGGCCGGCGGATGCTGTTACAACGGTCGCCCGATCGGCGACACGGTTGTGCGCGTCGTCGACGGCGAGCTCGAGATGTCCGGCTCCGTGCTC
>JANYGT010000047.1 GCA_025362355.1 Lacisediminihabitans sp. | reverse complement strand
CCCGATCTTCACCGAGGCGACGACGACCATCCGCGAGGCCAATGCACAGCTCGCCCGTGTCGACACGATCACCAGCGGGATCGCGGATGCCACAGCCAACGTCTCCTCGCTGATCGCCCTGTTCGCGGCGACCCTTGGCGGCCCGCTCATCAAGATCGCCGGTTTCACCGCCGGGGTACGGATCGCCATCAGCGGTATCCGAACGTCCCGCAAACGGGCTGACTAAACTCGACTGTGGCCCGGACCTCGCCACCACCGTCTCTCACAGAGACCGTTCCTCAAGGAGAACGAACATGAAGAACCTGCTGCTGCTCGTCGTCGGCGTCGGACTCGGATTCGTGATCGCCCACCAGATCAACAACACGCCGGAGGGCAAGCGCTTCTTCGAGGATGTCGACAGCCGAGCGAAAGAATTCACCGGCGCTGTGGCCGACGGCTACAAATCTCGTGAATCCGAACTGCGCGCCGCCGTCGCCGACGCCTAGCCCGTTTTCACCACCGACACGCACTGACGACCGACCCTGGAATCCATGCAGACCGCTGACATCCGCCAACGCTGGCTCGACTATTTCTCCGAGCGCGGACACACCGTCGTGCCCTCCGCCTCCCTGGTCAGCGATGATCCGACGCTGCTCTTCACCGTCGCCGGGATGGTGCCGTTTGTTCCCTACCTCACCGGTCTCGTCCCGGCACCGTATCCCCGAGCGACCAGTGTGCAGAAATGCATCCGGACCCTCGACATCGACGAGGTGGGAAAGACACCGCGCCACGGAACCTTCTTCCAGATGAACGGCAACTTCTCGTTCGGCGACTACTTCAAAGAGGGTGCGATCGGCTATGCCTGGGAGTTGTTGACGACATCCGAAGCCGACGGCGGATACGGTTTCGACGAGCGTGACCTCTGGGTGACGGTGTACGAGGAGGACGACGTCTCGTTCGACCTCTGGCGTCGGATCGCCGGGCTGCCTGAGCACCGCATCCAGCGCCTCGGCAAGGACGAGAACTACTGGTCGACGGGCCAGCCCGGCCCGGCCGGACCCGACTCCGAGATCTTCTTCGACCGCGGCCCGTCGTTCGGTGCGGACGGGGGGCCTGCGACCGGAGACGACCGGTACGTCGAGATCTGGAACCTCGTCTTCATGCAATACCTGCGTGGCGAGGGCAGCGGCTACGACTTCCCGATCCTCGGCGACCTGCCGAAGCAGAACATCGACACCGGGATGGGGCTCGAGCGGGTCGCATTCCTCAAGCAGGGTGTCGACAACATCTACGAGATCGATCAGATCCGTCCGGTGCTCGACCGTGCCGCCGAGCTGTCCGGGCGCCGCTACGGCGCCGTCCACGAAGACGACGTGCGAATGCGTGTCGTCGCCGATCACGTGCGCTCCGGGCTGATGCTCATGTCGGACGGCGTCACACCGTCGAATGAGGGGCGCGGCTACATCCTGCGCCGTCTGCTCCGACGAACCGTGCGATCGATGCGCCTCCTCGGCGTCGAAGAGGCGACCTTCGGGGAGCTCTTCCCCGCCTCGCGGGACGCCATGAAGGCCGCGTACCCCGAGGTGGAAGCCGACTTCCACCGGATCGGCCGCCTCGCCTACGCGGAGGAGGAGACGTTCCTCCGCACGCTGGCGAGCGGCACGACGATCCTCGACGTCGCGGTCGACAAGACGAAGACCGCCGGATCCGGCACTCTCGCCGGCGACACGGCATTCCTGCTGCACGACACCTTCGGCTTCCCCATCGACCTGACCCTCGAGATCGCCGAGGAGTCGGGCCTGACCGTCGACCGTTCGGCCTTCGACGCCCTCATGCTCGAGCAACGCACCATGGCGAAAGCCGATGCGAAGGCGAAGAAGACCCTTCTCGCGGATCTCTCGGTCTATAGCGCGTTCCGCGCGCAGGGCGAGACGATCTTCACCGGCTACGACTACCTCGAAACCGACACCTCCGTGCTCGGACTCATCAAGGATGGCGCGTCCGTCGATCGAGCCGTCGTCGGCGACATCGTCGAGGTGATCCTCGCCGAGACCTCCCTCTACCCCGAATCCGGCGGTCAGGAGGCCGACTCCGGCAGCATCGTCGGCAACGGTTTCGACCTCGAGATCCTCGACGTCCAGCGACCGGTCAAGGGGCTCGTGAGCCACCGCGTGCAGGTGCGGAGCGGGGAGGTCGGAGTGGGGGATGCCGCCACCAGCGTCGTCGACCACGAGTGGCGGCGCGGCGCGACGCAGGCGCACTCGGCGACCCACCTCATCCACGCGGCACTGCGCCAGGTGCTCGGCCCGGAGGCCCACCAGGCCGGCTCTTACAACCGCGCCGGGTACATGCGCCTCGACTTCAACTGGAGCACCCCGCTCTCCGGGGAGACCCGGAGCGAGATCGAGGACATCGCGAACAACGCGATCCGCGACAATCTCGAGGTGACCACCCGCATCCTGCCACTCGACGAGGCACGCGCCCTCGGCGCCATGGCGCTGTTCGGCGAGAAGTACGGCGACTCGGTGCGTGTCGTGCAGATCGGCAGCCCCTGGTCGCTCGAACTCTGCGCCGGTACGCACGTCGGGCGCAGCGCCGAGGTCGGCCTGATCAACCTGGTGAGCGAGGCATCCATCGGATCGTCCAATCGCCGTGTCGAATCTCTCGTCGGCCTCGACGCATTCAAGGATCTCGCCGCGGAACGGGCCATCGTGTCCGAGCTGACGTCCAGCCTCAAGACCCCCCGGGAGAACCTCCCCGCCCGTATCGCCGACCTCGTCGCGAGCCTCAAAGCGGCCGAGAAGCGCATCGCCGAATTCGAGTCGGCCGCCCTCGTCGAGCGGGTGCCGGCCCTCGTCGACGCAGCAACGCGCGCGGGCGCCGTGACCGCACTCGTGCAGAACGTCGGCGTGCTCGGCTCGGCCGACGACCTCCGGATGCTCGTCACCACCGTTCGCGGACGCCTCGGAACGGATGCTGCGGTCGTCGCCCTCGCCGCGGAGGTCGGCGGAAAACCAGCCGTCATCGTCGCGACCAACGACGAGGCGCGAAAACTCGGCGCGCGCGCCGGAGCGTACGCGAAGACCGCCGCGGGCATCCTCGGTGGCGGCGGCGGCGGCAAAGACGATCTCGCTCAGGGCGGGGGCTCCAAGGTCGATGCCATCCCGGCGGCGCTCGAAGCGATCAGCGCGGCGCTTCCAAGGTAATCGGTTGCGGCCGGGAGTGCGCGTCGGGGTCGACGTGGGGAAGGTCCGTATCGGGCTGGCCAGAAGCGACCCTCACGCCGTGCTCGCCACGCCGGTGATGACGGTTCAGCGTGGGGCGGGCGACATCGCGCGGATCATTGCCGAGACACGGGACTCCGACGCCATCGAGATCGTGGTCGGGTTACCCATTTCCCTTGCCGGCACGGATACCGCATCGACCGCGGATGCGCGCGGATTCGCCGGTCTCCTCGCCCGCGCTGTCGAGATTCCCGTCCGGCTGGTCGACGAACGCCTGAGTACCGTTTCGGCGCAGCAGGCGCTCCGGGCATCCGGGAGAAACGCCAAAAACTCCCGCGCGGTCATCGACCAGGTGGCGGCGGTTATAATTTTGCAGCATGCCCTCGACTTCGAGCGCTCCGGTGGAACACCACCGGGAGTGGTCGTCGACCCGGACGAAGGACCATAACGCCGTGGCAGATCAGCCGAGCTGGGACGATATCTTCTCGTCCTCCCGAGCGAATACACCGCCACCCGTGGCCCCTGCAGAGGCGAGCCGGGAGTATCGAGCCGAACCCGTCGGCGAAGTGGCTCCCGAGGCCGAGCCGGTCAGCCGCCGCCAACTGCGCGATGATGAGCGACCGCGACCGCGAGAGCGAGGACGTCGGGGTGGTGCCGGGAACTCCGGCGGAACCCGGAAGCCGAGACGTCGCTTCACTTTCGTCTGGATTCTTCTCATCTTCGTCGTTATCGTGGGCGTCGGTGCCACCGTCGTCTACACCCACTACGGGCCGCAGATCCGCAGTGTGCTCGGTATCCACGACACGGTCGACTACACCGGCGGCGGAACCGGCAAGGTCGTCATCACCATCAAAGACGGACAGATCGGTGCCGACGTCGCGAAGACCCTTCAGGCGAGTGGCGTCGTGAAGACCTCGCGGGTCTTCTACGCGCTGCTGATCAAGCAGACTCCGCCCGTCGCGTTCCACCCGGGGAGTTACCAGCTGAAGTCCCGCATGAGCGCGAAGTCGGCTCTCACTGCCCTCGAGGATCCGAAGAACCACGTCTACACCCGGATCGTGCTTCCGGAGGGGGTCACCCTGAAGAGCGTCATCGCCCGACTTGCGAAGGTCAGCCAGAGCACCGGAGTGACCGAAGCCCAGCTGAAGGCCGCCGCGGCCGACTACACCTCCTACGGGCTTCCCGCCGAGGCTCCGAGCCTCGAGGGCTATCTCTTCCCGGCCACCTATTCGATCAATCCGGGACAGACAGCGCACCAGATCTTCCAGACCTTCGTCTCGACGATGTTCCGACACCTCGACGCGGACGGTGTGGCCGTCGCCGATCGTCATAGGGTGCTGACCCTCGCAGCCCTCACGCAGAAGGAAGGCGGAAGCGACGCCGACTTCCTCAAAGTGGCGCGAGTGTGGGACAACCGAATCGCCAAGAAGATGAACCTCCAGTCCGATGCGACCGTCAGCTACGGCGCGGGAACCTCGTCGATTTCGACCACGGCGGCGCAGCGAGCGGACAAGAGCAACAAATACAACACCTACGCCAACCCCGGGCCGCCGATCGGTCCGATCTCCAATCCCGGCGATGCCGCGATCAAAGCCACCCTCCAGCCGGCACCGGGACCGTGGATCTACTTCGTCGTGGTGAACTGCTCGACGCGTGAGACGGTCTTCTCGACGACCCTCGCGGAACAGAATGCCGCGAACGCCCAGCTCGGCGCATGGCTGAAGGCCAACCCCGGTGGCTGCAACTGAGGTTCGCCGGCTCGCGGTGCTCGGTCATCCGATCGCGCACTCGAAGTCCCCGGCCCTCCACACGGCGGCGTATGCGGCACTCGGACTGCCATGGAGCTACGGCACCGCAGATGTCGAATCGGGATCGCTCGGCCAGTTCATCGATGAACTCGGGGACGAGTGGCGGGGGCTCTCACTGACGATGCCGCTCAAGCGGGAGGCGCTGCCTCTGCTCGCCGGTGTCGACGACCACGTGATGCTCTCGGGTGCTGCGAACACCGTGCTGCTCGACCGGCAGGGTGGGCGAGCCACGCTCCGCGGATTCAATACGGATGTCCGCGGCGTCATCGAGGCCCTCCGCGGTGCTGGTGTCACGGAGGTCGCGACGGCCAGGATCCTCGGCGGCGGGGCGACAGCGGCATCCGTGCTCATCGCTCTCGACCGACTCGGTGTCGAGCGCGTCGCGATCGCGGTGCGGGCCCCGGAGAAGCTCGGCCAGCTGATCGCCATCGCGGAGCAGCTCGATATCGAACTGTCGATCGAGACGCTCGGCGGAGTCGACTCCCGCGCGGATGTCGAGGTCGTCATCAGCACCCTCCCGAATGGGGCCGAAGTGGCGGTCTCGGCGGGGGATCCCACCGGCCGCGTGCTGCTCGATGTGGCCTACGAACCCTGGCCCACCCCTCTTGCGGCGGTCTGGCTCGCCGGCGGCGGGGTCGTCGTCCCCGGACTCGAGATGCTTGCTCACCAGGCACTCGCCCAGGTAAGGATCTTCGTCGGGGGATCGCCGGATGCCGCACTGCCGGACGAAGACGCGGTCTTCTCCGCGATGCGGCACGCTGTCGGTCTCGCGCCCCTCTGATGCGCCGGGTCGAGTCGTTCGTCGACGGGCCCCCTCGCTTCGCTGTGGGAGGATTCTAGCTATGCACGAACCAGCCTTCTTCGAGATCGCCCCATGCTGCGCTGGTTGACCGCGGGGGAGTCCCACGGACCGGAATTGGTTGCGATCCTCGAGGGGATGCCGGCAGGAGTGCCCGTCTCCGCCGCCCTCATCCAGGCCGATCTGTACCGTAGAACACTCGGCTACGGCCGTGGCGCGCGGCAGAAGTTCGAACAGGACGAGCTGTCGATCAGCGGGGGAGTTCGCTTCGGCCTCACCATGGGAAGCCCGGTCGCCCTGCGCGTCGGCAACACGGAATGGCCACGCTGGGTCGAGGTCATGAGCGCCGAAGAAGTCGTCCTCGAGACGCTGCCGAAGGGTCGCGGGGCCGCACTCACGCGGCCACGTCCCGGGCACGCCGACCTCGTCGGGATGCAGAAATACGGGTTCGACGAGTCGCGCAACGTTCTCGAGCGCGCGAGTGCCCGCGAGACGGCTGCCCGCGTCGCCCTCGGAGCCGTCGCCCGGTCCTTCCTCGGCGGGCTCGGCATCCGGCTCGTCGCCCACACGCTCTCCGTCGGATCCGTTCGCGTGGCCGAAGGATCCCCGCTTCCCCATCCCTCCGACGTCGACGCCCTCGACGCCGATCCGCTTCGCTGTTTCGACCCGGAGACGTCCGCGGCGATGGTCGCCGAAGTGGATGCCGCCCAGAGCGACGGAGACACGCTCGGCGGAGTCGTCGAAGTGCTCGCCTACGACCTGCCCCCCGGCCTCGGGTCGTACACGCACTGGGATCGACGTCTCGATTCCCGTCTCGCCGGCGCGATCATGGGCATCCAGGCCATCAAGGGTGTCGAGATCGGGGATGGATTCCGCACAGCCGAACGTCGCGGGTCGGAGGCTCACGACGAGCTGTTCCAGACCGCCGCGGGAATCACCCGATCGTCAGATCGGGCCGGCGGTACGGAAGGTGGCATGAGCACCGGCACCGTGCTGCGCGTGCGGGCGGCGATGAAGCCGATCTCGACGGTGCCCCATGCGCTTCGAACAGTCGACATCGCAACGAACGATGCGGCGGAAGCCCACCACCAGCGGTCCGACGTCTGCGCGGTCCCGGCCGCCGGGGTCATCGCCGAAGCGATGGTCGCCCTCGTGCTCGCGGATTCGATCCTGGAGAAGTTCGGGGGAGATTCCCTCGTCGAGACGAAACGCAATCTCGACGCCTACCTCGCTGCGATCCCGGGCAACCTTCGCACCGAGTCCTCTTCCGACCCGACTCTCGCGCTGTGACGGGCAGTTCGGAGACGAAACGGCCGCTCGTCGTGTTCATCGGTCCGCCCGGAGCAGGAAAGACGCGCCTCGGGAAACGGGTCGCGCGCATCCTCGGAGCACCGTTCATCGACACCGACCGACTGATCGTCGCGCAGCACGGCCCCATCCCGGAGATCTTCACATCCCTCGGTGAGCCCGAGTTCCGCCGCATCGAAAGGGCCATCGTCGCCGAGGCACTCGAGGAGGAGGCGGTGGTCTCCCTCGGTGGGGGCGCGGTTCTCAGCGCCGAGACACAGTCACAGCTGGCCTCCCGTCACGTCGCCCTGATCACGGTCAGCGCCGAGGCCGTCGCGTCGCGGATCGGCGGAAGCAAACGGCCGCTCGCGCGCGACATGGATGCCTGGGCGGCTCTCGTCGACAGCCGCCGCGAGCTTTACGAGCGGCTGGCGACCGCGACCTGGGACACCTCGTCGAGACCGATCGATCACATCGCGGCCGATATCGCGGACTGGGTCGCCGAGCACGCGCGACCCGCGCCCACCAGCACGATCGTCACGGAGGAAGCACCATGAGCACGACCACCGTCACCGTCACCGGCGAGCCCGGCTACGACATCCGAATCGGACGCGACATCCTCGGTGACCTTCCCGAGCTGATCGGTCCGGGCGCCGCGAAGGTGCTCATCGTGCACCCGGCGACGCTCGGTGCTCGGGCCGAGCGGCTCCGAGTCTCGCTGAGCGATCGTTACGAGGTCCTGCTCGCGGAGATCCCGGATGCCGAGACCGGCAAGCGCATCGAGGTCGCCGCCTTCTGCTGGCAGGTCATGGGGCAGTCCGACTTCACCCGATCCGACGTCGTCATCGGTTTCGGCGGCGGATCCGTCACCGACCTCGCCGGCTTCGTCGCGGCGACCTGGCTGCGCGGGATCGCACTCATACAGGTTCCGACGACACTGCTCGGCATGGTCGACGCATCGATCGGGGGCAAGACCGGCATCAACACCAACGAGGGCAAGAACCTCGTCGGAGCCTTTTACGCTCCGTCCGCCGTGCTCGTCGACCTCGACACCCTCGACGGCCTCAGCCAGAACGAGATCCTCGCCGGATTCGCCGAGGTCGTGAAGGCAGGCTTCATCGCCGAACCCGAGATCCTCGACATCATCGAAAGGGACGTGGATGTCGCGACCGACCCGCACAGCGCGGAGTTCCGCCGGCTCGTCGAGCTGTCGATCGCGCTGAAGGCCCGTGTCGTCGGCGAGGACTTCAAGGAGAACGGCCTGCGCGAGATCCTCAACTACGGCCACACCCTCGGGCACGCGGTCGAGTACGCCGAGCGATTCCAGTGGCGGCACGGCGCGGCGGTCGCGATCGGGATGGTCTACGCGGCGGAGCTCGGGCGTCTCACCGGGCGACTCTCCGACGACGTCGTGGATCGGCATCGCAGCATCCTCACCTCACTCCAGCTTCCGATCAGCTATCCGGCCGGGCGGTGGCCGACCCTGCTCTCGGTGATGAAGCGCGACAAGAAGGCGCGGGGGGCTCTGCTGCGATTCATCGTGCTCGACGACGTCGCGCGGCCGACGGTGCTGACCGGACCGGATGAGAGTCTGCTCTTCGCGGCGTACCAGGAGATCGGCTCGTAGCTCCGACTCGCCGGTGATTGAACGAGACCTGGCACGTTGCCGTGAACACTGCGGCTCGTCAAGCTGCACGACATCGCGAGGCCGATGCAGCCGACCGGCCTGGACAAGAGCCTGCGGCCTGCGAGGAGACTGGGTCCTGACTGATTCGCCGACGAAACTCAGTGACCAGCGAGAATGGCGGCGCGAGCGGCGGTGCGCTCGGCTGCCGAGATCGTGCCAGCCGCGAGCAGTCGATCGAGTTCCGCGAGTCGGAATTCCGTGGTCGACGCATCGATCGGCGGTGTGGGGCTCAGCACCTGACTGTCGAGCAGCTTCAGCGCGATGTCAGTCTGAA
>JANYGT010000204.1 GCA_025362355.1 Lacisediminihabitans sp. | reverse complement strand
AGGGCGAATCTGGAAGCGTCGCCGCAGTTGGAAGGTCTACCGCGCGCGATGGACAAATGTGTGTGTTCTTCACGGGCTGACCCGCACGCTGAACGGTGCTGTTCTGGTGCCCCCGTTGGCTCGTCCCGTGATTGGTTTCTCGTTTGATCGGCTCACAATTCGCATGCTTGCTGGCCAGACCATCGACGACTGGAGCCGGAATGCAGACGCGTTCGCCCAGACATTCGGGGCGCGATCGGTGCAGGTGCGATCGTCTCGGCCGGCAGTCGTCGATCTGATGGTTATCCACTCGGACACTCTTGGTGTGGTGATGCCCGTCCCATCTCCGGTCGAGTCGGTCGACCTCACTCGCGTTCCGGTGGGAACCACGGAATTGGCTCAGCCCTGGTACGTCGGGGTCGAAGGGCATCACGTTCTCATTGCTGGCGCGACGGGTTCCGGAAAGGGCAGTGTCGTCTGGTCGATCGTCGCGGGTGTTGCGCCCGCAGTGCGCGATGGGTTGGTTGAACTGTGGGTGATAGATCCAAAGGGCGGGATGGAGTTAGGTCGCGGTTCGACGCTATTCGCTCACTTCAGCTACGACGCAGGCGAGCAATCGCTCACGCTGCTGCGGGATGCCGCGAAAATTCTCGCGGAGCGCGCCGGCCGCATGCGGGGCATCAGCCGCCAGCACGCGCCGACACTGAGCGACCCACTGATTGTCATTGTCATCGACGAGCTGGCCTCGCTCACCGCCTATCAGACCGACCGAAAGCTTCGTGCCGAGACCGAACAAGTTCTGGGTGTCATCCTGTCTCAAGGTCGCGCCGTCGGCGTCAGCGTTGTCGCCTGCGTTCAGGATCCCAGCAAGGACGTGATTACCCTGCGGCAACTCTTCCCGACTCGCATTGGGCTTCGGATGTCCGAACCAAGTCAAGCGGGCATGGCTCTGGGTGCGGGCGCTCGAGAGCGCGGTGCGTTGTGCGATCTCATTAGCGACACGCAGCCCGGAGTGGGATATGTCGCCGAGGACGGGTCGGCAGACATAGTTCGCGTGCGGTCGTTCTACGTCAGCGATTCGGACATCGACCTCCTATCTCAGGAGTACGCAGCTCGAGCGCCCCTTGGAGCATCAGCGCCGGACAAGATCGAGGAGGTGTAGTGATGCGGCCACACAAAGACTTTGAGGAGCTCCAGCGGCGGGAACTGATCGAACAAGTGATCCGCCGAGCCGGGTCGTCGACATATGAGGCGTGGTGGTCCCGGGTCGGTTCCGCTGGCTTCTGCTCCGCGCCGATTCACTTGGTCGCCTCCGACGGCAAGAACAGCATTTTGGTGCGATGCAAGAACCGTCGCGCCGCCGTCTGCCCTTCGTGCTCTGACCTTTACGCCGGTGACACTTGGCAGCTCGTGCATGCCGGCCTCGACGGTGGGCATGACGTTCCTGCGACAGTGGCGGATCATCCAGCCGTCTTCTGCACTATAACGGCGCCCGGCTTCGGAGCTGTTCATACGGCGGCTAAGGACGGCTCTCGATCAGCCTGCCGAGGAGGCTCAACCGGCACGTGTGGTCATGGACTACCCAGGAACTGCACACTATCTCACGCGCTGTCGGATCCGTCGCTTGGTCAGCCGTTGTGCCCGGACTGCTACGACTACGTCACGCAGTCACTCTTCACGTGGCATGCCCCCGAGTTGTGGGCGCGATTCACCATCACACTTCGTCGGCTCGTTCGGCGCGAATCCGATCATCGAGGCATCGAGCGGGCGCGCGTTTCTTTTGTGAAAATCGTCGAGATGCAACGGCGCGGAGTTCCTCACTTCCATTGCGTCGTGCGCCTTGACGATGACGATCGATCATCTGGTCCAGGCCCGTTGCCTCCGCGCTGCAACATGGACGCCCAGCGGCTTGCAGACCTCGTGACATCCGCGGTCGGACTCGCCCATCTCGAGGTGACGGGCGCGGGCGGCGAACTGATAACCCTCCGGTTTGGAAGCCAGGTCGATACCCAACCGCTTGATGCGAGTGAGGACGCAGCGGGACCTGGCAGCGCGCGACGAGTGGCCGGATACCTCGCGAAATACGTTACAAAGTCCGTCTCAGACTTTGGCATCGCGAGTAGTCGCCTCGCACCCCACCTCATCGACGACCTCGACGTCAGTGAGCACATCAAGCGGTTGCTGCACGCGGTGGCGCACCTCGCAGAGCACACCAACCGCCCCGAGATGGCGTTGTGGCTGCACACCCTTGGCTATCGCGGGCACGTCAGTTCAAAGTCAAGGAGCTACTCCACGACGATGGGAGCGCTACGGGCAACGAGGGCTGAATTCCAGCGCATCCACGTGGGCAACTCTCATGACACGCCTCCGGCCGAGACCGCTTGGGAGTTCTCAAAGTCCGGGCACGCCACCCTTGGCGATCGCTTCCTCGCGACGTCGAAGGCAATCCAGGATCGCGAGGCTCGATGGGCGCGAAAGCAACTGGTCGACGAAGGATCGGAGGAGCGATGAGCACTGACAATTCGTTTGAGGTGGTGTTCGAGCCCCTCGCCGT
>JANYGT010000100.1 GCA_025362355.1 Lacisediminihabitans sp. | reverse complement strand
CGGCGTCGGCCTCGGCAACTCCACCCTGAAGTGGTCATGGCTTCCGGAGGCGAACAACGACTTCATCTTCGCGATCATCGGCGAGGAGCTCGGTCTCGTCGGCGCCGTGCTCGTGCTCGCACTCTTCGTGGTCGTCGCGGTGACCTTCGTACGCATCATCCGCGCGAGCACCGACGTGTTCGCCCGGGTTGCGACCAGCGCCGTGCTCATCTGGATCATCGGCCAGGCCTTCGTGAACATCGCGGTGGTGCTCGGACTGCTTCCGGTGCTCGGTGTGCCGCTGCCGCTCATGTCATCCGGAGGCACCGCTCTCATCACGTCCCTGCTCGCAATCGGGATAGTGCTCTCGTTCGCTCGCCGCGCTCCGACCGGTTTCGAGCAACCGGTGCCGGCCGGACGGCGCCGGTGACCCGGTACCTCCTCGCGGGGGGCGGCACCGCCGGCCACGTCAATCCGCTGCTCGCCGTCGCCGACCGTCTTCGCGAGACGGAACCCGATGCGACGATCCTGGTTCTCGGGACCGCCGAGGGGCTCGAGGCGCGACTCGTGCCCGAGCGCGGCTACGAACTGCTGTCGATCGATCGAGTGGTGTTCCCGCGGCGGCCGAACCTCGCGGCGCTCCGATTCCCGATGAGATTCCGACAGAGCGTCGACCGCATCCGCCAGCTCATCCGCGAGCGGGAGATCGATGTCGTCGTCGGCTTCGGCGGCTACGTCTCCGGCCCGGCCTACCTCGCCGCCCGGAGGGAGCACGTCCCGATGGCCGTGCACGAGGCGAACACCAGGCCAGGGATCGCCAATCGTCTCGGAGCGCAGCTGACGACACACGTCGGCACGGCGTTCCGCGCAACGCGGCTTCGACACTCGACCTTCGTCGGGATGCCGCTGCGGCACGAGATCGAGGCGCTCGATCGTGCCGCCTCCCGCGCCGACGCCATCCGGTTCTTCGGGCTCGATCCGGCGAAGCCGGTGCTGCTCGTCACCGGGGGCTCGCAGGGGGCGCTGAGCATCAACCAGACGGTGTGGGCCGCCGCGGCATCCATCCTCGGGGCCGGCTGGCAGGTGCTCCATATCGCTGGATCACGCTGGAAGCGACTCGACTCCGAGCTCGCCGGGTACACGATCATGCAGTACTGCGATCGGATGGATCTCGCGATAGCCGCGGCGGATTTCGCGATCGCGCGCTCCGGTGCCGCGACGGTGAGTGAGTTCAGCGCTCTGGGTGTCGCCGCCGCCTATGTGCCCCTCCCGATCGGCAACGGCGAACAGCGCAAGAACGCGAGGGAACAGTCCGCTGCGGGCGGTGCCCTGATCGTCGGCAACGCGGAATTCACCCCGGGCTGGGTCACCGATCAGCTCGTGCCGCTCCTCGAAGATCGCGCGCTGGTCGCAGACATGGCCGCGCGCGCGAAGACCGTCGGGGTGCTCGACGGTACGAACCGGATGCTGGCCCTCATCTCCGGCGCGCGCGCAGAAGCCACGACGATCCGCCCGGTACATTAGCTGCGATGATCAAGTCGGACTACTCAGAACCCATCCCCGAAAACCTCGGCGCCGTGCACTTCGTCGGCATCGGCGGCGCGGGGATGAGCGGCATCGCCCACCTCTTCGTGTCGGCCGGGATCACCGTGACGGGATCCGACATCCGCGCGACGGAGACCGTCGAAGCGCTGCGGGCGCGAGGTGTCACGGTCGTGATCGGGCACGACTCGGTGAACATCGGCACGGCAGACACGCTCGTCGTCACCGGGGCGATCGCCGAAGACAACCCGGAATACGTCGCGGCGCGGCAGCGCGGCATACCGATCGTCCATCGCGCACAGGCTCTCGCCTGGCTCACCCGTGGTCACCGTCTCGTCGCGGTCGCCGGGGCACACGGCAAGACGACGTCGACCGCGATGATCGTGACGGCTCTTCTCGCGCTCGGCGCCGCACCGAGCTTCGTCAATGGCGGGGTCATCCGCTCCCTCGGAGTCAGCGCCGCCCCGGGCGACGGGGAGATCTTCATCGTCGAGGCCGACGAGTCCGACGGATCTTTCCTGCTCTACGACACCGCGATCGCGCTGGTGACCAACGTCGACCCCGACCATCTCGACCATTTCGGCTCGGAGGAAGCCTTCGAGGAGGCCTTCGTGACCTTCGCCTCGAAGGCGAGCGAGCGTGTCGTCATCTCGAGCGATGACGCAAGGGCCGTCGCCGTGACGGCACGTCTCGGTGAGCGCGCCGTCACCACCTTCGGGCAGCATGACGGCGCGGATGTCCGACTGCACTCGGTGGAGTCCGGGGCGACGGTCTCGTTCTCTCTCGCCTACCGGGGGGTCGACTACGGAGCGACGCTCCGGGTCGCCGGGCTCCACAACGCCGTCAATGCTGCCGGTGCCTTCGGCGTGCTCGTCGCACTCGGCTACGAGCCGATGGCCGCCCTCGACGCGATCGCGCTGTTCGGCGGAACCGAGCGTCGCTTCGAGCTGCGCGGCGAGGTCGGCGGAGTGAGCGTCTACGACGACTTCGCCCACCACCCGACCGAGATCGCCGCGGCCCTGTCCGGAGCTCGAGGCGTGGTCGGCGGCGGGCGCCTCATCCCGGTCTTCCAGCCCCACCTCTACACGAGGACCGAAGACATGGCCGACCAGTTCGCCCGGGTCTTCGAGACCCTCGCGGAGCACACGGTCATCGTGCCGATCTACGGCGCGCGACAGGAGCCGATGCCAGGGGTCACGGGCCGGCTGATCGCCGATCGGTTCGCGGATGCCTCGATGGTCGACTATTTCGACGACTGGCAGGACGCCGCGGAGCATGCGGCCTCGATCGCGCGGCCCGGCGACATCCTGATCCCGATGGGCGGAGGGGATATCTCCCTGATCATCCCGCAGCTGCTTGCGGCGCTGTCGGCACGACTCGAGTCCGCGCGATGAAGCGGCCCGAGGGATTCGACCGGTCGTCCGGCACCGAGCCGCCCGGCGAGGCGACAGCGGCGAGAACGGGCGCGCAGCGCACCCGCAGCGGAGCACCGCCCTTGCCGGCCGAAACGCCGGTCGCAACGACCCGAGCCCCGAAGCAGGCGAAGCCCGCGAAGGAGCCGAGGCCCGATAAGTCGGCGAGGCCCGCGAAGGAGGCCAGACCCGAGAATCCGGAACGCCCCGACACCGCCAGCCTTCGTCGCGAGGTGCGGAGGGCAGCGGCCGCGCGGCGGCGCTACGAACGTGGCGAGGTCAGACGCTTCACCCGCCGCTCCCGGCGGAGGAGGGTGACCTGGCTCGTCGTGCTCTCCTGCATCCTGCTCCTCGGCGGTTTCGTCACCGCATCGATCTACTCGCCGCTGCTCTCTCTTAAGAACATCAGTGTCACCGGCACCGCGCGCGTCGACAAGACTCAGCTCCTCACTGCCCTCGACGGGCAGATGGGTACGCCGCTCGCGCTCGTCGATTTCGGGAAGATCCGCGCCGCGCTGTCGAAGTTCCCGCTCATCCGCAGTTACGTCACGGAGTCGGTGCCGCCCGATACACTCGTCATCCGAATCACCGAGAGGGCGCCGATCGCGGCCATCCAGACCGCCACCGGCTTCTCGATCGTCGACCCGGCCGGGGTGGTCATCCAGGAGTCGACGGACCGTCCGAAGGGGATACCGCTCGTGACCTCCGGGGCCGCGATCACGACGAGTGCCGCATTCTCCGCTTCCGTCGATGTCATCCTGGCCCTCCCTCCGACGCTCGCGACCACGGTCGACAGCATCACCGCCGCGACGAAAGACGACGTCACCCTGACCCTCGTCGGTGGGCAGAAGGTCGTGTGGGGGAGCAATGAGCAGTCTGCGCTGAAGGCGCGGGTGCTCGCCGACCTGATCAAAGCCCAGGGCGGCACGACCCCCGTGACCTTCAACGTGTCGGCCCCGACGACCCCGGTGATCGGCCCGGGCTGATCACCGCACTTTGCGACACGCTGGACCGCCTCGCGCGTCTATCGACCGCTCACGCTTACTTTCGAACCAGCAAACCTATACTGAGCATAACTTTAATCTTCAAGTAGAGGTTGAAAGTTCTAAGCGGAGGCCGAAAGTGACATCGAACCAGAACTACCTAGCCGTGATCAAGGTCGTCGGCATAGGCGGCGGCGGCGTCAACGCTGTCAACCGGATGATCGAACTCGGACTTCGCGGAGTCGAATTCATCGCCATCAACACCGACGCCCAGGCGCTCCTGATGAGCGATGCCGATGTCAAGCTCGACGTCGGTCGCGAGATCACCCGCGGGCTCGGCGCCGGTGCAGACCCGGAGGTCGGGCGCCGCGCGGCAGAAGACCACGCCGAGGAGATCGAAGAGGCACTCGCCGGCGCGGACATGGTCTTCGTCACCGCCGGAGAGGGCGGCGGAACCGGAACCGGAGGCGCGCCGGTCGTCGCCCGCATCGCCAAGTCGATCGGTGCCCTCACCATCGGTGTCGTCACGCGCCCGTTCGGTTTCGAGGGCAAGCGCCGTGCAGCCCAGGCCGATGTCGGCATCTCCGCGCTGAAGAGCGAGGTCGACACCCTCATCGTCGTGCCGAACGACAGGCTGCTCGAGATCAGCGACCGGGGCATCAGCTTCCTCGAGGCATTCGCGACCGCCGACCAGGTGCTCCTCGCCGGCGTGCAGGGCATCACCGACCTCATCACGACCCCCGGTCTCATCAACCTCGACTTCGCCGACGTCAAGTCGGTCATGCAGGGTGCCGGCTCCGCTCTCATGGGAATCGGGTCCAGCCGCGGCGCCGACCGGGCGATCAAGGCGGCAGAACTCGCCGTCGCAAGCCCGCTGCTCGAGGCGTCGATCGACGGGGCGCACGGAGTGCTCCTCTCGATCCAGGGCGGGTCGAACCTCGGCATCTTCGAGATCAACGATGCGGCGCGTCTCGTGCAGGAAGCCGTGCACCCCGAGGCAAACATCATCTTCGGTGCCGTCATCGACGACACCCTCGGTGACGAGGTGCGCGTCACCGTGATCGCCGCCGGATTGGACGGTGGGGAGCCGGTGGTCAAGAAGGCCGACCGTCGTACGAACTTCGTCGATTCGGCTGTTCCCGTCGGTGCCGGGGTGGCCGCTGCGGCCGCGACCGGTGGCGCGTTGACGGGTGGAACCGCGGAGTCCGAGGCAGAGCCGTCCAAGTGGGCACCGGAGCCCGCGCAGCCGGCCGCCCAGCACGATCCGGTCTTCGAGGACGAAGACGACGACCTGGACATCCCCGACTTCCTGAAGTAGCCGGGCATGCCGAGCGATGCCGGCCGGCCGGGTGCCGTGCCACTTGCCGAACGACTTGCTGCGGTGAGATCCGGGATAGCGGATGCCGCAGCAGAGGCAGGCCGCGATCCGGCGGGTATCACCACCATCGTCGTCACGAAGTTCCATCCGCTGAGTCTGGTGCGGCAGCTGATGGACCTCGGGGTGGCCGACTTCGGTGAGAACCGCCACCAGGAGGCGCAGGCGAAGGCGGCCGAACTCGCCGCGCTGGGGCTTGACATCCCTGTCCGATGGCATTTCATCGGCCAGTTGCAGAGCAAGAAGGCGAAGCAGGTCCGGGCCTATGCCACCGCCATCCACTCCCTCGACCGGGATTCCGTCATCGACGCCCTCGCCTCGGACGATGCCCTGATCGACAGTTTCGTGCAGCTCAATCTGACCGACGACCCCGGGCGCGGGGGAGTGGCCGAGCCGGACATCGAGCGCGTCGTCCAGCGGGTGCTCGGCACAGCCGGGCTCCGGCTTCTCGGCGTGATGGCGGTGGCTCCGGTCGACGAAGACCCTCGAGCCGCGTTCGAACGGGTGCGCGAGGCCTCCCTCCGTGTGCGGTCACTCGCGCCGGAGGCGACCTTCATCTCGGCGGGAATGTCGGGGGATTACCGCGAGGCGATCCTCGAGGGCGCGACACACCTGCGGATTGGTTCGGCAATCACGGGAAACAGGCCGACCGGCGGTTAATCTGTGTCAAGTTGGTCCATCACCAGGAGGCACGAAATGGCAAACCCACTACGCAAGACCATGGTCTACCTTGGCCTTGCCGATGAGGAATTCGACTACCAGGAGTCGGCGCCGGTTGCGCAGGCGGCCCCGGCCGAACGCCACTCTGCTCAGGCTCACGCCGCCCCGGCGCACCCCCAGCAATCGCACGTCCAGCAGGGGCACAACCAGCAGGGGCACAACCAGCAGTCGACCGCCACCCGTGCGCCCGTGACCCCACTGCGTCGCGTGCCGAACCAGCAGAGGAATGCTGCACCAGCCGATATGAATGAAATCCTCACCGTGCATCCCCGCGCGTACAAAGACGCCCAGGTCATCGCCGAGAGCTTTCGCGATGGCATCCCCGTGATCATCAACCTCTCGCAGATGAGTGAGCCGGAAGCGCGCCGCCTCATCGACTTCGCCAGTGGTCTCTCCCAGGGTCTCTATGGGAAGATCGAAAGAGTTACCAACAAGGTCTTCCTGCTGTCTCCGGCCCATGTCGCCGTCAGTGGCGACCAGGCGGAGGCCGAATCGGATGTCGACGCGTCGTTCTTCGCACAGTCCTGACCGGCGGCGTCGTCGGGTCGGCACCCCGGGCGGGTGCGCCACCTCGTGAATCCCGTCTCCCTCATCGCGGCCATCGCCTACTGGGTGCTCTCGATCTACTTCTGGATCATGTGGGCGCGCTTCATTTTGGATCTCGCTCGGCAGTATGCCCGATCATGGCGACCGAAGGGCATCCTTCTCCCGCTGTCGGAGCTCGTCTTCACTCTGACCGACCCGCCGATCAATTTCGTGCGGCGCACGGTCAAACCGATCCGCATCGGCGGCATGGCTCTCGACCTGTCGTGGAGCATCGTGATGCTCGCGATCGTGGTGCTGATCTATGTCACTCTCGTTCTCCAGCAATTCTGATTCCGGCTGTGGACCTGACGGCGGTACCCTTGACACCAGCGGATCCGCAACGCACTGTGAATAGTGATCAGACCACGTTCGTTTGCTAGCGTTAGCTGATTGTCGATAACGCAGTTCAATCCCGATTTTTCTGAGGTGAGACCATGGCCCTGACGCCTGAAGACGTAGTCAATAAGCGGTTCCAGCCGACCAAGTTCCGCGAGGGTTACGACCAGGACGAGGTCGATGACTTCCTCGACGAGGTCGTCGTCGAACTGCGCCGTCTCGGCCAGGAGAACGAGGAGCTGCGCCAGCGGCTGATCGCCGGCGAGTCGCGCATCAACGAACTCCAGCGCTCGGGAGGCCAGGCAGCGGCAGAGCAGCCGCAACTCGCCGCTCCTGTTCCCGTTCCTGTTCCGGCCGCCCTTCCGGCGCCGGTCGCTACTCCGGCCTATGCGGCGCCGTCCGACCCGAATGCGGTCGACCCCAGCAACACGAACAACCTGCTGCAGCTCGCCCGCAAGCTGCACGAAGAGCATGTGCGCGAAGGTATCGAGAAGCGCGATGCTCTCATCGCCGAGGGTCACACGACCGCGGCGAAGGTCGTCAGCGACGCCGAGGAGTCGCACCGCGCCCAGCTCGCCGAGCTCGAATCCGCCAAGCGGACGCAGCTCGCCGAGCTCGAAGAAACCCAGCGGGCGAAACTCGCCGAGGCCGAGATCACCCAGCGTTCGCAGCTCGCGGAACTCGAGACGAGTCAGCGCGCGCAACTCGCACAGCTCGAGCAGGAGCGCACCGCCCTCGAGGGTCGCATCGAAGACCTTCGTACCTTCGAGCGTGAGTACCGCCAGAAGCTGAAGAGCTACATCGAGGGCCAGTTGCAGGAACTCGAGTCGCCGAACTCGATGGCGAACGCGACGCCGTCAGGGTCGGGACCATCCACCCCGGCGACCCCGTTCCCCGCGGCCTCAGCCCAGCCGGCCAGCTTCCAGGGCTTTGGCGGTAACTGAGTCGCAGGCGAAGGCCGGCGGCGAAGTCAGCGGCACAGCGAGCGGTCGAAAGGCCGTCAGTGTGCGTGCGCTCGTCGCGCTCGCCCTTGTCGCGATCGTCGTCTACGCGGTCGACCAGCTCACGAAATACCTGATCGCCACGAACCTCACCGAGGGCCAGCAGGTCAGGGTCATCGGCGACATCCTCACATTCCACTTCGTGAAGAATCCAGGGGCTGCCTTCTCGCTCGCGAGTGGCACCACCTGGATCTTCTCGATCGCGGCGTCGGCCGTCACGATCTTCATCATCGGGTTCTCGCGCCGCATCCACTCCCTCGGCTGGGCCGTGCTCTTCGGAATGCTGCTCGGTGGCACGACGGGCAACCTCACCGATCGGCTCTTCCGGGAGCCGGGTTTCGGTGTCGGGCACGTGGTCGACTTCATCCAGGTCTACGGATTCCCCGCGATCTTCAACATCGCCGACTCGTTCATCTGCGCGAGCATGGGGCTCTTCATCATCCTGACCATCCGCGGGATCGGCCTCGATGGGCGACGCCACGCGAAGGTCGTCGTGCCGGCCGATTCGCCTGCTGAGTCATCCGCCGACGACTCCGCCGCGGCACCGGATCGAAAGTAGCCGGTGGAGTCTCGCAGTCTCCCGGTGCCGGAAGGGCTCGCCGGGGAGCGGGTGGATGCCGCGATCGCCAAGCTGCTCGGATTCAGTCGCACTTTTGCAGCAGAGGTCGCCGAGGCCGGGGGAGTGACTCTCGATGGCGTCGTGCTCGGCAAATCCGACCGCCTCCATGCCGACGCCTGGCTCGAGGTCTCGTGGCAGCCGAAGGAGGCTCCGAGCATCGTCCCGGTCACGGTTCCCGACCTGACGGTGGTCTACGACGATGACGACATCGTCGTGATCGACAAGCCGGTGGGGGTCGCGGCGCATCCCTCCGTCGGCTGGACGGGGCCGACCGTCCTCGGTGCCCTCGCCGGTGCCGGATTCCGGATCTCGACCTCCGGGGCGTCGGAACGTGCCGGAATCGTGCACCGCCTCGACGCCGGAACGAGCGGTCTGATGGTCGTGGCGAAGAGCGAGCGCGCCTACACAGAGCTCAAGCGCCAGTTCCACGACCGGGA
>JANYGT010000053.1 GCA_025362355.1 Lacisediminihabitans sp. | reverse complement strand
CTCGAGAACGACGTTGCGGCCGCGCGGGCCAAGCGTGACCTTGACTGCATCGGCCAGGATGTTGAGGCCGCGCTCGAGGCCGCGACGGGCCTCCTCGTTGAAAGCAATGATCTTTGCCATGTGTGTTTTTCGTCCTTCCGGGACGCAGGTGAAAAGCAACAGCTATTGGCACTCACGATGCGCGAGTGCTAAACAATTCTGGCACTCTCACCCCGAGAGTGCAACCGCGACGACCCGCCCGATGCCGGCATGGAAAACCGACGCCATCCGAAACTTTCGGATGACGTCGGTCGAGGCTCTTTCCCTGATTGGTCGCTACTGCGCCAGGCGCACCGATTCCGCCTGGGGACCCTTGTTGCCCGTGCCGACCTCGAAGGTCACCTGCTGCCCCTCTTCGAGGACCTTGTAGCCACCCATGTCGATCGCGGAGTAGTGGACGAAAACGTCCTGGTCCCCGCCCTCGACAGTGATGAATCCGTAGCCCTTTTCAGCGTTGAACCATTTGACGGTTCCATTCGCCATCGATAACTCCCTGCTGTGTTCCCGTGCGGCTGCCGGATGGGGCGGCCATTTTCAGAGCGTAATCACCTGACGGGAAATCCGAAACGGACAGGGGCTCGAAGCAACGTCATTTTGCGCGATTGGCAAAGGAATTAAACACGGGCGTAACACAACGACGATTTTCACGCGACGTGGCGGTCTTTTACGGGAGCTTGTAGTCGCTTCCGATGACGACGGTGAGCGGCGAGGCCGTGTACACCTGAGATAGGAGGATGCTGCCGACCTTCAGCGACTGCACGAGCGCGCGCGCCGCACCCTCGTTGGCCGGGTGGCTGTAGTACACGACGGTGGCCTTGACGTCGGTCGTCGCCGCGTTGGCCCTGCTGCCGACGCCGAGAGCCGCCCCTCGCCAGCCATCCTTGACGAGTGCGTCGCCGACCTTGTTGGCGAGGCCGGCGGTGGGTGTCGCGTTGAGCACCGTGATGGAGATCGTCGGGTTCAGTGTGGGAGCGGCCGTCGGCGTCGGTGTGACGGAGGGGGCCGCGACCGTCGGCGTGGGAGTGGAGGGGAAGAACGGCAGCTCGTCGAGCTTTCCATTGGCCGCGGCCAGCCCGACGACACCAACGAGCACTATGAGTCCGGTCGCGAGCGCCGCCCAGGCGAAGGCGACCCAGCCACGACCCCGCTTCGCCGGCCCACGATGGGCGCCGGTGCGCAACAGGTCGTCGGGCACGTTGTCGAAACGGTCTTTCGGATACGTCGCCATAGTTCTTTCCGGAGTAGGGGGAGGTCAGCGAGTCGCGTCGGGCCGGCCGAGGCGGCGAGCCGACCGCTCTTCCGTGCGCGTGTCCCTGATGCGATGAAGGCGCTTGACCAGCATCGGATCGAAGGCGATCGCTCCCGGCTTCTCGAGCACCGCGTTCAGCACCTGATAGTAACGGGCGGCCGAGAGGCCGAACTCCAGTCGGATCGCCTCCTCCTTCGCACCGGCGTGTTTCCACCACTGGCGTTCGAAGGAGAGGATGCGCTCGTCGCGCTCCGAGAGTGCAGAGGGGTGCGCGTCATCCGCGTGTTCGATCGCTGACACCCGACTCCCTTCGGTCACGGTAATACTAGGGGCGTGGCTCTGTGAGACCCCGGCGCTGCTGTGGCGTTGCCTGAATTGGCTCTCAGAACCGTCGCCCCTCGCGCCCTCAGCGCCCGTTGCCGGCCCGGTACATCGAGATGTGCGAGATGCCCGCCTCGAGATACGCCGTGCCGAACGATTCGAAACCGAACTTGGCGTAGAGGGGAGCGATGTATTCCTGGGCGTGCAACACCATCGAGTGCTCGCCGTGGCGCCGCATCACCTCGCCGACCAGCACCTTCGCGAGGCCCTCGCCGCGGCGGTCCGCGCGCACGACGACGCGGCCGAAGAGATGGGTCGCGTCGAGGTGGGTCGGCGTGGCGTCGACCAGCACGCGGAGGTACGCGGCTGTGCCGAAAGCATCCGCTATCCAGAGGTGTTCCGTCGACGGCTCCCTGTCGCGGTGGTCGAGCTCTTCCTCGTCAACGTGCTGTTCGACCAGGAAGACATCGGTGCGGAGCTTCAGGAAGTCGTACAGTTCTTCGAGTGAGAGTTCGCCCCACGATTTCGTGATGACGGAACATTCGGGCATGGTCCCGAGTTTAATGAGATGCACACATCTTTTGATGGAAAGGAAGCATCCCCATGACGACCAAGCCGAATCATGACGCCACCGAGTATCCGGTAGCCAAGACGGAAGATGAGTGGAAGCAGGAGCTCGACCCGACCCGATACTCGATCCTTCGCGAGGCGGCGACCGAGCGTCCGTGGTCCGGGGCTCTGCTCGATGAGAAGCGATCCGGCGTCTACACCTGTGGCGCCTGCAACGCCGAGCTCTTCACGAGCGACACCAAGTTCGACTCCGGCTCCGGCTGGCCGAGCTTCTACGAGTCGGTCAACCCCGATGCCGTCATCCTGAAGACCGACAAGAGCCTGTTCATGACCCGAACCGAGGTGCTCTGCGCCACCTGCGGATCGCACCTCGGACACCTGTTCGACGACGCGTACCAGACCCCCACCGGCGACCGGTACTGCATGAACTCCCTTTCACTGGGGTTCAAGGAAGAGGCGTAGGCCTCGATGACCGTTCTTGATGCGGTGGTGCGTCGCCGTTCGCACGCGAAAGTGACGCCCGCCGCACCAACCAGGGAGCAGTTGTTGCCGCTCGTCGGCGCGGCCGGGTTGGTGGCGGATCACGGCTCGCTGAGGCCCTGGCGACTCATCGAACTGCGCGGAGACTCACGCGAGCGACTCGGCGATGCCCTGGTTCTCGCCAGCGGGCTCGACGATGAGTCCGGGTCCAACCTCCGCGCGAAGCCCCTCCGCGCCTCGCTGCTCATCGCCGTCGTGGCGGTGCATCAGCCGAGTTTCAAAGTCGCCGACTGGGAACAGGATGCCGCGGCATCCGGTGTCGCGCACATCCTGAGTCTTCTCCTCACCGAAGCCGGCTGGGGAGTCATGTGGCGCACCGGTCACCTCACTCGCACGGAGCCCGTGCGGCGGATGCATCGGTTAGCGGACAACGAGGAACTGCTGGGCTGGCTCTACGTCGGCGGTCGGGTTAGCGAAGCGAAAGCCGGCGCGAGGGTGCCCATCGACGCCGATCGGATGCTGACCGCGCTCTAGTCGCTCTCGGCGCGGTCGTTCGTCGTCACGTGCGGAATTGGGCGCGTGCGTTCACCATCAGCGAGCTCCCTGATCTGGCGAGTTTCTGATGTTGACGGCTTCAGGATGTCAATTCCCGATGTCGACGGATCGGGCGGGCCGTGCTCGCAGTGCGCGCGACGGAATCGCGGCGATGCCGACGGCGATGAGAGTCAGAATCGTCCCGGCGACCGTCGTCACCGCGATGGTGTTGCCGTCGACCGGAAACACCGCGTCGAGTGCGAGTGACATGACGAGCTGCCCGGCGACCGACCCGAGGCCGAGAAGCAGCACACCGGTCGTGCGCACGACGATGACGGCTCCCGCGATGAAGATCGTGCCCGTGAGTCCGCCGAGGTACAGCCAGGGGGCGGTCGGGAAGTGGGTCGGAAGCCCGACGATCGCCTCGTGGATGACGGCCGCCACGAGCAGCACGGCCGCACCGACGAGAAAGTTGAGCAGTGTTGCGGTCATGGCCGAGCCCGCGACGAGGCGCACCTGCCCGTTGACCGCCTGCTGTACGGCGATGGCGAGGCCGGCGATGAAGGGGAGCAGAAGCATCCATGCCGGGACGCTTCCGTTGAGTTGGGACGACACCGCCCAGGCGACGGCGGCCAGCGCCAGTAATGAGCCGAGCAGGCGGGTGACGGTGATGGATGCCGGCGGGGTCGCCCCGATTCCGCGGCGGTCGACCACGAGCCCGCTGATGGTCTGGCCCGACACGATCGCGACGGTGAAGAGCGCGACCCCGAGCACCGCGCCGGTGAGGCCCTGCGCGAGCACGAAGAATCCGCCGCCCGCTCCCCCGATGAGATACCACCACGGGGTCGAACCGCTGCGGACCGAGCGCGCGAGCGTACGGATGCCGCGACGCCCAGGTGCCCAGAAGGCGAGCACCGCGAGCATGATGACGAGGCCCGAGCCGAACGAGATGAAGGCGGCGAGGTATCCGTCGTGGAGGTTGAGGGAGAGCTCGCTGTTGATGCGGGACTGGGTCGCTGTCAACACGCCGACGAGCATTGCGCCTGCCACTCCGGCAGCGACAGCCACGCGGCTGTGTGCGGGTGGCTGCTGGTCGGTCATCACCGTTTCTAGAATACCGGGCGACGCCGGACCGAGGGATCGCCCCTCACACCATCGGTACTATTGACTGGTTCGCCCCCTTAGCTCAGTTGGCCAGAGCACCGCTCTTGTAAAGCGGGGGTCGTCGGTTCGAATCCGACAGGGGGCTCTGTCACGGCCGCGATTGTTCGGTTTCGGGACGATTGTGCGGGGGCGCGCGCGAACATCCGTCCCGAAAGGGAACAATCACGATCGCCGAGAGCACGCCGGTCGGCGAAGAACCCCTGCCTTTGATGCAGTCGACGTCGCCTCCGAGGTACCGACACGCTGGTGCGCTGGGGCGTCGCATCGATATACTCGCGCGCATGCGAGCGATGACGGCCCGGCACCGGCGGACACGTGCGCTGGGATGCCTGATGGTCGCCGTGGGGATCATCACCGTTCTCACTACCGGCTCGACAGCCGCCGCCTCGATGGGCGCCGGCGCGACGGGCGCGACAGCAACGGCCCCGGCTCCTGCGAAATCGCAAATCACGTTGGCGACGAAATCCGAGATCGATGCGTTTCTGAAGAAGGAACGCGCCGACCTGAAGATGTCGGGGCTTGCCGTGGTCGTGCTGTCCAAGGGTTCGGTGATTTTCGACCGAACCTACGGCGATGCCGCTCCGGGAGGCCCGGCCGTGACCCTGGACACGCCCTTCGTGTTGGGTTCGACATCGAAGCAGTTCACGGGGCTTGCAATCCAGCAGCTCATCGCCACGGGCAAGCTGTCGCTCGACGACACGGTGGGGATGCTGTTGCGGCCCCTCGGCGGCGACGTCAGCCCGTTTGCCACGGTGACCGTCGCGCAATTGCTGGGTCACACATCCGGAATCGGCCTGGAGGCAGGCGAGGACGTCTTCGATCCCGCCCCTGGGTTCACCTCGCTGGAAGCGGCGACGCGCCACCTGCTGAAGAGCACGCCGTCATCGCGGCCCGGGACGAAATTCGAGTACACGAATGGCAACTACACCGTGCTCGGATCGATCATCGAACGGATAACCGGGCACAGCTTCGAGGAAGCCCTGCAGACGTTGGTGGTCAAGCCACTCGGGTTGACATCGACGACGAGCGATCTAGCCAACGCTCAGAAGAAGGGTCTTGCGGTCGGCCACTACACCTGGTTCGGTGCGATCGACTCGACCATCCCGGGCCCGAGGTGGCCGATGGGTGCACCTTCGGCCTACACGACCTCGACTGCCGGCGATCTGACCCGCCTGGTGAGGGCCGAACTGGGAGAGCGATCAGGCATCGATCCGGCAGTCTTCGCCGCCGACCACGCACCTTTGGCCACCGTCGACGGCTTCAGTAAGTATGCGAGCGGGTGGTACCAGCGCCGGCTCTGGGAACTTCATGACCGCGACGAGAACTATGACGACCCTGGCCTTCCCCTGATCTACGAGCATACCGGCACCACGTCGCGCGAAGTCTCCTACCTCGCATTCTCGCCCGACCTCGGCCTGGGGGTGGTGATGCTGAGCAATACCAGGGTCGGCACGGATGTCGGACGGTTCGGTGGGTTCGACAACGAGCTTCTCCACACGATCATCGGCACCACGGCGTCACCGCCCATGGTCGACCCGCTAATCGCGGCGGCACCGATAATCATGGTGGCTCTCCCCCTGCTGCAACTCGCAGCACTTGTCGCAGTGATCGCCGCGTCGGGGCGCCGTCACCGGGGCCGGTTCGGCCGATGGTTCCCACGGATCGCCGCAACGCTGATGACTCTGGTCACCCTGTATTTCGTCTTTATGGTGGTGCCGGCGCAGAGCCATCTGCCGTTGCTCAACCGCTCGTGGTGGGCCTCGGTACCCGACCTTGGAGTGTCGGTGGCCGTGAGTTCGCTGTTGGCGGCCGCGTGCCTGGTCGTGGGCGCTGTCGGCGTGATCCGGGGCCGGCGGGTCATCCGATCCGGATCCACCTGAGCGCCGCGATTGTTCGGTTTCGGGACGATTGTGCGGGGGCGCGCACGAACATCCGTCCCGAAAGGGAACAATCGCGACCGCCGAGGTCAGATGTGGGCCTTGTCGATCGCCGACTGCACCGAGAGCAGGTACGCGTCGGTCGTGTAGGTCGCCCCACCGACCGAGCTCACCTTCGCCGACTGCGACTTCAGCACCTCCGAACGGAGGATCGGCGCCGCCCTGTTGCTGAGCTGCACCGAGCGGCCACCCTGGTCGGTGAGCTTGAGGGCAACGACATCCGTGATCCGTCCCGCTACGACGACCAACTCGACCTGCACACTGCCGTACTGGGTGGGCTCGGATGCCCCGGTGAACGACCCCGAGACGGTGGCGGCGCCGGGCGCCGGGGAGGCTGCCGAGGTCGAGGTCGTCGCGGGCTTCGGCGTTGCCGGCCGGAGGAGCGTGCCGACCTGCCAAGACGTGGCAAGCACGAGTGCGGACCCGAGCACCCCGACGATCGCTGCGCGCACCCTCACCAGTCGAACCTCTCCGCATGGATCCGATGCTCGGGAATGCCGGCAGCTCTCGCGTCCGCCTCGACGAGCGCGAGCCACGCCGTCGGGCCGCAGAGGTAGAGGTCGCTCTCCGCGAGATCGGGGAAGAGGGTGCGGATGGTGACGCCTCTGTCTGCGGCTTCCTGCGTCATCCACCCCGATTCTCCGGAGCTGCGGCGTCCCACCATCGTCGTAAGCGCTATCCCCTTGTCCCTCGCAAGCGTCTCGACCTCGCCCCAGAGGAAGGTATCGTCAGGAGTGGATGCTCGCAGCAACATCGTTGCCTCGCCGGCACGCAGCACGGAGTCTTGCACGAGCGCGCGAACCGGGGTGATGCCGATCCCGGCGACCACGATCGCGAGCTTCTTCGCGGTGCGTCCGGCATCGGTGAAGACGCCGTAGGGCCCCTCGAACCAGACGCGGGTTCCCGGTCGTACCGCGCTGATGCTGCGACTCCCCTCGCCGAGGTCACGCACCGTGATGCGCATCGTCGTGTCGGTCGCCACCGAGGACAGGGAGATCGGGTGGGAGTGCCACCAGGTGCCGAGGGTCCAGAACCGCCAGACGAAGAACTGGCCGCCCGAGGAGTGGAGGGAACGAAGCCGACGCCCGCGCAGATGGATGGAGACGACTCCGGGGGCCTCGACCACCATCCGGTCGACACGCAGGTTGTGCCGGATGCTCGACAGCAGCGGCTCGAGGAAGCGGTGGGTGAAAATGGAGCCGAACGCGAGGAGGTAGAGCACGACCCAGTAGGCACGCTCGAAGCTGAGCGGCGAGAATACGCTCCCGATGCTGAGCTGGTGCGGGATGGACACCAGCACGGCCACATAGCTCACTAGATGGATGAGGTGCCAGGTCTCGTAGCTGAAGCGGCGGCGAAGCGCCGCAAGCGAGCTCACCACGACCACGGCGAGGAGTGCGATCCCCACGATCGCGAGCGGCATATCGGGAATGGCGAGCAGCGGCGCCACCTCGGCGATCGGGTTGACACCGGAGCTCAGCCCATAGCCGACGAGCAGGATCACACCGTGGCCGAGAAGCAGCAGGAAGGCCGGTTTTCCGAGCGCACGATGCGCGGCGATCGCCCGGTCGTGACCGATCGCGTGGTCGACGAACGGCACCCGGGCGGCGAGCAGCAGCATCGCGAGCACGAGATTGGTTCCGACGAGGCCGATCATGATGCCGACGCTCGTCACCGCATCCGGTAGGGAGGCGAACCGTGCGGTCCCGCCGGCGACGAGAAACAGCCCGACCGCCACGGCCGAGGAGAGCCAGAGCGAGATGACCAGCAGATCAGCGATCCCGGCACGTCGCCGGTAGTGCGCCACATGATCGGGCACCGGCGTCGACAATCGCGACTCGGCGAGTCTCCCAACAGTCATGACGGCATCCTGCTCCCTCGGCGTAGTGCCAAGTGTGGTGCACCGCATGCGCGTCGGATGGGGACCTTGTACCCGCTGGAGCGCGGCGTCCGAGCGGTAATTGTTCGCGCTCGGGACGACTGGTCGGCGGCGCCCCCGAACAATCGTCC
>JANYGT010000049.1 GCA_025362355.1 Lacisediminihabitans sp. | reverse complement strand
GGCGGGGATGGCGGAGGAGGCCTTCGCGGCGGCGGGTGCGGCGTTCGCGGCGGACGCGACTCCTGCTGCACCGACGACGAGAAGACCGGCTGTTGCAATGCCGATAGCGGCCTTGGAAATGTTACGCATGAGAAATCCTTTGCTGGGATGTGACTGAGTGGAACCTGATGTCATTGGTTCGGTTCGCTCGCCCAAACGGATTGCAATTATTTTCGATCGATCACAAGATCCCCGTATTTCCGGCGTATTTCGGCCAAATTTCACGACGTCGTCTGAGGATTGCCGGCGACTGAGAGAATTCTTGCGGAGCATGAACGATTGTGAACGTGGCGCACGGATCCGCGCATCAACGGTAAGGAATCGAGATGGTCATCACTTCGACCGTCCCGACCCGTCCCGCATCGAGAGCGATGCCGCTCGCTTTCGTGGCCGTGCTCGCCGTGCTCTACTCGGCTCTCGCGCTTCGCCGCCATGTCACGTTCTACACGGCGGGCTGGGATCTCGGCATCTTCGAGCAGGCGATCCGCAACTACGCGGCATTCCGTCCGCCGATCGCGATCCTCAAGGAGCCCGGATTCAACCTGCTCGGCGACCATTTCCATCCGATCCTGGTGCTCGTCGCGCCGATCTATGCTCTCTTCCCCGCAGCCGAGACACTTCTCGTCGTGCAGGCCGTGCTGTTCGCGATCGCGGCGTTCCCACTGATTCGCTGGGCCCAGAGTTCGCTCGGTGGCAGGGCGGCGATCGCCATCGGGGTGGTCTACGGATTCTCGTTCGGGATAGCGTCAGCCCTCGGGTTCGACTTCCACGAGATCGCCTTCGCCGTGCCCCTGATCGCGTTCTCCCTGAGCGCGCTCGGTCAGGGGAGGCTCCGATCCGCGGCCGCCTTCGCCCTGCCGCTCATCCTGGTGAAGGAGGATCTCGGCGTCACGGTCGTCGCCGTGATCGGTCTGCTGCTGTTCTTGCGCGGCGCCAGGAAGCTCGGCATCGTCGTCGCGCTGGTCGGAGTCGCAGCGACAGCGCTCGAGATCGGCGTCATCCTGCCGGCGCTGAACACGGCCGGAGGCTACAGCTACGTCGGCAGGATCTCCGGGCATCCGCTGCTCGAGGTGATCGGCATGTCGGCCGGCGAGAAGCTGCTGACCCTCGTCGCAACCCTCGCGATCGGCGGATTCATCGCCGTGCGGTCCCCGATCATCCTCGCCGCCGTTCCGACCCTGATCTGGCGTTTCGTGGGCGACGACGCGAACTATTGGGGCACCGACTACCATTACAGCGCCATCCTGATGCCGGTGATGGTTGCGGCGATGATCGACTCCCTGGTGCGGATGCAGCGAGGCCGGGCGCGACGCGCTCGACCGCTCGTGCTTGCGGCGGCACTCATCGCCACCGCCGTACTTCTGCCCTCTCACCCCCTCGCCGACCTCGCGAACGCGCGATTGTGGAACAGCAGCCCTCAGGCAGCGTCTATCGCCGCCGCACTGTCTCAGATTCCCGACAACGTGACCGTGTCGGCATCCGACAATCTCATTCCGCATCTGACGTCGCGCGATGAGGTGACGCTTTTCGGGCGAAAACCGCTCGCGACCGTTCGACCGAAATGGATCGTCGTCGACTCCCACTCGACGCGTCACTTCGTCGTCACACCGGCGATGGAGCAACGCGATCTGGCGAGCGCTGAGAGAAGTGGATACTCGGTGCGGTTCGACCGTGACGGCATCGTGCTGCTCGAACGCGACCGCTGAAGCGCGGCAGCGTGGCAGATCAGCGGTCGGTGAAGCCGGTGAGCAACCCCCCGGTGAAACGCACGCTCAGGTTGTACAGCAGCGCCGTGATCGTGCCACCGATGGTGAAGAGGATGACGTTCAGCACGCTGATCACGAGCGAGAATCCGATCGCGGTCGGGAGGGTGAAGACCGAGCCGACCGAGAAGCCGAGCGACGTGCCCATCACGCTGGTGATGAGCGCGTCCACCTTGGCGAAACTGCCGAAGGCATCCAGAAGCATCCATCCGATGATCGTCACGAGGATGTTGACGATGCCGAAGGCGATTCCCAGCAGGAATGACACCCTGGCGGCCGCAACGACACTCAGGTGACGCACTTTGAGGCGGACCTGCCGCGCCTCCCCACTTTTTCTGCCCTTCGATTGGAGCTTCGACGCGGTGTCATCCATGAGGGTCGTCACGCCTTCTGATCGGCACCACGACGGCGACGCAGGAGGATCGAGCGCAGGATGATCGGACCCACCGAGAGCACGACGATACCGATCAGCACGATATCGATGTAGCTGGAGACGAAGTCGGTCACCCCGGGAATGTGTGCGAGGGCGAAGCCGAGCAGGATTACGAGCGATGACCATGCCGCCGCGCCGACCAGGTTGAAAACGGTGAACGTTCGCCGGGACATCCGTCCGACGCCCGCGGCAACCGGCGCGAAGGTACGGATGACCGGCACGAACCTGGCGAGCGTCACCGCGATCGGCCCGAAACGGTCGAAGAAGTTCTGAGTTCTCGTGACGCTCTTCTTGCTGAAGAGGCCGGACTCGCGTCGCTCGAATATCCTCGGTCCGGTCTGTCGTCCGATGAGATATCCGACCTGGTCGCCGAGGGCGGCCGAAAGGCCGACAAGCAGGATCACGAGCCAGAGCGGCTGATGGATCGCCCCGCTGAGCGTGAGCACGCCGGTGAAGAACAGCAGGGTGTCGCCCGGAAGGAAGAAGCCGATGAGAAGGCCGGTCTCGGCGAACACCGCCGCGCAGACGATCGCGAGCCCCCAGGCTCCGGCCCCTGTGATGAGGGATTGCGGATCCAGCAGACCGGTCGACACGAGGGAGGAAACCATGATGGTTAAAGAGTGCACCCGAACTCTCTAAGAAAGCGCCAAGAACGTGCCTCGGATGACTCCGCGAGCATGAGTCTTGGTGCATTCTTAGCCGTCGTCGTCTGGGGTTGAACCTTCGTCCATCCCAGCTGAGGAGCTCACCCATGACCCGCTACGAAATGGGTTCGTCGACCAGGCGAGCCACAATGCTGAACAAAGTGCCCCAGGTCACCGCGATCTTCTGGATCATCAAAGTGCTCGCGACGACAGTCGGTGAAACCTTCGCCGATTTCTTGAACGTCGGCCTGAACCTCGGCCTCACGGTGACGAGCGTGATCATGGCCGCGTTGCTCATCGTCGCCCTTGTCGCGCAGTTTCGGCTTCGCCGCTACGTGCCCGCTGTCTACTGGCTTTCGATCGTGCTGATCAGCGTGGTCGGCACTCTGATCACCGACAATCTCACCGACAACCTCGGAGTGCCGCTCTTCGCGACGGCGATCATCTTCGCCGGCGCCCTCGCCGCCACCTTCGTCTTCTGGTTCCTCAGTGAACGAACGCTCTCGATCCATTCCATCGTCACTACCAGGCGCGAGACCTTCTACTGGCTGGCCGTGCTCTTCACCTTCGCGCTCGGAACCGCGGCCGGCGACCTGCTCGCCGAGTCGCTGAAGCTCGGATACCTGCTCTCACTCGTCGTCTTCGCCGCAGCGATCGCGCTCGTCGCCGTCACCTACTTCGTCGTCAAACTGAACGCGGTCATCGCCTTCTGGATCGCCTACATCCTCACGAGGCCACTCGGTGCGTCGACCGGCGACCTGCTCTCGCAGAGCACCAAAGACGGCGGCCTTGGTCTCGGAACGACAGGCACGAGTGTGCTCTTCCTCGCCGTGATACTGGTGCTCGTGGTCTCGCTGTCGATCCGGGAACGCCGCAGCGGCAGCGGTGGGCGCGACGACACCAGGAACGACACGATGGTGGCGGCGTAGGGACGGTCGAAGCGCTTGCGGTCCTGCGAGCGCACGAAGCCTCAGGCGAGCTGCGCCCGCGGGATGAGCAGCGAGATCTCGGTGCCCGCGGCCGACGTGTGGTCGACGGCCACCCGACCGCCGAAGCGTTCGACCGTGTCACGAACGAGCGCGAGGCCGATCCCGAAGCTGGTTCGGGTCTTTCCGACGCCATCGACGGCGTCGACCGAATGGGCGAACCGATCGAAGATGCGGCTTGTCTCGATGCCGGTGATCCCCGGTCCGTGGTCGCGAACGCTCAGGCGCACGTACGAGCGGGCTTCACTGACCGAGACGTGGATCGTCGACCCCGGCGGCGAGAAGCCGAGGGCGTTGTCGAGCAGCGCGACGATGCAGCGATGAACGCTCGCGGCCGGCATCCGTGTTGCGAGAGCCGGCGAAGTCTCGCAGGTGATTTCCACCGCCCGCTCGGTCGCGATCACCTGCATCGCGTCGACAGCATGCGCGATGACGGGATCGAGAGCGACGGTGTCGGTCGGCTCGGGGCGGGTTCCCCCCAGCTCGGCGGACGCCAGCAGATCATTGACGATCTCGACGAGCGTCTTGGTGTCCCGCCGCAATTCCACGACCGTCTCCCGTGACGGATCATTCGGGGCGAGGCCGCGCTGCACGAGTTGGAGTCGCGCATCGAGCACGGCGAGCGGAGTGCGGAGTTCATGGCTTGCATCCGCGACGAATGCGCGTTGGATGCGAAGCGCTTCACCGAGCGGACGTACGGCCCGCCGGGTCGCGAACCAGCTGATCGTGCCGGCGAGGATGACGGCGATCACCCCGATCACGATTCCGGCGACCAGGATGTCGACCCCTCCGACATCGATCGTCGTCTCGTGAGACCGGCCGGGGCCGAATAATCGGGACGGCGCGATATGGGCGAAAACGAAGGCGAAGGCTGCGACGAGAACCGCGAGCACGAGCACGCTCGACAGCACGGTGATCTGGAGGCCGACGGCGCGCGAGACACGGGTCATCGCCCGAGCGTCAGCTTCGGCGAAGTCGGTGGTCCGACGTGGCCGGGTCACATCGCGCCCAGTCGATAGCCCTGGCCACGAACCGTGGTGATGAGGTCGACATCCGTCTTTCGGCGCACGTAGTGCACGTAGGTGTCGACGGTGCCCGGCTGGTCGCTCGTGCCGAACACCTCCCGCAGGATCTGCTCACGCGAGTAGGTTCGCTGCGGATTCTCGGCGAACAGCCGAAGCAGTTCGTTCTCCCTCTCGGTGAGGATGATGCGGCCGTCGTAGGGCGAGTAGACCGTCCGCGACTCCGGGTAGAACTCCCAGAGCCCGACCCGTACGAATGGGCCCTCGCCGGTGAATACCCGGCGGATCGCACGGAGGCGTGCGAAAAGTTCGTCAAACTCGAACGGCTTGACGAGATAGTCGTTGGCGCCGGCATCCAATCCGCGAACCTTGTCCTGAATCGTGCCGAGCGCCGTGAGGATGAGCATCGGGGTGGTCACCCGCTGCCGCCGTAGCGCCTCGATGACGCCGATCCCGTCGAGACCCGGAAGCCGTCGATCGACGATCATCACCTCGAAGTCGCCGTCGAGCGCCGCCGCGACGCCCGCGCCACCATCGGCGATCAGGGTGACGGCGTACACCTCATCGAGCACCTGGCGCATGAGGGGCCCGAGCTTCGGGTCATCTTCGAGCAGCAGCAGTCGCGGTCTCGAGTCCGTCATCGTCCGCTCCGTCATCGTCCGCTCCTCGGCGCGTTCGACCCGTCATCGATCGGCGGGAAAAGCCTTGCGACCCGAGTCTAAGGAGATTCTAAGAATCACGACTTGTCGGGTCGTAATTGCTGCGAAAGCCGGTGCCGATCGAGGTGCGTCCTCGCGCCTCGAGACGCGGCAGAAGTCGCTGGAACAGGCCCTCGACGACGATGACCGCGGCAATCGAGTAGAGAGCCGACGCGACGATATCGCTGGGGTAGTGCACTCCGAGGTAGACGCGGGAGAGTCCAGTGACCACGATGACGACCGTCATCAGAGCGATGAGGATCGGTCGAAAGCTTTTCCCCCGCGACAGAACTACGATGGCGACACCGAGCGACGCGACGAAGGCCGTGTGGCCGCTCGGGTAACTGAAGCTGGTCTCCGTGATGAAGTGGTGAGTGAGCAGTGATGAGTCGGGGCGCGGACGCGCGACGATCAGTTTCATGACATCACTTACGAGCCACGGTAGCGCGACAAGGGCGACGACGTGCGCCGAGCGGAGGAGGTTCCTCGTCACCAGGAGCGTGCCGGCACCCGCCAACGCGATGATCGTCGCGGCGAATGGGGGGCTGAAGAGCAGATCGATCGTGAGCGCCACCGCGTCGAGAGGCGCGGAGTTCAGGGAGTTTATGCCGCGCACGATGACGAATTCGGAGTTACTCAAGTTCGGCACCGTCGCGATGACGATTCCGGCGGTGACGACGAGCACGATTACCGCGACCGCGATTTCGACCCCGAGCAATCCATTCGTACCAGCCCCGCGGTTGGTAAAATCTCGCTGGCTCCGCACCATATTCTGCTCCTTACCGGACAGACGGCGTCCGGGTCGGTCTGACAGTGATCGACGGAAGCTCAGATTGCTCTAAGGAATCCGGATGATCGCCCGCGACCGTGAAGGAACGACCTGGCCATGAGAACCGTCGGAACCGCACTCGTGATCGCCACGATGGCCGTGGTCACAGCCATCACGCTCAAGGTCGTTCCGTTCTATTCAGCGAGCAAGCAGGGGGCGACGCTCATCTCGCTCACCGCCGTCGTCTGGGCGCTGTTCGCCCTCGCCGTCTTCCTTCTTCGCCGTGTTCCTCCCCGGGCGGCCGTCATCCTCATCCTCGTCGGCGGCGCTGTCATCGGCGGCGCCGCGATGGTCGGGCCACCCAACACGAGCAC
>JANYGT010000048.1 GCA_025362355.1 Lacisediminihabitans sp. | reverse complement strand
GGCGGGGATGGCGGAGGAGGCCTTCGCGGCGGCGGGTGCGGCGTTCGCGGCGGACGCGACTCCTGCTGCACCGACGACGAGAAGACCGGCTGTTGCAATGCCGATAGCGGCCTTGGAAATGTTACGCATGAGAAATCCTTTTCTGTATGACTGCTGGGACGAACTCGATGAAGATAGTTCGGTTCCCTCGCGAGAAAGGTTTGGGTGGGTCTTGCGCGTCAGGGTTTCGTAATGAATTCATCGGGGAGCAGGCCGATCGGGGCATCCGTCCGATAGCGCAGTTCACCTTCTTAGGAGACAATGCCGCTATGTCTAAGAAAATCGATGCTGCTCTCAAGAGCCTGATCAAGGCTCTCGAGAAGCATGCTGATGCCGTCGGCGGGTCGCGCGTGTCTGCGAAGAAGTCGGGACGGGCATCCGCGAAGCTCCAGTCCGCCGCCGCCGACTACGCCGAAGCGGTCTTCCTCAAGAGTGGTCTCGAGACCCCGTTCAGCGATGTCGTGCGGCCGGGGCTCGACCCGGAGACGATGAAGTCCCTGTCTGCCGAGCGGGACAAGTTGACGAAAAAACGCGGACACTGACTCCCGTCGGAGAGGGCCAGCACAGTGATTTCGACAGAATTGGCGCGCGCTCTGAGTGATTCGGGGCTCGAATGGCAGCCGCGCGCCGGCGACGCTTTCCGTATCGATCGCATCGAGGTCGATGACGAGGTCTTCATCCTCAGCGACATGACCGTTGAGGCACACGAGTTCAGCTCCGGCACCGTGCTCGGTTTCAACGGCACCACCGAGTGGGCGCTCGATTCCGTCTCAATAGAGGATGCGCTCTGGATGCCCCGTGAAGATCAGCTGCGCGAGCTGCTCGGCTCCGCGTTCCGCTCCCTCGGCACCACCCCCGCCGGCCGTTTCGCAGTCGGCACGGTCATCGACGCAGAGCCGAAGACCTTCGAGGCCGACACCGCGGCGGACGCCTACGCTCGCGCACTGCTCACGATCCTCGACGCGGCCGGAGGGCGGCCTGCGCGATAATGCGCAGGTGAAGATCCTGGTCGCGCCCGACAAGTTCAAGGGCAGCCTCACGGCGCTCGAGGTCGCGAAAAGCGTGTGTCGGGGGATGCTGTCGGCCGAGCCATCCGTCGACTGCGTTCTGCTTCCCCTCGCCGACGGTGGTGACGGGAGCGTCGACGCCGCGATCACCGCGGGCTTCCGGTCGGTGGAGGTGACCGTCGATGGCCCCACCGGCGTACCGCACACGACGACCTTCGCATTCGACGGTGAGACGGCCGTCGTCGAGGTCGCGTCGACCTGCGGCCTGGCGGCGCTCCCCGACGGCCGACTCGAACCGTTGCGCTCGTCGAGTTATGGCGTCGGGCAGGCGATCCGCGCCGCCCTCGAACTTCACCCCGACAGGATCGTCGTCGCGCTGGGGGGAAGCGCGAGCACCGACGGCGGTATCGGGATGCTCGCCGCGCTCGGAGCCCTCTTCACCGGTCGCGATGGGACCACGCTTCGAGCGGATGGTTCGGCCCTCGGCTCGATCGAGGGCATCGACACCTCGGCCATGGTCGACCTCCGTGGCGCGACGATCCTCGCGGTGAGCGACGTGACCAACCCCCTCACCGGCTCAGCCGGGGCAGCGGCGGTCTTCGGCCCGCAGAAGGGGGCGACTTCGGTCGAAGTCACTCGACTCGATGAGGGGCTGCTCGCCCTTGTCGACCGTGCCGGGCGCTCCGGCTTTCCCGATGCCTCCGCACTCGCGACCACTCCGGGTGCCGGAAGCGCCGGCGGGGTCGGCTTCGGCTGCCTCCTGCTCGGCGGGACGATCGTCTCGGGAGCCGACTTCTTCCTCGATCTGCTCGGCTTCGATGAACACCTCATCGGCTGCGACCTCGTCGTCACGGGCGAGGGCAGCCTCGACGACCAGACCGCGTCGGGGAAGCTGGTCGCGCGCGTCGCCGAGAGGGCGGCTCCGACTGCGGTCATCGCCGTGGCAGGGCGGGTGTCGATCGATGCGAGCGGGTTGGAAGCGCTCGGCATCTCGCGGGCCATCGGCCTCTCGCAGCTGACCGCCGAGCCGACCGCGAGCGATCCAGCTCTGACCGGGCGCCTGCTCGAGGAGATCGGACGGATGATCGTGCTCGAACAGGGCGTGAAACTCCGCTAGTCGAGCATCCGGTCGGTCGGCATCGGTTCAGGTCTGTTTCTCGTGAACCTTCGCGTCGCTGGCGTCGTCTCCGGCTCCGCTGCGCGCACCGTCCTTATCCGGCGCGACGAAGCCCGGGCGCTGATCGCGGGGAACCCAACCGTCCCGGTAGACGGAGGTCTCGATCTCCTGGCCGTGCCGTCGTGACTGCACGACGATGAGGATGATCCCGAGCGCGATCGACACGAACGATGCCCAGATATTCGCGGGGATGCCGAGGAAGCCGTCACTGGTCGGGTCGATCCTGATCGCTTCGAGCCAGCTGCGTCCGAGTCCGTACCAGATGAGGTAGACCCCGAACGCCTTGCCCCACTGCAGCCGGAAACGACGCTCGATGATGAGGATGATGGCGACGCCGATCAGATTCCAGATGATCTCGTAGAGGAAGAGGGGATGGAACGTCGTACTTGCGGGGAGCCCGTTCGGATAGGCGTGCGTGATCGCCGTGTTCGGCTGCGCGATCTGCAGGCCCCAAGGGAGCGTCGTCGGCAGACCGAAGAGCTCGCTGTTGAACCAGTTGCCGAGTCGACCGATCGCCTGGGCGACCAGCATCGCCGGGGCGAGGGCGTCGGCGAACGACCACAGTTTCACCCCGTGTCGCCGACATCCGATATACGCGCCGAGGGCACCGCCGATGAGTGACCCGTAGAGGGCGTTCCCGCCATCCCAGATCGCGAACGTCTGCCAGAGGTTGTCACCGGGAGCGAAATAATCTCCGGTGTGCGTGAGCACGTGGTAGACCCGGGCCCCGACGATTCCGAGCGGCACCGCCCAGATGATGACGTCGAGCACGATGCCATTCTCTGCTCCGCGTGCGCTCATCCGCCGCTGCGTGATGATCACGGCGGCGACGATACCGGCCAGGATGCAGAGGGCGTAGGTGTGCACCGTCAGCGGTCCGATGTGGAACAGGGCGAGGATCGGCGGGGGACTCGGGATGCTCGACGGCAGCATTGCAGCGCCTCTCTCGATAAGCAGACTTCGCGGCGGCACCCGTCGCCCCACTATTGTCCCGTATTTCGCTCTGCGGGGGCTGCGAGCATCCGAAAGTCCCTTTACCCCGACTGAAGCGGTTTCGTGAACCCTCTCCCGAAAACTGTGAAAAAAGAGGACGGTGGGCTCATGAGAACAGTGTCTTACGGAGGAGAGTCGTTCATCACCAGTGACGACGGCGCCGATGCACTCCTCGGCTTCGCCGCCGCCGCAGCACTCAGCGATTTCGCCGACGTCATCCACATGCCGGCGATCGACGAAAACGGGGAGCCGATCATCGCCGACCTCGTCATCGGCCCCTCGAGCGAACTTCTCGTCGTGCCCTCTGATTCGCCGTTCGATGAGCCCGACACGACGGAGATCGCCGCGAGCCTTCGTCGGAAGACCGCCCAGCTGGGGTCTCCGAGGGTCAGTTTCGGCGGCGCGATAGACCCGGCACTCCTCGACGACGGCGCCGACCTCACCGATATCGCGTGATCAGACCTCCGACCTGCCGGTGTTACGATTTCGTCATTCGAGCGCGTGACCACGAACGAGCTCTCGGCTGTCGGGAGGTGAATCGAACGTGACCGCTATCGGCTACGTCTGGGTGGGGCCGCTCGAGCACAGCTCGCAGTTCCAACGCGATCTCCTGAATAAGCGTGGTGTCGAGACGATCTTCGAAGACATCAGTGCCAACGTGTCGACACCGATCCGAACCGAGCTGACGTCGGCTCTCGATCGCATCAACCCCGGTGACACCCTCGTGGTGTGGCGGCTCGACAGGCTCGGAAGCACATCGGCGAATGTGCTCTCGCTGCTCGAGCTGCTCGGCAGGAAGGGTGTCGGGGTGCTCTCCATCGCCGAGAAGATGGATACCTCCGGGGATGCCGGCGAGGCTCTCCTCACGATCATCTCAGCGTTCAACGAACTCGAGCGGTGCCTCATCCGCGAGCGCACGATGGTCGGCGTCTATGCCGCACGAGCTCGCGGACGCATCGGCGGTCGTCCGCGCGCCCTCTCCCCGACCAACGTCGAACGCGTGCTGATGCTGAAAGACCAGGGCGCGACCGTCCGGGAGATCTCGCAGCAACTCGGCACATCGCGCGCCACGGTCTACCGCGCCCTCGAACAGGTCGGGCCCGGCGCCGTCGATGAGGCCGACACCGAAGATCGACCTACGCTCACCGTGCGATTCTCCCCTCCGACCGACGCTCTCGCGCACGGAGAGAGTTGACCGTACCTCGACTTATTTCGACCAGAAGTGATCACTTTTGATCGTAATTTTGTAGCATGGGGCTGTGATTGCCGCCCAACGAAGGAATTTGATCCTCGATTGGCTGCGCACGGATGGCGCGGTATCGATCTCCTCGCTCGCCAAGCGGTTGGAAACCTCGGCCGTCACCGTTCGGCGGGATCTCGACTACCTCGACTCCGTCGGCAAGCTGACGCGCACCCACGGTGGTGCCGTGGCCGGACCGCCACTCGTCGAATCGCCCTATGCCGAGAAGGTGGTGCTCGCTATTCGTGAGAAGGAGGCGATCGGGCGCCTGGCCGCGACCCTCGTCGGCGACGGGGCGGTGATCGTGATCGGACCTGGAACGACGACCGAGGCGCTTGCGCGAAATCTCACCGCGAAAAGCGGGCTGACCGTCATCACCAACTCGCTCCCGGTTGCCCAGGCGTTCGTCGAATCCCCGGGAAATCAGGTGATCGTGACCGGAGGAACACTGAGAGCGTCGATTCTCGCTTTGGTGGGAGACCCGACGATTCGCACCTTCCGCGGCATCCACGCAGACATGACTTTCCTCTCGGGCAACGGTTTGGTGCCGGATTTCGGCCTGTCGACCCCGAACATGACCGTCGCCGACGCCGACCGGTCGATGGCCGGCGCGAGCGATGAGGTGACCGTTCTCGCCGACCACACCAAGTTCGGAGTGCGCACGGCGATCCAGACTGTCGCCTCCGAGTCGATCACCCACCTCGTCACGGACAGCCGATCGCCGAGAGATGAGCTCGACGCATTCTCACGAATGGGTGTCGATGTTCATATTGCTGGAATTTCCTCTGGACTTTTGGACACGGTTTAGAAACAATCCTTGAAGGCAGTTTCTTTTCTGAAACCTCTTGCTCTGTTTTGAGCGTTCGGGGTCTGCCGCGCTGGTGCACCTACACGACGGTGCAACTACACAACAAGGAAGTTGGACAGGCATGAACTCCACACAGAAGGCCAGGTCGCTCACCGGAACGGTCGCGTTCATCGCGGCGGTCGGTCTCGCCCTCACCGGGTGTACGAATACGGGTACGACCGCCGGCAACAGTTCCGCCCCGGAGACCCAACAGACCGTTCAGGCCGCGAGCGGGCCGACCTGCTCGCTCGACCAGTACAAGGGCAAGACGATCGACCTGAAGAACGCGATCGTCGGATTCTCCCAGTCCGAGAAGGAAGACAACCCGTTCCGAATCGCGGAGACCCAGTCGGTCACCGACGAGGCGGCGAAGATCGGGGTCAAGAAGTTCATCAAGACGAACGCCCAGTCGACGCTGTCGAAGCAGATCTCAGACATCCAGGACCTGATCTCGCAGGGCGCGCAGGTGCTCATCGTCGCACCGCTCGACTCGACCGGACTCGAGCCGGCGCTCAAGGCCGCCCGCGCGAAGAACATCCCGGTCATCACCGTCGATCGAAAGCTCGACAGCGGAGCATGCTCGAACTATGTCTCGTTCCTCGGCTCGAACTTCGTGCAGCAGGGCCAGCGGGCAGCCGACCAGCTGATCAAGGGAACCGGTGGCAAGGGCAACGTCGCCGTGCTTCTCGGGGCGTCCGGCAATGGTGTGACAACCGATCGGACGAGCGGATTCCTCGACCAGATGAAGGCCAAGGCGCCGGACATGAAGATCGTGGCGCAGCAGACGGGTAACTTCGACCGGGCGACCGGCCAGACCGTCACCGAGCAGTTGCTGCAGTCGAATCCGGGGATCACCGCCATCTACGCGGAGAACGACGAGATGGGACTCGGGGCGCAGGCGGCCATCATCGCGGCGGGCAAGGCGCCGGGCAAAGACATCCAGATCTACTCCATCGATGGCACGAAGAATGCCGTGCAGCAGATCGTCGCCGGAGCCTACAACGGAGTCATCGAGTCGAACCCGCGTTTCGGTCCGCTCGCCTTCGCGACCCTGAAGTCGTTCCTCGCCGGCACCCCTGTCGGCCAGGGAATCGTCATCTCCGACGGGGAGTACGATCCTTCCAACGCTGCCCAGAAAGTCGATTCGGCCTTCTAGAGCTCGACTCGCTCGACGGGCGCACCGGTTGCCGACAGGCTGCCGCTGCGCCCGTCGGGTATTAGCGAGTGGAACATCGATGTCCCGACAGCAACAGAAAGAGGTAGCGTCCGTGACCACGACCACGTCTTCGGCCGATCAGCTCCCCGTTCTCGAAGCCAGGGCGGTCACCAAACGATTCGCGGGCGTGACGGCCCTGGATTCCGTCGACTTCGCAGTGCGCCCGGGCGAGAGCATGGCGCTCATGGGCGAGAACGGCGCGGGCAAGTCGACCCTGATCAAGGTGCTGACGGGCGTCTACCAGCCGGATGACGGTGACCTGCTGCTCTCCGGCGCGAGCACTCGATTCGCGTGGCCGCTCGACGCGCAGAAGGCCGGGGTCTCGACGATCTATCAGGAGGTCAACCTGATCCCGCTGATGTCCGTCGCCCAGAACATCTTCCTCGGGCGTGAGCCGAGAAACCGGATCGGTCTCATCGACTTCCGCCGCATGTATACCGATGCCCGAACGCTGCTCGACACCTACGGCATCGAGGTGGATGTGCGCAGGCCGCTGCGCAGTCTCGCCCTCGGCATCCAGCAGATGGTCGCCCTCGCCCGCGCCGTCAGCATCAACGCCCGTGTGGTGATCATGGACGAGCCGACGTCATCGCTCGAGGCACGCGAGGTGGAGACCCTCTTCTCGGTCGTTCGACTGCTGCGCGACCAGGGCATCGCGATCGTCTATGTCAGCCATCGGATGGATGAGATCTACCGCGTCTGCGAGAGCGTGACGGTGCTGCGGGATGGTCGGGTCGTGCAGGTCGGGTCGCTCGCCGAAATCCCGCGCGTCGAACTCGTCTCGCTCATGCTCGGCCGCTCGGTCGACCGGGTGCAGCGAAGTGGTGCCACCGCGTTCGGTGCGACCCACTCGAGCGATGCGCCGCCGGTGCTGGTCGCGGCAGACCTGAGTCGGAAGCACCAGATCGACGGTATCGACATCCAGATCCGTCCCGGCGAGGTCGTCGGGCTTGGGGGGCTTCTCGGATCGGGCCGCTCCGAGACGCTCAAGGCGATGGCCGGTGTCATGCAGCTCGACCGCGGGTCGGTCACGATCGACGGAAAGGCCGTTCGCAGCGGCTCGGTTCCGGCGGCCATCCGAGCGGGCATCGTGATGCTTCCGGAGGACCGTAAGGTCGAGGGGATCGTTCCGAACCTGTCCGTTCGCGACAACATCGTGCTCGCGGCTCTCCCACGGCTGTCGCGGGGAGGCTTCACCTCGCGCAGGAACCAGGATGCGGTGGTCGACGTCTTCATGAAGCGGCTGCACATCAAGGCGTCGAGCCCCGACCAGGTCGTCTCGGAACTCTCCGGGGGCAATCAGCAGAAGGTGATGATCGCCCGCTGGCTCGCCATGAACCCGAAGGTGCTGCTGCTCGACGAGCCGACGCGGGGCATCGACGTCGGCGCGAAGGCCGAGGTGCAGGCGCTCATCGACGAACTGGCCGGGGAGGGACTCGCCATCGTGCTCGTGTCGTCGGAGGTGGAGGAGGTCGTCGAGGGTTCCGCTCGGGTCATCGTGCTGCGCGACGGATCGATGGGCACGGAGCTCGACGGGGCCGAGGTGACCGAGCAGCACCTGCTCGCAGCGCTCGCCGGAGCCGCCGAACCGATGAACTCCGCACCGGAGAGACCGGGGGAGGGCCGATGACCCAGGGAACCCTGACGTTCTCGCTGCCGCGTCGAGGTGCAGCGCTCGCCGTGCTCCAGCGCTACGGCGTCTATATCGCGATCGCCGTGCTGCTGCTCTACAACCTCTTCTTCACACCGAACTTCTTCGCTCTCGACAACTTCCGTACGCAGTTCGTGCAGGTCGTGCCGGTGTTGATCGTCGCCCTCGGCATGGCACTGGTGATCGGAACCGAGGGGATCGACCTCTCCGTCGGCGGGGTCATGGCTCTCGCGGCCGCGGTCATCCCGCTGTATATCGGGTACGGCCTGATTCCCGTCGTCATCCTCGTGATCCTCGTCGGTGCGTTCATCGGCCTCGTCAACGGATCGCTCGTCGCACTCGTCGGGGTGCAACCCATCGTGGCGACCCTTTCGCTGATGGTCGCCGGGCGCGGGCTCGCGCTGCTCATCGCGAATGGCCAGCTCAAGTCGGTGACGGATCCCGGCATTCTCGCCGTCGGTCGCGGTGACCTGGCCGGCGTGCCGTTCAGCGTGATCATCGCCGTCATCCTGGTCTTCGGGGTTGCGCTGCTCGTCAACCGCACGACCTTCGGCAAGCAGTTGATGGCAGTCGGGGGCAGCCGTCGCGCCGCAGAACTGTCGGGGCTGCCGGTCAAGCGCATCCTGCTGCTCACCTACGTGCTGTGCTCGAGCCTCGCCGCGGTCGCCGGCGTCATAGGTACGGCACGGCTCGGTGCATCCGTCCCTTCGACGCTCGGCAACCTCATCGAGCTGTCGGCGATCACGGCGGTCGTCGTCGGCGGGACTCCGCTCACCGGCGGCCAGGTGAGGGTGATCGGCACCGTGGCCGGCGCGCTGCTCCTTCAGTTCATCAGCGCCACCCTGATCAAGCACAACGTGCCGGATGCCTACTCGCAGATCACGCAAGCGGTCATCATCCTGCTCGCCGTCTATATCCAGCGCGGAAGGACGGCGACGAAGTGAGCATCGCTGTCGAGCCGAGCGCCGGACCGACCACCGTCACACAGGCTCGGCGCGAGCGCCTTGCGGGAGTGCTGCAGGGATACGGCGCCGCCATCGTGCTCGTGCTGCTCGCGGTCGTCGGCAGTGTCGCGTTCCCGACGTTTCCGACCCTGAGCAACTTCACGAACATCGTCACCCAGTCGTCCTTTCCGCTGATCGTCGCGATCGGGATGACATTCGTCATCCTCACCGGCGGAATCGACCTGTCCGTCGGCTCGGTCTTCGCGCTCGGCGGTGTGCTCGCAGCGTACGGGTCGAGCTGGGGTGGGATCGTCGGCGGGCTGCTGCTGCCGCTCGTCGTCTGCGGAACGGTGGGGGTCGTTCAGGGATTTCTCGTCGCCTACGCGAAGATGGCGCCGTTCATCGTGACCCTCGCCGGTCTGCTCGCGGTGCGCGGACTCGTGCTCGCGGTGACCAGCGGTGGATCGAACACCCCGCTGATCACCGACCCGGCGCTGCAGGCACTCGGACAGAGCCACGTCGCCGGTGTCAACTCGAGTGTCGTGATCGCGATCGTCGGTGTGATCGTCGGAACCGTGCTGCTGACCCGGTCGCGCGGCGGGCAGAGCGTTCTCGCCGTCGGAGGCTCCGAGAGCGCGTCGACCTACATGGGCCTTCCGGTCGCGAGGGTGAAGTTCAGCGTCTACGTGATCAGCGGCCTCTGCGCCGGGCTCGCCGGTACGCTGAATGCCGCCTATTCGTCATCCGGTGTTCCGACCGTCGGAGTCGGTCTCGAGCTCAGCGCGATCTCCGCTGTCGTCATCGGAGGCACCCTGCTGGTCGGCGGGAGAGGAAGCCTGATCGGAACGCTGGCCGGGGTGCTTCTGCTCAGCGTCATCCAGAATCTCATCAACCAGGTCGGGTCGCTCAGTTCTTCGGTGCAATCGGTGGTGTCGGGGGTGTTCCTCGCGATCGTGGTGATCTTCCAGACGGTGCTCTCCCGGACGCAACGACTGTAACGCTGCTCCACGAAGCCGGGGCAGGCGCTATCTTCGTTGTCAGGTCGATGCGTCCGGATGTATCGACCCGAGGAATCGGGATGGCCGCAGGTGATCGAACCAGGTGTGATCGCAGCAGAGACGATCGAACGAGAGCCGACGGAGGGCGACGCCCCCGAATCGCGTCAACTCGCGCAGACGGCGGCTCGGCTCGCACTCGTCGTCGGGCGGCTGAACCGGCGGATGCTGCGGGCGACCGAGGGTCTCAGCCATAGCGGGCTGTCTGCTCTCGCTAGCCTCGTCAAATTCGGGCCGCTGCGACTTAACGAGCTCGCTCAGCGCGAGGGAGTCGCCGCCGCGACGATCACCCGGATCGCCGTCGAGCTCGAGAGGCGTGGCAACCTGACGCGGGAGGTGGATCCGCTCGACCGGAGGGCGATCTTCATCGAGGCGACCACCTCGGGCATCGACTACATCCTGCAGGCTCGATCGGCGCGGGCCGACGTGATGACAGCTCTTCTCGCTTCGCTCGACGGTGACGAGCTAAAACTGCTCGAGGAGACGCTGCCGGTGCTCGAAGCCCTCGTTCTCGAGGCGAACTTCGGGGATCGGGCCTAGGCCAGATCCGTACTTCCCAGTCTTTCCATCAGGCTCTTCATCATGCCGACCTGGCCCTTCACCACGAGGTCGAGAGCGTCGCCGAGGGGAAACCAGCCCGCACGATCCATCTCCGGAAACTGCCGGATTATTCCGGAACGCGGTGGCCACTCGAGGTCGAAGTCGTTGCTCTCGACGAAGACCACGGACTCGGATGACTCTGCCGACAGTTCGGCGACGAACACCGTGACGAGTTTTCCGGTCGTCTGCCGGAACTCGCCGAACAGTTCATAGTCGACGTCGGGGGCCGGGGCTCCGATCTCCTCCGCATATTCGCGCCGGGCGGCCGCGATGTCGGTCTCGCCGTCTTGCGGCTCGCCCTTAGGGATCGACCAGGCACCGGCATCCTTCGCCGACCAGTACGGGCCGCCCATGTGAGCGATCCAGACCTCCGCCTCGTGGGCCGGAGGGCGCCGATAGAGCAGGATTCCGCAGCTGCGAGGGGGTGGGGGCACCCGTCCAGCTTAGGAAGCCGGACCGCTCGCCACGACCTTCGGCCGCATCCGCCTCCGGAACCGGATCGCCAGAAGCACGAGGGCCGCGATGATCCCGGCAAGCAGCAGCCACGGCAGCGCGACACCGATCACGACGAGTGCGCCCCCGAGGAAGCCGACGAGCGCATCCCAGCCGAGGAGCAGGCCGGACAGGAAGTTCGCCGGCACCGCCACCGGTCGATCGGCGACGGAACCGAGGGAGAGCGTGATCGTCGCGAGATCGACCTGGTCGGCGAGCGAACGCTGCTGCGTTTCGAGGCTTTCGAGATTCGATTGGCGGTCGGCGAGGGCGGATTCGATCGAGATGAGGTCGGCGGCGGTCGTCGCGCGGGCCATCAGGGCCACCAACCGGTCGACCGAGGTTCGGAGGGCCGTGATGCGGGCATCGAGGTCTTTCGAGGTTGCTGTCACATCGGTGGAGGAGATCGAGACGTTCTCGAGCTTTCCAAGCGCGGTGAGACGCGAGACCGTCGCATCGAGGACCGCCGACGGGATCCGCAGGGTGAGGGTCGCGCTCCCGTTGTCAGGTGACGACCCCCGGTCACCGTTCTGTGCGGCGTGCTGCACGCGGCCGTCGACGCGCCCTCCCGCGGCCTCGACGATCCGGGCGGCCCGGTCGGCGGCGACGGACGGATTGCTCACGGTGACGGCGATGGTGCCGGTTGTAACGACGGCGCGAGACGGGACTGGCGCGTTCTTCTGCGAATCGGTTTGCGGGCTTCCGAGGGAGGGGCCTCCGACGGCCGAAGACGTTCCCGAGCCCTTCGAAGCGGGGAGACTCGACGAGCCGGAGCTGGCACTGCAGCCGGCGAGCGCGGCGACGAGCACGATGGTGCCGAACGTGAGGACGAGTCGCTTCATGAGTGAACACTAGAGCGGCCGCGAGGCATCCACCACCCAACGTTCGACGCCTTTCGTTCGTCGCCCGGCCTCTAGGCTCAATGGATGAAAACTCGCATCCTCGGCCGCACCGGCCGCACGGTCTCCGTCATCGGCCTCGGCACCTGGCAGCTCGGCGCTGACTGGGGTGACGTGAGCGAGGATGACGCGCGGGCGGTCCTCCACGCGGCGGCGGAGAGCGGCGTCACCCTCTTCGATACCGCCGACGTCTATGGCGACGGTCGGAGTGAGACGATCATCGGCGGCTACCTCCGGGACAATCCCGAGAGCGGCATCGCCGTGGCCACGAAGATGGGCCGCCGCGAGGCGCAGGATCCGGCGAACTTCACGCTGGCGAAGTTTCGCGAATGGACGGACCGCTCCCGCAGCAACCTGGGGGTCGAGACCCTCGACCTTGTGCAGTTGCACTGCCCCCCGACCTCGGTCCTGAGCACGGAATCGATCTACGACGACCTCGACACGCTCGTCGCCGAGGGAGCGATCGCAGCCTACGGTGTCAGCGTCGAGACGGTCGCCGAGGCGCTCGCGGCCATCGCGCATCCGGGCACCGCGAGCGTGCAGATCATCCTCAATGCATTCCGGCTGAAGCCGCTCGACGAGGTGCTGCCCGCCGCGAAGGCGGCCGGGGTCGGCATCATCGCCCGCGTTCCCCTCGCGTCCGGACTGCTCAGCGGTCGCTACACGACCGCGACGACCTTCGCCGCCGACGACCACCGCACCTACAACCGTGACGGATCGGCCTTCGACGTCGGCGAGACGTTCTCGGGCGTCGATTTCGAGCAGGGGGTGCGCGCGTCGCAGGAGTTCGCGGCACTCGCCGCGGCCGAGCCGGCAGCCGCCGGCCTCAGCACGGCGCAGGTCGCCCTCGCCTGGGTGGCGCAGCTCGACGGAGTCAGCTCTGTCATCCCCGGGGCGCGCAGTGTCGAGCAGGCCGAGAAGAATGCTGCCGTCGGGTCGGTGCCGCAGCTGTCACCCGGCTTCACGACGGCCGTCACCGAGCTCTACGACCGCTACTTCCGGGCCGCGATCCACGCGCGCTGGTAGTCGGCAGCGCTAGTGGTCGTCCGGGTTCATGCCGGTGCGCTGGCCGGTGGCGAGCGAATCGATGGCGGCGAGGTCGCCAGGGTCGAGTTCGAACCCGAACACGTCGATGTTCTCGCGGATGCGGGCGGCCGTCACCGACTTCGGGATCACGACGATCCCGAGCTGCAGGTGCCAGCGGATGACCACCTGGGCAACCGATCGACCGTGCTTCAGCGCGATCGACTCGAGGGTGGCATCCCCGATGATCCGGCCGCGCGCGAGCGGTGACCACGCCTCGGTGAGGATGCCGTTGGCCGCGTCGAACTCGCGCACCTCCCCCTGCGGGAGCCAGGGGTGCAGCTCGACCTGATTGAGTGCCGGAACGGTGTCGGTCTCATCGAGGAGTCGCTGGAGGTGGTGGGTCGCGAAGTTCGACACCCCGATCGAGACCGCCCGCCCCTCGTCGCGAAGCGTCTCGAGTGCGCGCCAGGTGTCCACGTAGAGGTCCATCGACGGCACCGGCCAGTGGATCAGGTAGAGGTCGACGAAGTCGAGTCCGAGCTTTCCGAGGCTGACGTCGAATGCCCGGAGGGTCTTGTCGTAGCCGTGATCCGTGTCCCAGACCTTCGTCGTGACGAAGAGTTCGTCGCGCGGGATCCCCGAGGCGCGCATGCCGTCGCCTACGCCCTTCTCGTTGTCGTAGAGCGCGGCGGTGTCGAGGTGACGGTATCCACTCTCGATCGCGGTCTCGACGACGGAAGCCGCCTCGGCGTCGGGCACCTTGTAGACGCCGAGTCCGAGCTGGGGAATGAGGTGGCCGTCGTTCAGGGGGAGGGTTGGCGAGAGACCGGGCATGCGTTCAAGTATCCACGCCGGAGGTGGTCGGTGTCGGGATGGTTCGCGCCGGCGCAGAGGTCGAGCTCGCGTTCGGCATCCTGAGAATCTCCGAAGGTGTTTTCGCCCCGATGAGAAGCAGACCGCGATCCTGGGCCCGCTGCTCGCCGAGCTCGTCGTGCTCGGCGGGAAACTGCAGCCGATTCAGGAATGGTGAATCGACGTCAGCTCGGCTGGACGGGAATCGGCTCGGTGTCGGGCAGGGGGCTCGCATCCCTGCCCCGCAGGTCGGGATGTGCCCGGCGGAAGAGGGCCGGGATGATGAATCCGAGGCCCGCGAGTGACGCGGCAACGTAGAAGGCCCCCGGCGCGGCGAAGCGATCGATGAGGAAGCCGGCGGCGGCTGAGCCGAGCGCCGCGCCGATGAGCTGCCCGGTGCCGACCCATCCGTATGCCTCGGCCGTCTCGCTGAACCTGACGCTCGCCGAGACGATGGCGAACATGACGGCAAGCGCCGGCGCGATGCCGACGCCGGCGATCAATAACGTCACGGCGAGCCACCAGAAGTTGAGGGATGCTGCGGCGAGCGCCATCCCGACGAAGACGACGAAGATGCGGCGGGCGAGAGCCAACGGACCGATCGGGAGGTGGCCGAACGAGAGTCCGCCGATGATGGACCCGATCGAGAAGATGGCAAGCACGATGCCCGACTGTGGGCCGTGATTGCCGAAGGTGGCGACCACTCCGGCCTCGATCGCCGCACACGCCCCGATCAGCAGGAATCCGGTGATCGTGGCGAGTAGCACCGGTGGCTTGGCGAGCACAGAGCCCAGTTTGCGCTTGCTGCGCGGGATGCGCACACGGCCGACCTCCGGCGAGGAGATGAACCAGGCACCGCCCCCGATGAGGAAGGCGAGGGCGACGAGAATCGCCAGTACGGTCGAGATCTGGGTGGCGATGAGGGTCGTGATCACCGGGCCGACGACCCAGATGACCTCCTGCGCCGAGGCGTCGAGGGAGAACAGCGGGGTGAGCTGCCTCGAGTTGACCATCTTCGGGTAGATGGTGCGAACCGCGGGTTGGATCGGCGGGGTGCTCAAACCCCCGATGAAGCCGAGCGCCATATAGAGGGGAAGGGGGAGCGCCGGTGCGAGCGCGATCGTGCCGACCGCCGTCGCGCAGACGATCGTCGTGAGAATGAGAACACGTCGCATGCCCCAGACCCCCATCCACCGACTGGTGAGCGGGCCGGCGATCGCCTGGCCGATACTGGTCGCGGCGAGCACGAGACCGGCTGCGCCGTAGGAGTGGTAGATGCTCTCGATGTGCAGGAGATACGCGAGCGACAGCATGCCGTTCGGGATTCTCGCCATCAACTGGGCCGTCATGAGTCGCGCAACCCCGCGCGTTCTCAGGAGGTTCAGATAGCTTTTCACAAGGGCACAATCCTACCGGGAGTGCGATTTTCCTTACCGTCCGTCGTGTGCCGTCCGACCGCGGTTCGCAGGATTTTCCCGCGTTCGCTCCATTAGAGTGCAGGCGCACGAACAGTGACCACGAATCGAGGAGGGATGACTATGACCGATCTACCATCGAGTGGCGAGCGCGGGGGCTCCGGCACCATCCGCCACGGCCGGCTAAAGTCGAGCCATCCGGTCGCCGCCGTATTCAAATTCCTCGGCGTCGCACTCATCGTGATCGTCGTCAGCGCGGCATCCGTCGGGAGTATAGCCGTCTGGCAGGTGGCGTCCAGCAGCAAGCCTGCAGTGACACTGACCGACAAGAACGGTAAGAAAGTCGCAGCGCCACCGGATGTCGGAGCCATCGAGGGCGGCGTCAACATGCTTCTGACCGGAACGGATACCCGCCTCAACCAGGGAGGCACATTCGCGAGGAAACAGGAACTGGCCGCAAGTTCAGGTATCGGCAATAACGACGTGACGATGTTGCTCCACATCTCTCAGGATCACAAGAGCGTCACTCTTGTGAGCTTTCCGCGTGACCTGATGGTCGCGATGCCGGCGTGTCCGCGTGACGGCGGAGGGACATCCGGCGCGACCTCGTCGGCCATTTTCAACAGCGCGCTCTCGCGAGGGGGTCTCAACTGCGTCGTGCTCACGGTCGAGAAGATGACCGGGCTGACGATTCCCTACGCGGCTGAAATCAGTTTCGATGGCACGATTGCCATGTCGAATGCGATAGGCGGGGTCACCGTCTGCCTCGCCACTCCCCTCAAGGACGTGAACGTCGGGCTGAACCTCCGCGCCGGAACGCAGAACCTGCAGGGGTGGCAGGCGCTTGCGTTCGTCCGCAGTCGTCATGGGATCGGTGATGGAAGCGATCTCGGTCGAATCAGCAACCAGCAGGTCTTCCTCTCGTCGCTCGCCCGCAAAGTGACCACGGGTGGGGTGCTTCAGAACCCGGTGCAGCTCTACTCGCTTGCGAAGGCGGCGGTAAGCAACATGACGCTCACCGACACCCTCCAGAACCCGACGACACTCGTGACGATCGGTCTCGCCCTCAAGAGCGTCGGTGTCGCCAACATGGTGTTGCTGCAGTACCCGGTGTCGTCGGATCCGGCGGATCCGAACCGGGTCGTCGCGATCACCTCCGCCGCGAAGGTTCTCAACGCGGCCCTCGTTGCGGACAAACCGGTGGTGCTGAGTGGCGCGGTCGGTCGCGCCGCCGTGCTCGACCCGACGGCGACGGTCGCACCCGTCGCCCCGGCTCCCTCAGGGTCCCCCACGGCAGCGCCGACGACGGCTCCGAGCCCCGCCTCGACGGCTGTGGTGCTTCCGTCGACGATCACCGGCCAGAACGCATCGCAGCAGACCTGCTCGGCCAAAGAGAAATAGCGCTCCCCCCGGTCAGGTCGCCGCTTCACCCTCTGTGCCGAACGAGACGGACGAGGCATCCAGCATCAGTTGATCGAACAGGGTCATGGTGGAGACTCCGACAGCGGCATACTGCGCGATGAGGTCGACCCCGTCGGCGAACCGGGCTCGGACCGGATCGAGTTGTCTGGCGTGAGGGTCGGCGGCGGCGGCCCGCAGCACCGCGAGGCGCTCCGCGCGAGAGTTGACCCCCGTCTCGGCCAGCACCCACTGCAGCAGGCTTGAGATACCCGTGTCGTGGTCATAGCCACGATGGGTGGAGAAGAATGCGCGCTCGCTGTCGTCGAGGCTGAAATCCCGGTGGAGAGCGAGCCCGAAGTCGGTGAGCAGGAGGCGTCCGTCGTGCACGAGGATGTTGCGCGGATGCAGGTCGAGATGCTGCAGGCCGTGAACCTCCATCCAGTCGGCCGCGACGAGTAGCTGCCGGATCGCGAGGGAAATCGCCGCGCCGCCTGCGTCCGACTCGAACTGCTGCCTCAACCACGAGTCCAGCGTGCAGGGCACGTACTCGAGAAACAGCACGACACTCGAACGGGCTGCCGTGAGGGCCCGGACCCGGTCTCGCACCTTCGGCCACAAGGGACCCCACTGTCGTTCGGCCTCTTCGCGGTCGAATTCGGAGACATCGAGTGCGCACGCCCTGTCGAGAACCCGCCAGTGATAGAGGATCGGAAAGATGTCTGTGGCGCCAGAGGTCACCCACCTCGAGGTGAGTTCGTGGGCCGCGATCTCGCGTCCGACGCCGAACCCGGGGCTTCCGATGCCGTAATGGCAGGCGACCGGAAGGTCGAATGGATTGGCCGTCGAGGTCGGATCGTTCTCCTCCCTGGCGGTCAACGGGAGCTGCTTCACGAAGACGTCAGAACCGTGGATGCTCATCCGCACCGTCGAACCACCGATACCGACCCCCAGGGGCTCCGCCTCGTCGAGGAGTGTGATCATGTCATCGTCACTGAGGTCGGCGAGTTCGGCGGAGAGTCGCGTGTGCTTCGACTCGGTATCCATCGGTCAACTCTAAGGACGTTCGCGACCGGCTCCCTCCGAAAAACGCTCGGGATCAGGTCATTGTCGAGGCCGAGATCGGGTGCCGACCGAAGTGCACAGGGTGTGCAGAAACCCGCGGACTTATGCACAACTGTGGATGACACGCCCACTAGATGTGGTGTTGGTGCAATGTCGGAGGCCCGCTATATAGTGGTGGAACCGCACAACGGCAGCTCGATGACAGTCCCTCACACGGGCGTCACCGCAACCGTTTCATGCGGTGGATGATCGGCTTTCTCGTGGGGACGCGGGGGCCGGCGATCGCGGTTCGGCTCCGCCCTCGGGTGGGGGCGGGACGAGATCCCGGTGACGATACAAGCTCGACGACAGAAGTACGAACACAGACCTACGAGCACAGACCTACGAACACAGACGTACGAACACAGACGTGACGAAGAAAGAGGCACAACCGGTGGCAATTACCGTAGTGAAGCGCAATGGACAGCGCGAAGAATACGACGCCAACAAGATCAACCTGGCGATCGAGCACGCGAGTGCCGGACTCGACGAGAACATCACCTGGGTGACCCAGATCGCGTCGGAGCTCGAGCTCACCCTCTTCGACGGGATCACCACCCAGCAGCTGGATGAGGCGGTCATCCAGGTGGCGCTCCAGAACGTCAAAGACGACCCCGAGTTCGACACCGTGGCCGCCCGGCTGCTGCTGAAGACCATCTACAAGCGCGTTCTCGGCGACTACGACTCGGCAGAGGAACTGAAGGCGCTGCACACCGAGCACTTCGCGGCCAACATCACGCGGGGTGTCGACGAGCAGCTTCTCGACCCTCGTCTTACCGAGCTGTTCGACCTGCGGGTGCTGAGCGAGGCCCTCGAGCCGGCGCACGACGAGCTGCTCAAGTACATCGGTGTCGTCACCCTCAACAACCGCTACGGCATCAAGGGTCGCAACGGCGACGCCCTCGAGGTTCCGCAGTATTTCTGGATGCGCATCGCCATGGGACTGTCGCTCAATGAGGCGGATCCGACCAGCCACGCCATCCGCTTCTACGAGAAGATGTCGCGCCTCGAATACATCGCGGCCGGCTCGACCCTCGTCAACGCCGGCACCATCTACCCCCAGCTCGCGAACTGCTTCGTCAGGGAGATGCAAGACGACATGGAGCACATCGCGAAGACCACTCGCGATGTCATGTGGCTCACGAAGGGCACCGGCGGAATCGGGCTCTCGGTGACGAAGCTGCGTGCACAGGGTTCGCCCATCCGCTCGAACAACACGACCTCGACCGGTCCGATCCCATTCATGCACACGATCGACTCGATCCTCCGTGCGGTCAGCCGTGGCGGCAAGAAGTTCGGCGCGCTCTGCTTCTACATGGAGAACTGGCACCTCGACTTTCCGGAGTTCCTCGACCTGCGCCAGAACTCCGGCGACCCGTATCGCCGCACCCGCACGGCCAACACGGCGGTCTGGATCAGCGATGAGTTCATGAAGCGCGTTCAGAACGATGACGACTGGTACCTGTTCGACCCGCTCGAGGTGCAAGACCTCAACGAGCTCTACGGCAAGGCGTTCTCGGTTCGCTACAACGAGTACGTCGCGATGGCCGAGACCGGCCAGATGCGCCTCTTCAAGAAGATCGGTGCTCGCGAGCAATTCAAGTCGATCCTGATCTCGCTCCAGACCACCAGCCACCCGTGGCTCACCTGGAAAGACACGATCAACAACCGTGCGCTCAACAACAACACGGGAACGATCCACCTGTCGAACCTGTGCACCGAGATCACCCTTCCGCAGGACGAAGACAATGTCTCCGTCTGCAACCTGGTGTCGATCAACCTGTCGAAGCACCTGCTCGCCAGCTCGACCGAGGGGGCGTCGCTGACCGTCGACTTCGGCAAGCTCGAGGAGAGTGCGCGTCTCGCCGTCCGCCAGCTCGACAACCTCATCGACATCACCCGGTCGTCGGTGAAGGAGGCCGACTTCTCGAACCAGCAGAACCGTGCGGTCGGGCTCGGCGTCATGGGATTCACGGATGTCGTCGAGCGTCTCGGCTTCAGCTACGAGAGCGAAGAGGCGTACGACCTGATCGACGAGATCATGGAGCACATCTCCTACGCCGCCATCGACGAGAGCGCGAACCTCGCAACCGAGCGCGGTGCATACCCGAACTTCGAGGGCTCGCGCTGGTCGGAGGGTCTGGTGCCGTTCGACTCCATCGCGCTCACCGAAGCAGACCGTGAACTCGAGATCAAGGTGAATCGCACGACGAGGCTCGACTGGGATGCCCTGCGTGCGAAGGTGAAGGGGGGAATGCGCAACGCGACGCTGATGGCGATCGCGCCGACCGCATCCATCGGTCTCGTCGCCGGAACGACACCCGGACTCGACCCGCAGTTCTCGCAGATCTTCAGCCGCGCCACGTCGAACGGCAAGTTCCTCGAGGTGAACCGCAACCTCGTCGCCGACCTGCAGCGCCTCGGAATCTGGGACTCGACGAAGGAATTCATCCTGCGCAGCCAGGGCGACATCCAGGGCATCGAAGCGATTCCGGATGCGATCAAGGCCGTCTACAAGACCAGCTTCCAGCTCTCGCCGTACGCCTTCCTCGAGGTCGCGGCACGAGCGCAGAAGTGGATCGACCAGTCGATCAGCCGCAACATGTACCTGGAGACGCGCGACCTCGGCGACATGATGGACATCTATTTCGCCGCCTGGGAGCGGGGCGTCAAGACGACGTACTACCTGCACATGAAGCCACGGCACACCGCCGAGCAGTCGACGGTGAAGGTGAACAAGTCGGAGACGATCGGCAGCGGGGCACGTAAGGGATTCGGTTCGGCCGGCCCGGCAGCTTCGGTGCCAGCATCGGCGGCTGCTTCGGTGCCCGCTTCAGCAGCTGCTTCGGTTTCGGCAACGGCTTCGGAGGCCGTCTCGGCTCCCGTTTCCGCCGAGGCGCCGGCCGCGGCATCCGCTCCCCGTCGAGGTTTCGGCTTCGGTGGGCTCACACCCAAGTCGGGAGAGTAGACATGAATACGACGGCCACCATGACCACCACCACATTCGAATACGAAGTACCGGTCGATCCGATGGACGACCTCCAGTGCGACAGCTGCCAGTGATCCGGGACGGTCGCTGAGCGACTTCCTCATCAACCGATTAGTGCGAAACAGAGAGTGATTCGGGACGGTCGCTGAGCGACTTCCTCATCAACCGATTAGTGCGAGAAAGAAAGTAGAAGATACACGTCATGGGAATTCTCGGAACGGGCCTGCAGGAAGGCCTCCTCCTCAAGCCGATCAAGTACCAGTGGGCGATGGACCTGTACGACCAGGCCGTCGCGAACACCTGGTTCCCGAATGAGATCCAGCTCGGCGAAGATATCGCCGACTTCAAGAAGATGACCGACGAAGAGCGTCACGCCGTCACCTTCCTGATGAGCTACTTCAATCCGAACGAACTGCTCGTCAACAAGGCGCTCGCGTTCGGCGTCTACCCCTATGTCAGCGCGGCCGAGTGCAGCATCTATCTCGCCAAGCAGATGTGGGAAGAGGCCAACCACTGCATGTCGTTCGAGTACGTGCTCGAGACCTTCCCGATCGATCGGGAGGCCGCATACAACTCGCACGTCGACATCCCCTCGATGGCGAAAAAAGAGGCGTTTGAGCTCAAGTACATCAAGCGCATGACCGAGAACACCCTCGACATCTCCACCACCGAGGGCAAGAAAGACTTCGTGCGCAACCTCGTGGCGTACAACGTCATTCTCGAGGGCATCTGGTTCTACTCAGGCTTCATGGTCGCGTTGTCTTTCCGCCAGCGGAACCTCCTGCGCAACTTCGGTTCGCTCATGGACTGGGTTGTTCGCGACGAGTCGCTGCA
>JANYGT010000046.1 GCA_025362355.1 Lacisediminihabitans sp. | reverse complement strand
GAACGAGTAGAAGGGTGGATAAACGGGCGGGTTGACGACGACGGCCGACCCGGGCGCCGTAACGAGTTTCAGCACTTCGACGATGCCGGTCATCACGTCGGCGACGATCGCGGTGCGAGCCACATCCACTCCCTCCCAGCCCCAGCGGGCCGCCGCGAACTCGCCGAGGGCCTCCGCGTAGAGCTCGACGCCGGCGGAATACCCCGTGTCGCCGCGCGCGATCGCCATCGACAGCGCCTCGGTCACGGCCGGGGCGAGGGTGACATCCATCTCGGCGACCCACAGCGGCAGCACGTCGGGAGGATAGGCGCGCCACTTCGAACTGGTTCGAAGCCTCAGGTCGGCGAGGGTCACGTGCTCGAGCGGATTGCCGGTCATCCCATAATTCTCGTGTCTCGCGGACCAGAATGGGGGATGACCAAGCACTGGACGCCCCTCGCCGTGATCTACCTCGTCCTCGCGATCGGCGGACTCGTCGGCACCTGGATCTTCAACGGCCTCGCCATCGCAGAGATGCGGGACTTCGTCGGGGACTGGGTGCACAGCGGACCGGCCGTCTCGTCGCTGACCATCGACCTGCTCGTCGTCGCGGTGGCGGGCAGCATCCTGATCATCGTCGAAGCCAGGCGACTCGGGATGAAACGGGGCTGGCTCTACGTCGTGCTCGCGGGGCTCACGGCCTTCGCCTTCGTCTTCCCGCTGTTCCTCGCGGTGCGGGAGCGGATGCTGCGGTCGCGGCGGTAGCGTCCGCCGGGCTGGTCGGGTTGGGTCGTGTCGGAGGCCTTTCGTCGGTCGGTGTCGGTGGCCCCCTCTACGCTCGCCCGCGGGAGGATCGATGACCGAGCAGATCGAGGCCTGGTGGGGGCGCCGCCAGCGCTCCAAGGCGGTGGATGTCCCCTATGCGATCGGAGAATATCGCGCGGATTGGGAGCGCTACGGTGTTCTCGTCCGCCAGTATCATCCCGATCTGAACCGCGGGATCGCGCTGACCCAGATTCCGCCGGCAGCCGACGTGTACCTCGTCTGGGAGTGCGACTCCGGGCATCGATTCGTCGCGACCCCGACCGAGCAGCGGCAGCGACCGGGACAGTCGCGCCGGCGTTCGACCTGGTGTCCGGACTGCGCGGCTGCCGCAGATCCGAAGCGTCCGCGGGCGAAATCCGTGGTTGCGGCGGCCGCGGCTCTTCCGGAGCCACTGCCGGCGTGGCCGAATGTGCGCAGGCCGGTCTCCTCGAAACCGCGGCGACCTCCGAAACTCTGCGCGACATCCACCGCAGAGCGGCTCGGGGTGGGGCAGGCATTCCACAGTTCGTGTGCGCCGGTCCCGGCATCCGCAGCCGAGGCTCTGCTACGGCAGAAACTCGCGGCGCGGCTCAGCTTCGAGCCCGGGCTGAACGCTGTGCGGGTCGCCCGTCCGTTTTTCACGCACCTCGAGGTCTGGCCCGACATCGTGCTGAGCGACCTGCGTGTGGCGATCGAATACGACACGACGGGCCGCGAGGGCGTCGAGCACGTCGGACGCCGCGAAGACGTCGACCGCCGCAAAGACCGGATGCTGCGCGCCGCCGGCTGGGAGGTGATCCGCATCCGCTGCGGAAAGCTCCGGCCGCTCGGTCCTCACGACATCGCCGCCTCCGGGGTCACAGCGAAACTCATCGATCGCGTGCTCGACGAGTTGCGCGCCATCCGCGGCGACCTGATCGTGAACTGCTACCTGGTCTGAGCGGCAGGCGGGCGTTGGGAGGTGCGGGCCGGGGCGGTGCGGCAGGCGCTACGGGTTGCTCGGCACCAGCCGGATGCGTCCCGACGGATGCTCGGTGTCGAACTCGACGACCGCGCCGTGCGATTTGACGAAGTCCGTGAACGTCTTGTGCCCGAGCGCGCGCTCCTGGAAGGTCGGATCCATCCTCAGCATCTGGCTCTTGATCGCGCTGCTCGGCTGCCAGTCGGCGTCGTTCTTCGCCTGGCTGAGCTGGAGTGCGCGCACCAGCAGGTCGGTCGCGGTGTCTTCATCGCTCTTCGGACTCTTCGCCCGCCGACCGCGACGGGATGAAGTCTCGGCTGCGGGGGCGGCAACAGCCGGGGCGGTCTCCGCTTCCTCGGCCGGGGCGTTCACTCCCGGGAGGGAGTCGTAGTCGGCGAATTCGTTGCAAGCCCAGCCGAGTGCCTTGCTGGTCGAGCCGGCGACACCGATGCCGACGACGTAGCGTCCGAGTTGCTTGCACCGCTGGGCGAGGGCGACGTAGTCGGAGTCGCCGGCGACGATGACCACGTGGGTGAGATCCTCGAGCCGGAAGAGGTCTTCGACGACGTCGACCGCGAGACGGATGTCCGCACCGTTCTTCATCGACGCGACGGTCGGGAACAGCTGCACAAGGTCGACCGCGCGCTCGATGAGCTGCCTCCGATAGCTCGCATTCACCGGCACCGACCAGTCGGCGTACGCCCGGCTCACGGCGATGGTCCCGAAGGATGACGCGAAGTCGAGCACCGCTCCGAGGTCGACGGTCGCGTTCTCGAGCCGCTTTGAGACCTCGCTCTCCGGGTTGGCGCTCGAGTCGAAACTTCGCGCCTTGTCGGCGTGGAACTGTCCGCGCTTGCTCTTCTGGTCGTAGCGCGAGATCACGATGTTGTCGAAGTCGATGTAGACGGCTACACGGGTGTCGGTCGGTTCGGCCACAGGTTTCGCCTCTCGGTGCGGTGTGACCAGTCTGTCGTCTGACAGCCCCGCGTCAATCCCGCGTCGATGCCGACGGCCCGACGGGGCAGACTGGAGGGATGACAACCACGGCCCCCTATGGAACCTGGCGATCGCCGATCTCCGCGTCCGACCTCGCAGGCACGACGCATCCGGTGCTCGACGCGGCGTGGGTCGACGACGACGTCTGGTGGCTCGAACGACTTCCTGCCGAGGGCGGCCGGTCGGCCGTCCGCACCGCGAGCGGCACCCTCCTGCCGGCGCCGTTCGACGTGCGTAGTCGCGTTCACGAGTACGGCGGCGGCGCGTGGGCGGTGACCTCGAAGCGGGCGATCGTGTTCGTCGAGTTCTCCGACCAGCGACTATATCGACTGGATGCGGGCGAGACCGCGCCTGTCGCGCTCACCCCGGCAGACTCCGGCATGCGGTTCGGCGACCTCGCGATACGGCGGGCAGCGGATGGCGCGGAGCAGGTCATCGCGGTGCGCGAGTGGCATGCCGATGGCGACCTCAGTCGGGACATCGTCGAGGTGGATGTTCAGAGCGGCGCCATCCGGAGCCTGGCCGGCGGTTCTCGTTTTCTCGCCTTCCCGAGCTTCTCCCCCGATGGAACGAAGATGGCTTGGATAGCCTGGGACCACCCGCAGATGCCCTGGGACGGCACCGAGCTGCGCGTCACAGACTTCGCGACGGGGAAGGTCACAACCCTCCTCGGCGGTCCGACCGAGAGCGTGCTGCAACCGGAGTGGATCGACGACGCGACGCTGCTCGCGACGACCGACGCAAGTGGATGGTGGAACATCGTGCGCTTATCGATGAACGGTGACGTCGAGGCGGTCACGAGCGGACAGCGCGACATCGGCGGCCCGCTCTGGTCGCTCGGTGCCCGGTACTTCGACCTTCTCGAGGATGGCCGGCTTCTGACGGTGCGCACCGACGGCGACTACGAGCTCTTCGTCGGCGATGACAGGGCGGATATCCCGCTCACGACGATCTTCCTCGGCGCACGAAACGGAGATCGCGTTCTCCTCACCGGCGGCAGTTCGACGATGGCGAACGGCCTTCGCGTTCTCGATCTCGCGACGGGGACGCTGACAGACATCCGGCTCAGCATCGATTCCCTGCCGCCGGATGCGTGTCTCCCGGTGGCGACGAAACACACGTTCCGGGGCAACGGCCGCGAGGTGCACACCTTCGTGTATGCACCGCACAACGACGATTTCGCCGCCCCCGAGAGGGAGCTGCCGCCGTACATCGCTCACGTGCACGGTGGCCCGACGGGACACAGATCCGGTGAATTCGCCCTCGAGTACGCCTATTTCACGAGCCGCGGAATCGGAATCATCGAGGTCAACTACGGCGGATCGTCCGGCTATGGCCGTGACTACCGACGGAGTTTGAACGGCGAGTGGGGTGTGGTCGACGTCGAGGATGTCATCACCGCGGTGACCGGGCTCGCGGATGCCGGGCTCGCCGATCCGAAACGCCTCGCGATCTCCGGCGGGTCGGCCGGTGGCTTCACCGTGCTCGCCGCGCTGACGAGCAGCGACGTCTTCGCCGCCGGCACCTCGTATTTCGGCGTGAGCGACTTAGCGGCCCTCGCCGCCGACACACACGACTTCGAGTCGCGCTACACCGACGGACTGGTTGCGCCGTTGCCCGAGGGTGCCGCGATCTATGCCGAACGCTCCCCGTTGTCGCACATCGATCGCCTCAGCACCCCCGTCCTCCTCTTGCAGGGCCTCGACGATCCGATCGTTCTGCCTGCCCAGGCGGAGCTGTTCCGCGACGGGCTTGCCGAAAAGGGGTTGCCACACGCCTATGTCGCCTACGAGGGCGAGTCGCACGGATTCCGGAGGGCCGAGACGATCATCGATGCGGCACAATCGGAGCTGTCGTTCTACGGCCAGGTGATGGGGTTCGAGCCGCCGGGCATCCCGACGCTGAACCTATCGTGAGCGAAATCTGAGCTCAGCGCGGCAACCTCACGTCGTGCAGTACGACGACACCCGCGCACGGGATGGCGATCAGGTCACCGGCGCACAGGTCGCCTGGAAGGCGTGAGGCCCGGTAGCGCAGGGCGCTGCCGACCCCGGTGGTCAGTTGCATCTCGAAACGGGCGGAGCTGCTCGTGCGTCCGATCATCCGGCATTCGTCGAGGATCGGGAGGCAGCCGTCGAGATCGGCATCGATCAACACCTCGGCCGATCCGGATGCTGCGACCGAGACATCGACGACCGTCGCGACGACGACGGCCGCCATCGCATCCTCCGAGACCTCGCCGTCGCTACCCGGGATGACCGCCGCCGCATTGTGCACGCAGGGGGTTCCGCACCAATCGACGAGGCGGAGCAGCGAGACGCCGCAGACGCAGACATCGGTGGGAGACACCGTCGTGTGCTCCGGCCAGCTGTCGATCGAACGGGGGTGGTCGTGTGCGAGGAGAGTGTGCATCATCCAGTTCTAGAACCGATCCGGGGCGTTCGCCCAAACCTTTACGGAGTTCCTACGGCATCCGAACGGCGACTCTCCCCGTGGCGTGAAGATGCGGGACGGAGTCGAATCCGACATTCTGACGGATGTCGAGGGTCACCGCATCGCCCTCGACACTGACCTCGCCAACAGTGAGCTCGATCGTCTCGAGGTACGGGGTCTCGGTGCGGGCGATCCTCGCGGTGAAGGTGCCGGGCGACACCCAGGCGCCGGTGGCGGCGACGTGGAGTCCGGCGGTCGGCATCCATTCTCCGGCGCTGTACGCGATCCGCTCCGATACGCCATCGCGGGTGAGGGTGAGAGCGTCGGCGTCGACCCCGGCGAAGCTGACGGCGGGGCTGTCGAACACGGCTGACAGCGTGCGGGGCGGGGCGGCGGCATCGACCGTTTTCATCGCAAGCGATGGCAGCTCGAAGGCGACGGGATCGAGCGCATGGTCGCCGAACGCGGGCAGCAGGTACTCCCAGACGAGGTCGAGAAGCGGCTGAGCCTCCGGAATGCCCGAGGTGAAGACGACGACCGCATCCTGCTCAGGAAGCACGATGCAGAGTTGCGCGAAGGCGCCGTCCGCGCGGAAGCTGCCGGCGGGACGACAGCGCCAGAATTGGTATCCGTAGCCCTGTCGTCCGTCGATACCGTGGTCGGCCTCCGACGTGTCGACCTGGAGGGCGACTGCCTCGTCGATCCATTCGGCCGGCACCAGCTGCCTGCCGTTCCAGAGCCCGCGCTGCAGCAGCAACTGGCCGAAGAGGGCGAGGTCTTCCGTCGTGATGCTGAGCCCCCAGCCGCCGACGTCGATGCCGCGCGGGCAGCTCTCCCAGGTGGCATCCGTGATTCCGAGCGGCTGGAAGAGACGCGGTGTCAGGTAGTCGAGCAGTCGCTCGCCGGTGAGCCGGTGCAGAATGGCCGCGAGCAGGTAGGTCGCGCCGCTGTTGTAGACGAACCGCGAGCCCGGCGCAAAGGTCAGAGGCTGGGCCAGGATGGCGCGCGCCCAGTTTCCTTCGGGAGCCAGATCGGCGAGAGCGACGGTGTCGGTGGCATGTCCGGTCGTCATGGTCAGCAGATGCCGAACGATCAGGGCGGCGAGATGATCATCGACTTCGGCCGGAAGGTCATCCGGAAGGAGGTCGACGACGAGCGAATCCAAGCCGAGCAGACCCTCATCGATGGCGAGGCCGATCGCTGTCGAGGTGAAGCTCTTGCTCACCGAATACATCATGTGCGGAAGCGCGGCCGAATACGGGTGCCACCA
>JANYGT010000014.1 GCA_025362355.1 Lacisediminihabitans sp. | reverse complement strand
ATGGCGTCGCCGTCATCTACAACCTGCCTGGCGTCACCGACCTCAAGCTCTCGTCGGCCACCATCGCCAAGATCTTCAGCCTGAAGATCACCAAGTGGGACGACGCGGCCATCAAGGCCGACAACCCCAGTGCGACCCTTCCCTCGACGGCCATCACGACGGTAACCCGTTCTGACGGATCGGGCACGACGCAGAACTTCACCAACTACCTCAGCGAGGTGCAGCCGTCCGTCTGGACCTACCCGGCATCCAACGCCTGGCCCGTCGCAGGCTCGAGCGCCCAGCAGGGTGGCTCCGGAGTGGTGAACACCGTGAAGGCCGGCTCCGGAACGATCGGATACGCCGACCACAGTGCGATCGGAACCGTCACGGCCGCCGCGATCCAGGCCGGCACCTCGACGGACTTCGTAACCTTCAGCCAGGCCGGGGCGACCGCAGCCTTCACGGCCGCCGCGAGCGGGGTTCCGACGAGCGCTTCCGGCGACCTGTCGCAGAAGCTCGACTATACGAAGCTCACCGACAAGTCGGCCTACCCGATTCCGCTGGTGTCGTACCAGATCATCTGCAAGACCTTCAAGAACCCGGCTCAGCTCAAGGTGACGAAGGCGTACATCAGCTTCATCGCCTCGACGACGGGCCAGAAGGTGGCCTCCGTCAACGCAGGCTCGGCTCCGATCCCGGACTCGATGCTGAAGAAGATCGTCGCGACGCTCGCGACCGTCAAGTAGTTCGAAGTACCCTTTCTGCCAGACGGATTCCGTTTGCGAATCAGGCCCCCTCGAGAAAGACTGCAGTGAGCACCAACGAAACTGTTCGATCCCGATTGGGTTCCGCTGGCAACACGACCGGTCCCCGCTCCCCTCAGGGAGCGGGGCCGGCGCGTGTGAAGTCCCGGCCGGCCGACCGCATCTTCTTCGGTCTCAGCTTCGGATCCGCGGTCGCCATCATGGTGATCCTCGCGGCCGTCGCCCTGTTCCTCATCATCCAGGCCCTTCCGGCGATCACGGCGAACTGGAAGACCAACTCCGAGCTCAACACCGGGCCGACCGGCGCATTCTCGAGCTTCTGGGCCTACGTCGGCCCGCTCATCTTCGGAACACTCTGGGTCTCGGCGATCGCCCTCGTCATCGGGGCGCCGATCGCGATCGGCATCGCGCTCTTCATCTCGCACTACGCCCCACGTCGTCTCGCCGGCATCCTCGGGTACCTCATCGACCTGCTCGCGGCCGTGCCGTCGATCGTGTTCGGCCTGTGGGGGATCATCGTGATCCGGCCGCTTCTGCTACCGCTGACGGACTGGCTCAACCACAATCTCGGCTTCATCCCGATCTTCGGCGGGGCCCCGTCATCCACCGGGTCGACGATTTTCGCCGGTGCCGTGGTACTCGCGGTGATGATCCTGCCGATCATCAGCTCGATCTCTCGCGAGATCTTCCTCCAGACCCCCCGACTCCACGAGGAGGCCGCACTCGCTCTCGGAGCGACCAAGTGGGAGATGATCCGGCTGGCCGTCTTCCCGTATGCGCGCTCCGGGGTCGTGAGCGCCATCCTGCTCGGACTCGGCCGGGCCCTCGGCGAGACGATGGCGATCGCGCTCATCATCTCCCCGTCGGTGCTCGTCTCCTTCTTCGTCTTGACCGAGGGCCAGAACTCGCAGACCATCGCCGCGAACATCGCCCTGAACTTCCCCATCTCGACGCCGCTTCAACGGGGAGCCCTGATCGGCACCGGCCTGATGCTCTTCGTCATCACCCTCGCCGTGAACTTCATCGCCCGTGCCCTCGTCGCCCGTTCGGCTCCCGGCCGCTCCAAGAGACCCCGCGGGCCGCGTAAAGTGCGCGACCGCAGCATCGGGATGGTGATGGCGACGACCGAGGTCGCCGGCGTCATCCCCACCGGCCAAACCGGAGGAGAGCACTCGTGACCGCGATCATCGGCAGCACCGCCAGGCAGCCCGCCCAGCAGGGTCCAGGGCCGATCGTGAACTCGCTCACCTCCGGGCAACTTCCGCGGTTCATCGAGTTCTACGTGCTCGGCGGCGCCCTCATCGTCATGGGCGGCGTCATGCTGCTCACCGGATTCAACGTCGGTGGGTGGATCTTCCTGTCGCTCGTCGTCTACGTCATCGCCCTCGCCGTGCTGTCGACGATCGCGGAGAATCGACGGAAGGCCACGGATCGCGTCATCCGGAGCCTTGTGACGATCGCCTTCCTGCTTGCCATGGCTCCCCTCGTCTCCACCCTCTACACGGTGACCGCACAGGGCATCGGGCAACTGAACTGGACGTTCATCACGCAGACCGGCGGGGCGGTCTTCGATGCCAACACGCTGAAGGTCAAGACCACGCCCGGAGCTCTGCAGGCCATCGTCGGAACGCTCCAGATCACCGGTATCGCGGCGCTGATGTCGATTCCGATCGGCATTCTGACCTCCGTGTACCTCGTCGAATACGCACAGCCGCACCAGTGGATGGCACGCACCGTGACGTTCCTCGTCGACGTGATGACCGGCATACCGTCGATCGTCGCCGGTCTCTTCGCCTTCGCGCTCTTCAGCCTTCTCGTCGGCCCGAAGGCGTTCAGCGGGTTCTCCGCCTCCGTCGCGCTCTCGGTGCTGATGATCCCGATCGTCGTGCGGTCGTGTGAGGAGATGCTGCGGCTCGTGCCCGATGACCTGCGCGAGGCATCCTTCGCCCTCGGGGTCTCCCGTTTCTCCACGATCATCCGCATCGTTCTTCCCACGGCCATCGCCGGAATCATCACCGGGATCATGCTCGCCATCGCCCGCGTCATCGGCGAGACCGCCCCGATTTTCATGGCGGCGAGCTTCACGGACAACTTCAACTCCAACCCGTTCAGTGGACCGATGCAGACCCTGCCGGTGCTCGCCTACACGGGCTACAAGTTTCCCGGGCAAGACCAGGCGGCATCGCTCGCGTCGGCCTGGGGTGCGGCCCTGCTGCTCGTGCTCATCGTCGTCATCCTGAACATCATCGCCCGCATCATCGCCAGGGCGTTCGCGCCCAAGGGCGCACGCTAACCCGACCGAAAGACGACACCCTTTGTCAAAGCGCATCGAAGTCAACGACCTGAACGTCTTCTACGGAGACTTTCTCGCCGTTGAAGGCGTCTCGATCACCATCGAGCCGCGCACCGTCACCGCCCTGATCGGCCCGAGTGGATGCGGCAAATCCACGTTCCTCCGCACGCTCAACCGCATGCACGAGGTCATCCCCGGTGCTCACGTCGAGGGAGAGGTGCTGATCGACGGCAACAACCTCTACGGCCCGGGCGTCGACCCCGTGCTCGTGCGGCGCCAGGTGGGAATGGTCTTCCAGCGGGCGAACCCGTTCCCGACGATGTCGATCCGCGACAACGTGCTCGCCGGGGTGACGCTCAACAACCGCAAGCTGCCGAAGTCGGATGCCGACGCGCTCGTCGAGCAGTCGCTCAAGGGTGCGAACCTCTGGA
>JANYGT010000265.1 GCA_025362355.1 Lacisediminihabitans sp. | reverse complement strand
GGTCATCTACGCCTACTGGGTGCTGAACACGCCCGGGGTGCTCGCGGCGTTCGGAACGAAGGCGTCGCAGTCGGATTACGTCAAGGCATTCGTCGATTACTACTCGCACTACTCGTCGACGTCGTTCGCCAGCAAGGTCTGGACGAACAACGCCTGGATCACGGCCCAGAGCGTCGCCGGGGGGATCACCGGCTTCTACACGCCCTACGTGCTGTTCTCGAACGCCCAGAACATCGGGATCTCCGCGGCCTTCCTGGGCTCCCGCGGGCAGCTCGGCACCTTCTTCGAATACATCTCGCCGCACGGCCAGCTCGAGCTCTATTCCATCTTCGTCGGCGGCGCGGCGGGCCTCGCGATCTTCTGGTCGTGGATCGCTCCGGGGCCGCGTCCACGGGCGCAGGAGCTCGCCGAATCCGGCCGGGCGCTCTTCACCATCGCGATCGGTCTGATCGGATCACTGCTCGTCTCCGGCATCATCGAGGGCTTCGTGACGAAGCAGCCGTGGCCGTGGCCGATCAAGACCGGCATCGGCACCGTCGCCCTCGCGGCCTTCCTGTTCTACCAGTGGGGGATCGGCAGGAGAGCGGCGAGGGCCGGGCACACCGGCGATCTCGAGGAGTTCGAGGCCGGTGCTCGGAGCATCGTCGCCGGCTGAGGGGTCAGAGCCCGCGTTCGCTTCGCGGGAGGTCGGGATGCGACGCGAAGAACAGTGAGATCGGCGCGCCATCCGCATCGGCATCCTTTGCCGCATACTCCTCCAGCAGCGCGCGAACCCGATCGTGGAGTTCCGCCAGATGCGCCGCGTTGAGCTTCAGCCCGAGGCGGGAGATGTCGAGATCGTCGGGCGCGAGGCCGTCGATCTCCTGCAGGAACGTCTCGAGCAGAATCGGCCCGATGCCGTCCACCGGTGTACCCCAGGAGACCCTGGTGGCCCGGTACGGCACCTCCCGCGAGCCGCGTCGCCCGCGTCGGGGCTCTTCGGGCCGCAGGAAACCGTTGTCGACGAGCGATCTGACGTGGTGCAGCATCGTGCCGGGATTCAGCTGCAGCTCCTCGGCGAGTTCACGATTGGTGCGGCCCTCGTGTAGGCAGAGTCGAAGGATGCGCATGCGAAGCGGCGAGGCGAGCGCACGGCCGCGCGCTTCGATGGTGGCGTCATCCACTGCCCCGGAGCGGGCGGGGCTGTCATCTGGTGCCTCGTCCGCCGTCACCGCACCAGCCTAGCGACCCAGTGATTGACAATACCCAATCAGTCGCGTGATACTGGGGCGATGACCGAGACCCCGCCAGCAGCGACGACGGATCCGGTTCGCCCGGTCTTCCGCGAGAGAGCGTTCGTCTGGCTCTGGAGCGGGCAGACCATCAGCCAGTTCGGCGAACAGTTCAGCGGACTCGCGATCCCGGTGTTGGCGGTGCTCGTGCTCCACGCCGAGGCGTTCCAACTCGGGCTGCTGAATGCGGCGAGCACCCTCGCGTTCCTCCTCGTCAGCCTTCCCGCCGGAGCGTGGATCGACCGGATGCTGAAGCGTCGCGTGATGATCATCGCCGACCTCGGGCGGGCGGTCATGCTCGCGATCATCCCGCTGCTCTGGTGGCTTGGAGTGCTGCAACTCTGGCACCTGATCGTCGTCGCTGTGATCGTGGGGATCGGATCGGTGTTCTTCGACGTCTCGTACCAGAGCTACATCCCCTTCATCGTCGAATCACGACAGGTGCCGGATGCCAATTCGAAGCTCGAGGCGAGCTTCCAGGTGGCCCGCATCGGCGGCCCGGCGCTCGCCGGAGCCCTCCTCGCCGTGCTGGCCGCGCCGATCGTGCTCCTAGCGGACGCGGTCTCGTACGTCGTGTCCGCAATCGCCCTCTCCCGCATCCGGGATCGCGAGATCGTGTCGAATCCCGACGAAAGACTCGGTCTGCGTCGCGAGATAGCCGAGGGGGTGCGGTTCGTCGCCGGGCAGCCTCTGATCCGCCGCGTCGTCGGATCCACCGCCTTCTCGAACTTCTTCGGCGTGATGTCGATGACGCTGCTTCCGCTCCTGCTGCTGAAGACCCTCAACCTCGGCACCGGCACCCTCGGAATCATCTTCTCCGTCGGAGCCGTCGGCGGCCTGCTCGGAGCGCTGGCGACACCCCATCTCGCTCGGAAGCTCGGCCAGGGGAGGATCATCCCGCTGTCGGCGATCGCGAGCGGGCTACTCGTCGCGCTGATCCCGCTCGCCGCGCTGCTGCCGCGGGCGGCCATCCCGATCCTCATCGTCGCCGAGTTCGGCCAGTCGTTCATGGTGCTGGTGTACAACATCACGCAGGTGTCCCTCCGGCAGAGGCTCTGCCCGCCACGACTGCTCGGACGGATGAACGCGTCGATCCGCTGCGTGGTCTGGGGCGTCATCCCGATCGGAAGTCTGCTCACCGGCGTGCTCGGGTCCTCGATCGGCGTCGTGCCGACCATGTTCATCGGGGCGGCCGGGGCGCTCGCAGGCTCGGCGTTCGTGGTCTTCTCCCCGCTGATGGGCATGCGGGAACTACCGACCGAGCAGTTCGCCGACCAGCGGTAGCGCTACTCGCTGCGCTCCCGTAACTCGCGACGCGTGAGCCCCGGCTCATCGGCTTGCGAACCCTGGCCGGCCAGGTCGAGCGGCGCGAGATACGAGTCATTCGCGGTGATGAGTCGGCGGTCGAAGAGAAACCGGAAGGTGAAGCCGGCGATGAGCGCCCCGACGATCGGGAAGACGATGAACACCCAGAGTTGACCGAGCGCCCCGCCTCCGCCGTAGACCGCTGTCGCGATCGAGCGAGCCGGGTTGACCGAGGTGTTGTCGATCGGGATCGAGATGAGGTGGATGAGGGTCAGGGTCACCCCGAGCGCGATGGGCGCGAACCCCGCCGCGGCGCGCAGGTGCGTCACGCCGAGAATCACATAGACGAAGACGGCGGTCAGTACGATCTCGGTGACGATGGCCGCGACGAGTCCGTAGCCGGCCGGAGAGTGGATGCCCCACCCGTCGGAGGCGAATCCGGTCGACTGTGCCGTCTTCAGAAAGCCCTTCGGTCCGTCGGAGGCGATCGCGAAAAGCACCGTCGTCGCCAGCACCCCGCCGATGATCTGGGCAGCGATGTAGGGGAGCACGTCCCGCCACGGGAGCCGCCCGGCCGCGGCGACGCCGAGGGTGACGGCCGGATTGAAGTGTCCGCCGGAGATCGGTCCGAAGGCATAGGCGCCGATCAGCACCGCGAACCCGACCGAGAGGGCGACGCCGAGGATGCCGGTATACGACGAGCTGAAGATCGCGGTGCCGATGAGGCCGATCACCAGCAGGAAGGTGCCGGCCAGCTCCGCGATGAGTCGGGCGGTGAGCGAGTGCGGTGCCGTGGTCACGGTTTCTGCCGTCATTGTCTGATCCCCTGTGGTATTCCCCTGCCGATATACGGCGTTTTGTCAGGCTAACCCGCGTCGGCCCCGTTTCAGTACGGCGAATCGTTCCGACTCTATTTTCTAGCTGTTCATGAGTGCGCGATGATCCTCCGCCTCGTGCTCTCATCGCACTTTTAATCATTCAGGAGGCTGTGGTGCTGAAGTGACGACAGTGGCCGGTGGGATCTACTTCCCTCCCGCTGGCCTATGCCGTCACACGACCTCCTGAATGATGAGGACAGTCCCTCCCGAGCGCTGAGAACGCAGGAGATGATGCTCATTTTGAGCAAGACGTGCCCGATTTGCTCAGATAAGCGAGAATCTCCTGCGTTTTCGGAAGGGGGAGTGGATGCGGCGGGGGGGCGGATGGCGCGGGGAGTGGATGCGGCGGCGCCTACAGGCGCCCGGCGGCCTTCAGCGCGATGTAGTGGTCCGCGAGGGCCGGCGGTAGGTCGGCGGGGGCACCGGTGACCACCTCGGCCCCGAGCTGGCGGATGGCGGCCGATACCCGCGCCGTGTCGAGCGTCGCCCGCTCGGCCGCCGCCGCGAGGTAGACCTCGTCGCGATCACGTCGCTCGGCGATGTGCTCGAGCACCGCCGGGTCGGTGACGGAGGCGACGACGACGGTGTGCTTGCGCGTCAGCTGCGGCAGCACCGACAGCAACCCCCGGGATGCCCCCGGCGCGTCGATCGATGTCATCAGCACGACGAGCGCGTGGTGGCTGGTGACCGAGCGCACGAGGCTCGGCACGGCCGACCAGTCCGTCTCGATGAGGTCCGGTTCGATCGGTGCCATGACATCCACCATGCGGGAGAGCAGCTCGGCACCGGTCGCCCCCTGCACGCGGCCGCGCAGACGCCGGTCGTAGATCGTCAGGTCGACGCGGTCTCCCGCCCGTGTCGCGAGTGCGGCGAGCAGCAGGGACGATTCGAATGCCGTGTCGATGCGTGGTTCGTTGGCGATGCGAGCGGCGGAGGTGCGTCCGCTGTCGATGACGATCACGACCCGTCGATCCCGTTCGGGTCGCCAGGTGCGAACGACGAGCTGCGGGCCGGATCCGCTGAACGGATCGGTGCGGCGCGCGGTCGCCCGCCAGTCGATGGAGCGCACATCGTCGCCGCGCACGTATTCGCGCAGCGAGTCGAACTCGGTGCCCTGGCCACGGATCATGACGCTCGTCCGTCCGTCGAGTTCCCTCAGCCTGGCGAGTCGCGACGGGAGGTGTTTGCGGGAGTTGAACGGCGGCAGCACGCGGATGGCGCCCGGCATCGACAGGGTGGCCTGTCGCGCGACGAGGCCGAGCGGTCCGAACGACCGCACCGTGACATCCGCTGCCCGTCGCTCTCCGCGCCGAAACGGGGTGAGGGTGATCGGCATGGCCCGCCGCTCTCCGGAAGGGATGCTCACGGCCGTGCGCGTCGGCGTCGCGCCGGCAGACGGCTGCCAGCCATCACGCACCGTGCCGCGTACGCGACGGCGTCCGGTGTTCGTGACGAAGAGCGTCGCTCCGACGGTCTCGCCGAGCCGCACGCGGTCGGGCAGCTGCCGCCCGAGGGTGATGGCGCGAGCCGAGCCGGCGAACACGAAATCGATGATCCCGATGATGACCGCGATGAGCAGCCACAGGCCGAGCCAGGCGGGGTCGTCGAACACGACGAGCGGGATGACCCCGAGCGCTACGAGCACGACGAACCAGCCGGAGACAGCCATGGTCAGATCGGCACCTGCACCTGCTGGAGGATCGAGCGGAGGATGGCGTCGGGGGACACCCCTTCGAGCTCGGCCTCGGCGCGCAGCTGGATGCGGTGGCGCCACACCGGAAGCACTATCGCCTGCACATGGTCGGGCGTGATCGCGTCGAAGCCGTTCAGCCACGCCCACGACTTCGCCGCGGAGAGCAGCGCGGTCGTACCACGGGGGCTCACGCCGAGCTTCACGGAGGGACTCTGGCGGGTGCTCCGCGCGAGGTCGACGATGTAGGCGAGCACGTCGGCACTCGAGCCGACCCGGCCGACCGCGGCCTGCGCCTCGGCGAGCTGGGCCGCGTCGAGCACCGGGGTGACCCCCGCCGCGGCGAGGTTTCGCGGGTTGAATCCGGCCGCGCTGCGGGTGAGCACCTCTACCTCGTCGGCGCGCTCCGGGATGTCGAGCACCAGCTTCAGCAGGAAGCGGTCGAGTTGCGCCTCCGGCAGCGTGTAGGTGCCCTCGTACTCGATCGGGTTCTGGGTCGCGGCGACGATGAACGGGACGGGAAGCATCCGGGTCTCGCCGTCAACGCTGACCTGGCGCTCCTCCATCGCCTCGAGCAGCGCCGACTGGGTCTTCGGAGGGGTGCGGTTGATCTCGTCGGCCAGCAGGATGTTGGTGAACACCGGGCCGGCGCGAAACTCGAAGTCGCCTTCTTTCGCGTCGTACACCAGCGATCCGGTGACGTCTCCCGGCATCAGGTCGGGCGTGAACTGCACGCGCTTCGTCTCGAGACTGAGCGCACGGCTCAGCGTGCGCACCAACAGGGTCTTGGCGACCCCGGGAACGCCTTCGAGCAGCACGTGGCCCCCGGCGAGCAGCGCGATGATGAGGCCGGTGACAGCTCCGTCCTGCCCGACGACGGCTTTTCCGACCTCCGTGCGCACCTGGCCGAATCTCGCGCGCAGACGTTCGGCATCCGCGGCGGCATCCGTCGCGGTCGTGGGTGGCGCGTTGCTCGGGAAAGTATCGGACATTCGTTCATTCTCCATCGTGGGGTGGCATGGTCGGCGCGCGTTCCGGCGTGCCGGGATCCGGACGGACGGATGCCCCGGCCGCCCGCTCGAGTTCGAGCAGGGCATCAGAGAGCCGAACGAGGTCGCGATCGCTCGCGGGTTCTGCGTCGAGAAGCAGCAAGCGGATGCCGCCGGGGTCCTGTCCGGTGATAGTGGCGACGGCGGCGATCACCTCGTCGACCCCGGCGAGACGGGGAAGGCCGGAGAGCGTCGCGAGCCTGGCGACCGCGCCGATGCGCAGCGAGTCGAGGGCTCGCAGCCGCGCGGAACTGCGCTGGTAGAGCCTGGCCCGACCCTCCATCGTCTCGCTCGCCCGAACGACCACCGGGAGGTTCTCGACCACGAGCGGCCCCATCCGTCGCCCGCGCCAGACGGCCGCGACGAGCACGGTGAGCAGGAGCAGGACGATGACCGGACTGACCCAGAGCGGCGTCAGCTGACCGATCGTCGGGGCGGTGTCGAGGGCGCTGTCGCCGATCGTGGGGAGGTACCAGACCAGCCGGCGGCTCTGCCCGAGCAGCCCGAGCGCGAGTGCCGCGTTACCTCGATCGCCGACATGCTCGTTGTCGAAGGCGCTCATCGCTCCGACGACGGTCACCGTGCCAGCGCCGGTCGCGATCACGGAGAACGAGTTCTTCCCGGTGCTGAAGCAGGTGGATGCCGCCGTGTCGCTGCTGCGGTACCCGACCCCGGTGCCGGTGATCGCGCCGGCACGTCTGGCGGCGGGGATGTCGCATCCGGTGGTCGCTGAGTAGCGGAGCACCCGGTTGCCGACCGTCGCGCCCTCGCGGACGGAGGGCGCGATCGCGGCGAGCTGGGCGGTGGTCGGGGCCAGGATCACCATGCGCCCGGCCTCGGCGGACAGGGCCGCGAGCTGCTGCTTCCCGAGGTATTCGTTGTCATCGACGAGAAAGAGCGTTGCATCACCGGAAGCCAGCCCCTTCGTCGCGTCGGCGAGGGTGGTGGAGACGCGCACGTCGACCCCCTGCTGCCTCAGAACCTCGGCGATGGCCTTGCTGCCGGTCGGGCTCGCATTGGTCGGCGAGAATGCGGCACCAGCCGTTCTGGTCGCACCGTTCACGACGGTGCTGATCAGCACGACGATCGCGATGACGACTCCGATCCCGATCCAGAATCGGGCGCGCCGGGCCGACGACCGCAGGGTGGGGGTGAGCACCCGGGAGACGGGAGCGGTCGCCAGCGTCACGAGATGCGGCTCACGGTGTGCTCGTCGCGAACTCCGGCAGCCGCGGTCGCACGGCGGCCAGATCGCCGTCGAGGTCGGTGAGTTCGCGGTAGGCCGTCTCGGTGCCGACGACCCCGAGGTAGCGCACCCCGTCGAACGAGGTCGCCGCGGTCGACAGCCTGTCGGCGAACGACGGGAAGGGAACGGATGCTCGGCCGGCGAACCCGAGCGCCGTCGTGCCGGGGGTGACGGTCACGATCGTGCGTTCGGCGAGACCACGCGCAATGGCACGGAAGCGCTCCTCGATGGCGAGGGTGAAGTCGCCGGCTCGCGCCGCATCCTCCGCCGCTCGCCGCATGGCGGTCGCGCCCCGCTCGTCGTCCTCGCCGAAGAGCACACCGACCGAGCTGCGGCGATTGAGCCTCGGCGGTCCGAAGGCGAGATAGGCGGCGACGATCGCGACGACGATGACCCCGCCGACGATGAGAAGGATCGGTCCCTGCGTCACGCCGTTCGCCTGGATCCTGATCGACATCAACCAGGTGAAGAAGTCGGAGGAGAGACGGTCGAACAGCGTCGGCTGGGCGGCACGGTATTCGGGCTTGGACAGCTCGGTGATGATCAGCCGGCGTGCCGGTCCGGCGTCCGGCTGCACCGGGATGTCGAAGGGGAACAGGATCATGCCGTCGGGGCGGGAAGGTACGGGTCGCGGATGGTCGACTCGCCGGCCTGACGAGCCTCGACGAAGCGCGCGAGATCGAGGTCCAGTCCTTCTTTGCGGATGCGCACGTCGAGATACAGCAGCGCCGTGGTCGCTGTCTGCACGACCGATGTTATCGAGGAGAACACGAGGGAGATGATCAGGGCGAGCACCCCGAACGCGGCGATGAGGACGATGGTCGTCGGCCCGGTCTGCTTATTCGGGTCGATGAGGGGGACGGCGAACTGCGCGAGGAAGTTCAGCGGGGCGGAGATGACCGACTGGGCTACCTGAAGCATCGCCGCCACCAGCAGCAGGATGCCGAGGGTTCTCCAGAAGTACCCGCGCGTCAATGTCCAGGAGCGGGTGATCGCCTGTCGGATGGTGAGCCGCTCCAGCATGAGCGCGCTCGCGACGAAGGCGAGCTTGGTGCTGAGCCAGAGTGCGAGAGCGACGAAGCCGAGGCCGCCGACGAGTCCGACGAGCACCCCGACGACGATGCCCGCGGTGCCGAGGGTCGTGACGAGCAGGACGATGATCCCGACCAGCAGGCTGAGAGCGATCGTGACGGCGACGGCGACGATGGCCGTCCACCCGATGAGGGCGCCGATCCGACCGCGCGCGCGGCGCCACAGCTGCGGGAGCCTCTGCTTCTCGCCGAGGCTCGCGCGCGACACCTCGATCACGATGATGCCCTGCAGCAGGGCTGACGAGACGAAGGAGAGTGCGACGGCGACGAGGGTGGCGAGAATGAGGATGCCGGCGTTGCCGGCCGAGATCGTCGACTGGTCGGCGCTCGACGAGAAGTCCAGCCGCGAAAAAGTGAAGATCGCGGCGAGGGAGAACAGACCGAGACTGACGACGAGCAGGACGCTCTGGATGAGCAGCGCGACACCGAAGGTCGGTCTGGGATTGCGGCGCAGCAGGCGGAACGCCGCCCCGAGGATCACGCCGAGGTCGAGCGGGCGCAGCGGGATGAGTCCCGGCTTCGGCGGGGGAGTCCAGCCGGGAGGGGCCGTCGGGGCGGTCGGGAACCCGCCGGGAATCGAGCCGGCAGGCGGCGCGGCGAGCGGTACGACGGGTGGAATCACGGGTGCGATCGGTGGCCCACTCGGAGACTTCCACTGCTGATCGTCGCTCACGGACATCCCCTCATAAGCACTGCTGGCACCTCTGCCTCGCGGTTATGCTTTCACACTCGGCTACTCTTATGCGAAAGCCGCTCGCGAATGGGCGCCGATATTGGTTGGAACGATGGCCGCACGCATCCTTGTTGTCGATGATGACACCGCACTGGCGGAGATGATCGGCATCGTGCTGCGTTCCGAGGGATTCGAGCCGTTCTTCTGCTCCGATGGCGGCGTGGCGCTCGAGGCCTTTCGCGAGTCGAAGCCGGATCTCGTGCTGCTCGACCTGATGCTGCCCAACAAAGACGGAATTCAGGTCTGCGCCGAGATCAGGGCCGACTCGGGTGTTCCGATCATCATGCTGACGGC